>NZ_JAAMTH010000001.1:557500-857500 GCF_018283455.1 Planococcus sp. MSAK28401 | reverse complement strand
GCCCTGGCAACAACATCGCGCGGCGCGAGCTCCTTGAGCGGATGGATGCCGTCCATGACACGCTTGCCATCTTCGGCAACCAATACAGCGCCTTCACCGCGCACTGCTTCCGAGATAAGCCCGCACGACTTGCATTCAAGTGTCAGGACGGTCGGATGGAATTGCACAAATTCGAGATCTTCCAGTACAGCGCCTGCGTGATACGCCAATGATAATCCGTCGCCTGTCGAAACGGATGAATTGGATGTTTCGCTGTACAATTGCCCGATGCCGCCTGTCGCCAGGACAACGTGGCGTGCTTGAACGACCGAACGTTTTCCGGACCGATCCGAAACGAGCACGCCGGTGCAGCGTCCGCTCTCCATCCTTAATTCCAAAGCTTGATGAAAAGCAAAACGCGTGATTTTTCCGGACGTTTCTTCCATTAGATAGTGCATGAGCATCTTGCCGGTCTGGTCGCCTCCTGCATGGACGATTCGGCGCTGGCTGTGTGCGCCTTCCATGCCGAGCGCTGGCCTCCCGAGTTCGTCGCCATCGAATGGCAGTCCGTGCTTCAGCAAATTCTTCATGAGCTCCGATCCTTCATTGACCAAAATTTCTACGCGCCCAGCATCGGCGTGATCTGCCGAGGCGAGCAAAGTATCCGTGGCATGAGATTCGGGACGATCATCAAAACTCAGGCTTGCGGCAATTCCACCTTGCGCAAGGCTTGTATTTCCCGTCCCGTCATGTTCTTTCGTGACGACTGCGATGGAATAATGATCAGGGAGCGAACGCGCAAGCATGAGCCCGGCGACGCCTCCCCCGATGATGCAAACATCGAACAAACTTTACACCTTCTTTACAAGTGTCTTGACACTATTAATGACATAAAGATACAGTGATTACAAGAAGAAACTCGGCTAAGGAAAGAAGTTGATGGGAAATGATGATTTACTTGGATTCGGCGGCGACCGCCCCGATGAGAAAAGAAGCGATTGACGCCTACGTGGAAACGGCTAAAAACGCATTCGGCAATACGCAAAGTTTGCATGATGCAGGATCTCTTGCAGCAGACTATCTCGCATCGTGCAAGAGACTTTGGGGACAGTTCCTCAACGTGCGGCAAGACGGCATTTATTTCACTGGCAACGCTTCAGAGGCGAACCAGCTCGCCATTCGCTCGGTATTAAAAGGACGCCCCGGGAATTGCCGCTCAATCGTGTCGACACAACTCGAACATGCTTCCGTGCTATCGGTGCTTCATGAACTCGAGCAAGAAGGCTATGACATCACCTATGTTCCGGTCGATGGGTTCGGGCACATCGATTTGGATGCTTACGAACAATCCATCAACGAGCAAACGGCGCTCGTCGTCATGCAGCTCGTCAATTCGGAAATGGGAGCTATCCAGCCGCTCGAACAATGTGCGAAGATCGCCAACCACTTCGGCGTGCCGCTTCACTCGGATATCGTCCAGGGCTTCGGGAAACTGCCGGTCGACATCAGCTTGTGGGGCGTCGCTTCTGCTGTTTGTTCAGCGCATAAAATCGGCGGCCCTAAAGGTGTCGGCATTGCCTATCTTGACCCGTCCATCCACTGGGAATCTGTCTATGAGGGAACGACGCATCAAGGTGGTTTCCGCGCCGGAACAATCGATGTTCCGGGAATCGTCTCTGCGACGATCGCCGCGAAACACGCTATCATGGAACAGCCTGAGAGCTATGAGCACGCTCGCAAGCTCCAGGACTATTTGATTGAACACTTGCCGGAAGGCGTCATCGCGACCGGTGACATACAGTCGAAATCTCCGTTCATTCATGGACTTGTTTTGCCGCATGTTGAAGGGCAATGGATGATGCTCGCCTGCAACCGCGCGCAGATCGCCATCTCCACCGGCACCGCCTGCAAGATCGGCTATGGTGAAGCGATGTCTGCAATGCTTGCGATGGGAACGGAAAGCGATGCCGCGAAAAAATTTGTCCGGATTTCATTCCGTAAAGAAACCAGCAACGACGAGATTGACCAGTTTATCCAGCTAGTCGAACAGTCACTGTCTGAATTCGTTCCCCATTCATAAAAGCCGCCACTTGTGCGGCTCTTTTTTTATGCCTGAAATTTTTCTGACAACTTTGTTGACAAATAAACATTAAAGATATATGGTTATACACATAAGTATATAACCATATTACCAGTTCACCCAAGGAGGTGTTTTTATGGTCAACCCATCCGATTCAACGAAGCCCCTGTTTTTGCAGATCCGCGAATTGATCGAAGACCAGATCGTCAATGATCAATTAAAAGAAGGCGACCAAGCCCCATCAACAAATCAATTGGTCAATTTCTACAAAATCAATCACGCAACCGTCTCTAAAGGCATCACCCAGCTTGTCGACGAAGGCATACTTTTTAAGAAGCGAGGGATTGGCATGTTTGTAGCAGAAGGCGCAAAAAAAACTTTGGTCCAGCAGCGGAAAAAGGCATTTGTCGATAATTACGTCACTGGGCTAGTACAGGAAGCAGAAAAACTAGGTATCACCGAACAAGAAATCATCGAATTAATCAAATCCACGAAAGGGCGTGATGCATGATGGCAGCTTCAGTCCAACTCAATGACGTAACATTGAAATTCAAAAAGTTTGAAGCCTTGAAAGATGTATCGCTGACATTGGAAGCGGGCAAAATCCATGGCCTTATCGGCCGAAACGGAGCCGGCAAGACCTCTTTGTTATCGCTGATTGCCGCTTTCCGTGAACCGACATCCGGCGGCATCTTTGTCGACGGCTCTCCGGTGTTCGAGAATCCGGAGAACATGGAGCAAGTGGCGTTCGTCTACGATAAGGACTATAAGGAAGAAACCGAGAAAGCGAAGAAGTTAATCGCACTTGCCTCCCATTACCGTCCTCATTTTGACATGGACTATGCAGAACAATTGATTAAGCGTTTCAAACTGCCGGTCAACAAACCCGTCAATAAATTATCGAAAGGCATGCAATCTGCGATGAATGTCGTAATGGGGCTCGCCAGCCGCGCACCGTTGACGATTTTCGACGAAGCCTATCTTGGTATGGATGCGCCGGCACGCGAGATCTTCTATAAAGAAATCTTGAAAGACCAGGAAGAACATCCGCGAACGTTTATCCTATCGACCCATTTAGTGTCGGAGATGGATTATTTGTTCGACCATGTCGTCATCATCGACCAAGGCCAGCTTGTATTGAATGAACCATATGAAACACTCGAAGCACGGGGCGCATCAGTGACCGGCGCAGCCTCTGATGTCGAGGCGTTCACGGTAGATATGAAGCACTTGAACGAACAGCAGCTCGGCGGCACGAAATCTGTCATGGTCTACGGAGAGCTGGACGAATCGAAACGCCGGGAAGCTCAAGCTTTAGGGCTGGAAATAGGTCCCGTCTCGCTGCAAGATCTGTTTATCTACTTAACCGAGGAGGCGAACTAATATGACATCACGCCGCTATCTGAAAGTAGCAACTGCTGTTTTTTCCGAAATGATCCGATGGAGTCTATGGTTTTTCTCCATTCTGTTGGTGATTCATTTAATCCGAATTTTTTGGCTAAATGGAGGACCAAGCCCAATTGAAGGGTTCTTCACCTTCTCCCAGTACTCGACGAATATCTTTATGTTGGTGCTTGGCATCATGTCGGCCTATACGTTTATGGGCCGGCATATCCAGCAGGGGATCAGCCGCCGGGATTCCTTTTTCGGTATCTCCCTTGCCGCGATTGGACTCTCCTTGTTCCTGACAGTGGTGCCGCTTGTCATCAACGGCATTCAACATTTGCTGGCAGAAGTCATTTCATTACCAGTTGCACTGGATACCGCTATCGCTTTCGAGACGACAGCTGGCATGGCCGCTGCCGCTATTGCGCTGTTCCTGAATGTGCTAACTTATTATTTAGCCGGCTGGCTCATCAGCATTGGCTATTACCGCTTCCGCTGGATTGCCGGATTCGGCTTTATTGCCTTAACGTTCATCGTCTTTGGCCTCAACGATTATTTGTGGAAACCTAGAAATTACACACTGGACTGGTTGCCGTATGAGCCGCTCGAAGCGGATTTCTGGCTGACAGCACTCGGCTCGGCCGCCATGATTCTCGTGCTATTCCTGGCCATGAAGATTTTGACGAAGCGTGTCCCTATCAAGATGTAAAAGGAAGGCTCATTAAAAAAAGCTGTTCCGCAGATAATTAGCATCTGTGGAACAGCTTTTTGCTATGGCTTATTAACGAATCGCCCCGTGCGGCAAAATGGCGTGTACCCCTTTAACCCCATTGACGATCTGTGTGACGTGCAAGTCGACAGCGACGCTTGCGAGCGCGGTCGCTTCCGTTTTTGATAATGAATGAAACTGCTGGAGCAAGCCGACCATTTCATCGAGCGCCGCCGCTGCGGCTTCGTTCAAATCTTCATCGAAGCCGAATGTTACCCAGCCGGCTGGCGTTTTGGCTTTTGGCATATGGAGTTCCATCTCTTCATGAAGCACAACCGTCAAATTGACGAGATCCATCGGGCATTCAATCGCTGTTCCAGAATTCTCGCCATCGCCTTGTACGGCGTGGCCATCACCGAACGACAACAGCGCACCTTCCACTTCGATCGGCAAAAACAGCGAACTGCCTTCGACCAGTTCCTTGCAATCGATATTGCCGCCCGTCCGGTACGGCGGCGAAGTGGGGTGCGTTCCAGCTTCCCCAAGCGCCAGGCCGATGAGCCCGAGAAACGGCGATAAAGCGACGCTGAATTCCTTGCCGGACAAGGTGCATTTGCCGGTCATCTGCTCACGGTTCAACGTCCAGTCCACTTGAAGGCGTTCGCTGTCCGCGATGCCGAGTTTCTCATTTTGCCAAGCCGGCGTGCCGCCCGCCCAATTGCGCCCGTACCAGCCAGGGACGTTTTGGTTAATACGCACTTCGAGCACCATTCCAGGCTTTGCGCCTTCAATGGCAATCGGCCCGATGAGCGGATGGCCAAGTCGTTCTTCGTTTTCGCGCGAGTTGTAGATGACCTGTTCTTCACCCTTATGCGCTGAGTAGCCCCATTGGATATCCGGTGTCCTCGTTTCGATCGTATCACCCGATTGGACTGTTAAAATGGGTCTGTATTCTTTATTAAATGAAGAATGGAGATTTTCGGACTTGAGTTCGATGTGGTGATTCATGCGCTTCCCCTTCCATAACTATGGTTTCTTTAATTATAGCGGAAAACGAAACTTCCTTTAACATGAAAAGGGGCTGTCCCATAAGCCCCTAAAATAAAGCAGACGGAGAAAAAGAATTTCTTTTTCTCCGTCTGTTTTTCATTTATTGGTGAGGTCACTGAAAGTAGCCGGCGCATGCCGGCTACTTTCAGGAGGTTGTGGGCCAATGCCACAATCCCGAACTCTGTATGCACTTTCTCTAAGCCCCGGAGGAGAAATCGGCGGAACGACCGATTGCCCTTGATATGACCGAACACACTTTCTACGTCAATTTTGCGTTGGGCGTAGATTTGTGTCTTCGTTTCATCTTCAAGAGCTGCTTTGGCCTTCGCTTTCATTTCTTCATAAATGGGATTCCATTGGACTTGTCGGTTGCCTTTTGCTTTCGTGCAGAGGGCTTTTAACGGACAATCCGAACAGTCTTCGCATTCATAGATTTTTAAGTTTTGTTCGTAACCGGAGGCATTCTTTTTATTCAGGTATTTTTTAAATGCGACACGCCGACCATTCGGACAGATGAAACAATCTTCCTCCTCTAGGTATGTCCAATTTTTCGCGTGTTTGATATTCTTCTTGTAACTCGCTGATTTTTCCTTCAGATACATTCCATATGGAATGAGAAAGTCGAAATGCGGCTCTTTTTCATCGCCCAACGCATACAGGTAATTCTCTTCACTGCCATAGCCTGCATCGGCAATGACCGTCTTCGGCATGGGCAGGCTGGAAGCCGCTAGTTTCTCCAGATGCGGAAGAAAACAGCGCGTGTCCGTTGGTCGCTGATGTATCGAATAATAAAGAATGAACTGATTTTCTGTGGCCATTTGTACATTATAAGCTGCTTTCAATTGACCATTTTTCATGTGATCATCTTTCATTCGCATAAAGGTCGCATCCGGGTCTGTTTTCGAAAAGCTGTTTCGATCACCGAAGATCTCGTGGTACTGACTATATTTCTCCAGACGCGGAAGGAAATCTTCGCGAATCGCTTTGACCGGCTTTTTCCACTCACTGCGCTTGGACCGGAGTTGCTTTCGTTTTTCGGTATCGTCTTCCAGATCAAGGGCTTCCGTGAATGCGTCAATCTGTTCTTCCATGGCTTCCGCCATTTCTTCCAGCTGTTCAGGCGTTGCTTCTTCTACCTGTTCGTTGAGTGGAATCGCTTCAGCTGCGGCCAGTTCATGGATATGCTGAATCGTTTCGGCAATCTTTACCTTCAACTTGCCTTCGAAATTCTGTGTCGCTTTTTTCCAGACGAATGAATACTTATTGGCATCAGCTTCAATTTTGGTGCCATCCAAAAAATAATGCTCCATAGTGATGTAGTTCTGTTCGATCAGCTGGTGAATCATCTGTTCAAAAAGGGAGTCCATCATCGCTTTTAAGTGGTCCGAACGGAACCGGTTAATCGTTCGGTGATCTGGTTGTTGGCCAGCTGCGAGCCACATGGACGGAATGTGTTCAGTAAGTGTTTCTTCAATACCTCGAGAAGAATAGATTTTCTTCGAATAAGCGTAAAGGATAACTTTGGTCATCATCTTTGGATGGAAAGAGCTTCTTCCGCCGCCTTTATAGTGCGCGAAAAACAGCTCATCATCAATCAATTCCACCATTTCGTCGATGACCCGGGCGACATGGTTGGCTGGCACAAGATCTTGTATATCAAAGATGGCAAAGCCTTGTTGGTTGTTATAGGGAATGAACGTAGGACTCGCTTTTTTGGATAGCGGAACGCCAGTTCCTTCTCCCAGAGCGAGTGGAAATGCGGCTTGTTCAGTGTTATAATTTGAGGAAGTAATCTTCGGATTGCACATAAAAATCGTCCTTTCTCTAATGGTGGTGTGGTAACTCCCATTTTACAGAAATGGACGATTTTTTTGTATCCTTTTTTCTTTTTAAACCGGCTGATGGGAATGGAGACGGCGACTCCAGCGGGAACAGCGCGAGCCGAAGACCCTGGACTGAGCGAAGCGAGGGAAGAGGCTAAGGCCGTGCCCGCGGAAAGCGTCCGTCGAAATGGACATCAGCCTTTTCTTTAGAAGACGAAAATGGACTGCCCCTAAAAGTCACTTTTCATGACCTTTTGGGACAGCCCCTTCTGTTTTATGCACTGCGTTTCCGGAACGCGCGTCTTTCGGCGTATATGGCGCATTGCGCACAGACGACGACCGCTTCATCGCGGTCGTTATAATATTTCCGCGGCTGCCGTGCTTTTTGTTTGCACACCGCGCATTTCTTCTTAAAAAACGAGAACATATCCTGTCGCTCCTTTAATCTTAGATTCAAGGTTCATTTATTGTTTCATAGTAAAAAGCATAAGTGAACTAATGAGCATCCATAGTTGCAGCGCACCGATATTGAGCCGTTCGACAAGACCGAAATACGGCCAGCCCTGCGCGAAAAAGATCGCGGTCGTTCCGCCGGCAATCAAGATGAACACGCCTGTTGCGATGGAATACTGTCCGTATACTTTGAAATCGCGATCTTTTCTCACCCCGATCCCGACCAAAAACGGCGCCAGGATCGTCAGCGGAACGATCAAGACCGTGACCGTCAAATGCATCATGCCGGTAAAGCTCAACGGGGCTCCCGGGGCGTCTTGCGGAAACAAGCCGTAGGTAATCGACACGAGATGCATTACCAGAAAAACCAGCATGCCTATGCGTGAAATTTTCGGCGCAAAGCGTTTGAATGCGATATAAGCACTCGCCGCAAATACAATCGAACAGATGCCGTACAACAGCGTAATAACGGTCAATACCCTGCGGTCCGGCGCGCCTTGAGCCGTCAAATCGCTGATTGGCTGATGCAAATGGCGATAGCCTTCCCACAGCCATCCTCCCAGCACGACGTGGAAAACGTAGAAAAACACAGCGATTGCTCCGAAAATCGTCAGTTTCTGTGCCATGCCGATCAGCTCCTTTTCAGGTTTTGCAGCAGTTATCTCCTGTTCGACGACGATGATGTTTGATTATCGCCATTATCTCTCTTTTGAAAGCTTTTGCCAATGAAGTTGGCCAATCACTCGGAAAAATTCCATTTAAATTCAAATAAATGCCCCGAACCAGAAAATGGTTCGGGGCATCTCTTTGAATCATTCAGTTGAATCTGTGGATTGCTGGTAATAATAATCCGCCGGGTCGACCGGCGTAAAGCCGTTCGGCGTGTAAAATCTCAACAAGTCGCCGTTGACGACTTCATCCGATAGCTGCAATTCATATCTTCCGTGCTGCTTAAGGGTCTCGGCTTGCTCGAGCTGTTGTTCATCTTCGAGTGGCAAGCCGGTTTCCGAATCGTAGAACGCTTCGCCGATGGAATAGACTTCAGGGCTGACGTAATCGCCGTTGCGGAACATGACGAGTTCTTCATGTTCTTCCGACAATAGATCGGTTCCGAAATGCACGTAATTCTGCGTTTCCACACCGAGCAGATGCATCACGGTCGGCAATAGGTCAATCTGGCCGCCGTATGTGTCGTTGATGCCGCCTTCCATGCCCGGTACGTGGATGAACAACGGCACGCGCTGAAGCTTGGCGTTCTCTACCGGCGTGATGTCTTTTGACAATACCTCAGACATCGCCTCGTTGTGGTTGTCGGAAATGCCGTAATGGTCGCCGTACATGACGATCATCGTATTGTCCGCAAGTCCCGACGCTTCAAGCTGTTCGAAAAATTGCTTGATTGCTTCGTCTGCATAACGAGCCGTCTGGAAATAATTATCGACGCTCGCATCGCCTGTCGTTCCTTTTTCGATGGTCGCCAGTTGCTGGTCCATTTTATAAGGGAAATGATGCGAAACGGTGATAAATTTCGAATAGAACGGCTCCGGCAGCGATTCCAAAAGCGGTGCCGACTGCTCGAAGAATGGTTTATCCATCAAGCCGTATTCTGCCATATCAGCGGATGTCGTATTCGGATACGATTCGATATCGAAGAAATAATCGTAGCCGAAAGACTTGTAGATTTCAGAGCGGTTCCAGAACGTCCCATTATTGCCATGGAATACAGCCGACGTATAGCCTTCATCTTTCAAGATGGCTGGAGCCGATTGATACGTGTTCTGGCCTTTTGTAATGAATGCAGATCCTTTCGGCAAGCCGAATAAGGAGTTTTCCAGCATGAATTCCGCATCTGAAGTTTTGCCTTGCGCTGTCTGATGGAAGAAATTATCGAAGTACATCGTATTCGGGTCATCCATCATCGAATTCAAGAACGGCGTGACTTCTTCGCCATTCAGTTCATAATCCATCAGGAAAGTCTGGAACGATTCGAGATGCAAATAGACAACGTTCATGCCTTCCGCTGCACCGAAATATTCTTCATTCGGACTCGCGTAATTGGATTTCGTGTAGTTCAATACTTCCGTATTGTCGTCGCTGTCCGCCATGACCCGCTGGGAAGAAGCTTTCAAGGTCTCCGCCGTGTCGTATAGGGCGTAATTATACATTCCCAAATACTTGACGATATACGCACGGTCAAAGCCGCGTGTCAACAGGTCGGGACGGTCTGATTCTGCGAGCGACAAATTAAAGAGGGAAATCAACAAAGCCGCCGCAATTAACGGCAAGGCCATTCTCTTTTTGATGATGCGCATATCTTTTTCTGTCCGCTTAGAGATTACCCATGCACCGAGAAGCAATACATCCACGAAGTACAGGAAATCCATCGGTTGGATCAGAGTCAGGACGCTGCCGCCCAAATCGCCGAAGTTCTGTGTTTGGAACAAAGTCGGCAACGTGATGAAATCACTGAAGAAGCGGTAATAGACGACATTTGCATACAGCAAGATCGACATGCCGAGGTAAATCGAAAGCAGCGCCCAGTATTTCCGCGTTCCTTTGAAGAATAGCGAGAAACTCAACAATAGCAGTGCTGAACCTAAAGGGTTGATTGCCAACAGGAATTCCTGCAGCGCCCCTTCCACTTCCAGCGTAAATTGGGTTTTTTGCGAGATATAGGTCTTCGCCCACAACATGACAACTGCCAAGAGAAATAAGGGCATGTAGTTATTCATTATCATTTTATTTTTCATTTTGCATTACACCTTTTCATCATCGATTATCTGAAGGCAAGCTTGTGTGCCTGCTTTAAAGAAACAAACTCTATTGTACTCCCATTTTCCGGAAATTCAAAGTTTAAAGCGGCTAGTTAAGACGGTTCCGCATTTTTCATCGCTTCGCGCCATTCGACAAGTTCCTTTTCTTCAATTTGCTTTTCGAGCACCTCATCCCACGCGCCGAGCCGGGTGTTCCAGACACGCGCGTAGAAGAGGTCCTGTTTTTGGTCATATAATTGAAACTCGATGCACGGAATGTATTCAGTGCCAAGTTCTTCGCACGATGAAATGTCCGCGACGATCACTTGATAGCCATCTTCTGCACTGTTTTTTTCTGCCGTTAACAGCTCATGGATGCGCTCGGTATCAGTATTCTGGCTAATTGCATAGCGATAGGAGGATAAGTTTTGCCTACCTTCTTCAAGCACATCTTCTGACAGCCCATAACTATCGTGCACGGCACTGAAAGACACGATGGCCTCATCGTCTTCCATCGCTTCTTCGAAAATGCCTTTTTCCAAATGGCCGTAACCTTTATCGGTCAGCCGGTAGCCTTTTGCATCCAGGCGGATCAACTGCGTGCTGTGCATTTTATCGATTAAATCGCGGATGAACAGCTCTTCGACAAATAGCATCTCAGCGAGCGCTGCAGGGCGGCGGATGTCTGCTTCTTGAAATGCCAGCAGCAGCATCTTCATCAAAATGTCCATTTTGAGCCGCTTGACGCGGGCAAACGACACTTCATAGGAAACCAGCGGCACATGCCACGAAAGTTCTTTTACGATCGTCACGTCCTTGTTCGACGCCACTTCTGCGCGCAGCTTATTGTTCAATTTGTCCATTTGCTCACCCCTTCTGCAGCACTTTTACGCCGTGTTTTTGTTCGGCCACGTCGAGCACATGCTGATACATCTGTTTTGTCTGTTCTTTTTTCGCACGTTTTGTGAACATCGCGGAACTGCCGACCATCACGAGTAATTGCTTGGCGCGCGACAACGCGACGTTCAATCGGCGGTAATCTTTCGCGAAGCCGATATCGCCGCGGTCATTGTGGTTATTGCGCACCATGCTCAGGAGGATAATCTCCATTTCACTGCCCTGGAATCGGTCGACCGTGCCGGTGCGGAGCAATAAATGCGGCAAGCGCATTTCCTGGTCGATCATGCGCTGTAGCCGCTTTACTTGTTCGCCGTAGAACGAAATGACGCCGACGGTTTTCAGCTCGTCCGCTGGAATCCGCCCGGCCGCTTTCGCTTCGGCCGTCGCGTCGTTAAGTTCCACCAGCAGACGGCTGATTTCCGCAAGTTCCGACTGATTGTACAAGCTTTTCCCGCCGCTCATGCGTTCTTCGAAATACGCCGGTTCGTTCGGCAAATCGAGCCACATCAGGTGATTGTGGCGTTTGACGGATGCCGACTCAAGGAAATGGTCGCGTTCTTTGTCTGAATCAGCCAAGCCGCATTGCAATTGGACATTTTCGTCTTTGTAGAATGGCGAAATGGTTTCCATGATGTCTTCATGCATGCGGTACTGAATGGCGAGCATCGTCTTGTTAGTCTCCGGTAAGTTTTTATACAAGCGTTCGAACAACGATTCTTCGAGCAGTTTTTCGAGTTCGCGCTTTTCTTCAAAGCCGCTGCCCTCTTTGATCATCTCTTCTAAAGTCTCTTCCAAGGTATCGTTGCCGAGCAATGGCGGCAATTGGTGGTGGTCCCCGACCAAAATGACCTTTTTGCCTTTGAGCATCGGCAATAATAGTTCAGGAGGTGTCGCTTTCGACACTTCATCGATAATGACGACATCGAATACCGGATAATTGTCCTGGAAATCCTTGCGCGCAGATGCTACGCAAGTCGTGCCGATGACATTGGCGTGTTTGATGTAGAGCTTGCGGATTTCATCCAAATCGTGCTCATTCGCCGACTCGAGCAGCCCGATCCACTGCTTTTGCACCGATTGCAATAAGGGGAAGTTTTTCTGCTCTTGCTTGAGCGATTCCACATCGAATGACAAACTGGCGAGTTGTTTCGCGGTTTCTTCGTATGCCGCTTCCGGATCCGCCAAAAGAATGGTTTCCAAAGCTTGAAGTTCCTGCTCTTTCTCTGTTAGACGCCGCATCGCCATGTCAAGTTGCGCTGCAATCTCCACGATTCGCTGTTCGGCTTTCTCAAATGCTGTTTGTTCAGCGAGCAAATTGGCTTGCTGTTGCTCCAAATCCGCTGCCGTTTGGACGGAATCACTTTGGTCTTTCTGGAGCTGCGCCAATTGGGTTTGGTGATCGGCAATTGCCTGTGCGATATCTTCCGGCACTTCAAGCGAGACGGACAAACTGGCCACTCGCCGTTCGATGCGCGAAAGTTCTGCACGTTGCCGTTCCGCTTGTTCCAGTCCTCGTTCGTCCAAGTCCAAGTAGCGCTGCCTTTGCTTTTCGAGTTCCATGCACAGCGCTTTTTTCAATTGGCCAAATGCACGTTGCGACTCTTCTATATAAACATCGGCGGCTTTTAGCATCGCGCCTCTCCGCCACACGTCGTTCTGCCGTTTGTATAAGCCGCTCAGCGCTTTCGTGAGAACGCTCGAATCGATGTGCTGCGAATTTTTCAGCACCGCGCGCAGCTTTTCCAGAAACTCATCGATATTGGCCGAGGTGAACGATTCCGCTTGCGACAAGGCGCGTTCTTTCACTTGCGCCGCATCGATGCCAGAACCCCCCAGCAATTTCTCGACATAGCCGATTGCTGAAGTGACACTGGTATTATAGGCTTCGAGTTTTTTGCGCTCTGCCATCTTGTCGCGGATCATATCGAGCTTGCTGAGTGAGAAAGTGATCGCCGGCACTTCTTCGATCTGCTGTTCATTCATCATATCAAGCAAGCTGCCGACTTTTTTCATGCCCTCGACTGTTTCGAGCACGGCTTGCTTTTCCTTAGCTTTCGCCATCACTTCGTCGCGCTTTTCTTCAATCAATGCCATCTCGCGGCGGAGTGCTGACAGCTGTTTGGTCAGCTCAGTGGACTCGCGTACGCGTTCGAGCTGCTCGATCGTTTCGGCTGTTTGCCGCTGTTGCTGTTCGAACCATTCGGGCCCATGCCCGCTATCAATCAAGCCCTGCGCTTTCTGGATCTTCGCTTGCAGAACATCCATTTTCTCTTGGATGCTTTGCTTGCGACTTCTTGCTTGCCGCTGTTCGAGCTCGATTGCCCGTGTTTTGTTTTGCAACGGTTCGATGGACGACTGCAATTCGCGCTGTTTCGCTTGGGCTGCCTTTTTATCTTCCACGGCTTGCTGCCATTTTTCAAAAACCGGCTGCAATTCTGCATAGGCCTGTTCCGTTTCTTCAAGCTTGTGGGCAACTTCTTGTTCGCGGGCTTTACGCGCCTCGAACTGTGCCGTGATTTCTTTTAAGGTATGGTCTTTCCAATACTGGCCAACGTTTTCTTCGATGAATTTCTGGCCGTCTTCTTCGATGCTTTCGGTGCGCCCGACGCGCAAGATGCGGATGTCTTTATGGGCAAGCAAACGCCCGAGCGCATTGTCGACTGCCAGATTCGACTGGGAAGCGACGAGTGTGCGCAAGCCTTTTTTGGCGTTTTGCAGGCAGATTTCTGAAATGACCGTCGTCTTGCCGGTTCCGGGAGGCCCTTGTATAACGTAGAGATCTTCCGCTGACATCGCCCCTGTCACAGCTTGCTGCTGGAATTCATTCAAGCGGTTGTGGAACGCGAGCTTAGGCATTTCTTTTAACGGCGCCACATTGGGCCGTTCCTCGAACAACAGGCGGTCGAGTTGCGGGTTAACCGCGAGGCCTTTCTCGAGATTGGTAAAGCCTTGGCGCAACCTCCGGATTTGGCTGAGTGCCGCGAAATTGCTGAACACGACTTCCTTCTTATGAAGAGCATGCGCTTTTTCGCGCAGCTGCTTGATGATGTA
This sequence comes from Planococcus sp. MSAK28401, assembly GCF_018283455.1. Taxonomy (NCBI): domain Bacteria; kingdom Bacillati; phylum Bacillota; class Bacilli; order Caryophanales; family Caryophanaceae; genus Planococcus; species Planococcus alpniumensis. The sequence continues at coordinate 843,316 of NZ_JAAMTH010000001.1, read as the reverse complement.
TGGATTCAATTCGATTTCGATCGCCCGGTTTTTCGTCTTGAGGACACTGCCGACATCGCCGTCGATCCCCGTCAAGCGGACGCTCAAATTGCGCAGGTTTTTCCATTCTTTGTCGTCCATGCGACAGCCCGTCAAGGTGATGCGGCTGAAATCATGGCTGAACGCCAGATTCGAATAGCCCGTCTTGATATCTGGAATATCCATGCCCTGTTCTTGGATTTTTAAATAGCCTTCCCAGCTCGAGATGCGCTTTTTCACGTAATCCGAACGCTCTTTCGCCGGCGTCATCCGGTTGATCAAATTCATGAACGCCACCGGCACCGGATCGCGCGAATTGTTGAACTGAATCGATTCCTCGCGCTGCCAATTGGTGCCGAGTGCCTGGTAGGCTTTGCGCAAAGTCACATTGGTCACCAACAGTTGATGGTTGGCAAACACGCAGTGAAGCACAGCGAGTTGCCCATTTGCCTGATCCGTCAGCCGCCCTGTCTGTTCTGCACTGAACAGCAGCGCAACCGAAAGAGAGCCATCCGCAGTCGACGGATAGCGTTCAAGAAATACCTGAAACGGTTTGTCCGCCATAAAAAATGAGCGTTCGCTGATGCCGAACCCTCTCATCTTTTCCGATGCGGTTTTAGTTAGACGTATAGACGTCTGGTATGTGTTTGTCTGCGTTGCCATTGTGTCATCACCTGTTCTGCCAAACTGAAAAAGCCCAATAGCCCGGCTGGTTTCTTCGAGTTTTCGCTGTCGATCGTATCTTCTAATCATATCACCTGCAGGGCCCTTATGTTTTCTGAACTTATGTATTTTAAAGGAAACCCTTCTTTCGCCTCACCTAGTTTCCGCTCGGCAAGTGCTGATGAAACTTGTCTGCGCCCCCAAGCCAGGAAAATCAAAAAACACCGGTGTTTTGGATAGCTAATCCAAAGCACGGGTGTTATGCAAACTGCTGTTTCATTTCAGTTCATTGTGCGGTATAGCCCCCATCGACCAAGATCGTCGTGCCGGTGGTGAAGTCATTTTCACTAAGGAAAATGATGGCATGGGCGATTTCATCCGCGTTACCGAGACGGCCGATCGGATGCTTGCTGACCAGCTGCCCGTAGAACTCTTCGCCGAGCGCTTCACGGCTCACCATGCCGGATTCGACATAGCCCGGCGCGACGGCATTGACGCGGATATTGTGCTTGGCATATTGGAGCGCCAGGGATTTCGTCATGAGGTTAACCGCACCTTTTGATGCGTTATAGGCAAATGCTGCTCCTTCGCCGACACTTCCAAGAATCGATGAAGTATTGATGATGGCGCCGCCTCCATTATTCATCATATGGCGGATTGCGTGCTTTGCGCCAAAGAAGATACTGTCCTGATTGACCGCAATGACTTTATGGTAATCTTCATAGCTCAGCTCATGCGTCTCCGTCAACGCACCGATGCCGGCGTTGCTTACGAGCAGGTCAATTGTGCCGAACTGATCGATCGCGAAATCAATCATCGCTTTCACCGAATCTTCGCTTGCCACATCCACTTTAATGAACAGGATGTCGCCATCGTTCTTCAAGCTCTCTGCCGCCTGTTTGCCGCCTTCTTCATTAAAATCGGCAACGACCACTTTGGCGCCTTTCGCTAAATATGCTTTTGCCGCCGCCAATCCAATTCCAGAAGCTCCGCCTGTCACCACTGCCACTTTGCCTGCCAACTCCATCTTATCGCCTCCACTTCCATATTTTGTATCAATCTTATATTATCAGAATTATCCATCAATAAGAAATATATTTTGGCTATTTTTATTTCAGTTCCTCCATTAGCCTATAAATTTTGCGGACGGTATTCACATTTCGGACGGTGACCAGCTTATATAATTTGGTCCCGACGATTTTCGCCATTCCGCTTTTGGTGACATCCCCTCGGTCAACCGACCAAAGAATTGCTCCGGGCACGTATTGCACGCGGTCAATACCTGGCTTCAAAGGCAATTGCTCCAACACGTGTTCATCATCGGCTTGTTCCCATAAAAACAGCACATCGCTTTTCAATCCTTCATCGTTGGTCCATTCCGGCGGGACCGCTTGTGCAATGCGCTTGTATTCTTCGAATGAATAAACGAGCACCTTGATGCGCAGCCCGAAATGTTCAAAAATCGCCTGTTCCGACACAAGCGTCACTTGCTCTTTATTCCGGGCGTCTTTGAAGATGATATTCCCTGAGTTGATATACGTTTTGACCGACGACATGCCTGCTTGTTCGAACGCTTCTTTCAGTTCTTTCATATTGATTTTATTATTACCGCCGACATTGATTCCGCGAAGCAGCGCTGCATAAATCATGGGCTTCTCTCCCTTCCGGAAAATAATGGGCCATTACATTGACATAGCACGAATGCGAATCGGTTTTAGAAACTTATTTTTTGACGAGGTTCTCGCTAAAAGCGTACAGTAAAGACAATTACGCGAAGGAGGATTTCTTAGATGAATGATATTCCATTGATCGTGACAACCGATTGGCTAGCAGAACATTTGAATGATCCAGATTTACGGATTGTGGATGCGACGGTATTCATGAAGTTTCCGGAAGCTGGTGGGCCGCCGGATGTCGAATCCGGCAAAGAGTCCTTTGCACAAGGCCATATCCCGGGAGCGGTGTATGCTGATTTACTCGGGGAGTTGACGGACAGCGAATCGGATCTGCCGTTCACCGTTCCGCCGCGTGATGCATTTATCGAAAAAATGACCGAGCTTGGCATCGGCGACGGCACACGCACCGTCGTCTATGACCAAAACGCACTCGTCGGCGAATCGGTTGCCGCTTCGTACTGGGCTTCGCGCCTCGCGTGGCAGCTGCGCTATGAAGGATTTGATCAAATCGCCATTTTAGAAGGCGGTTTGCAAAAATGGCAGGCGGAAGGCCGCGACCTATCAACAGACGCAGCGCCCTATCCAAAAGCCAGCTTCTCAGGGCAGCGGCGCAGCGATATGCTCGCCACGAAAGAAGACGTCCGAAAAGCCATCGATGACGAACAAACCATTCTTATCGACAGCTTGTCGCCGGAAGAATATGAAGGCAGCCACATCCCAAGCAGCCAAAACGTCTTTTTCGCAGACCTTGCAGACGAACAGACAAAAGCCTTGTACAATGATGAAAAACTGCGTGCTGCCTTTGAACAGACCGGTGCGCTCGATCCCGGCAAAAAAGTCATCACGTATTGCGGGGGCGGCATCGCAGCAACCTGGAACGCTTTATTGCTGAATAAACTCGGACAGCCGAATGTTGCCGTATACGACGGCTCCATGAACGAATGGACAAGCGACCCGTCTTGCCCAGTCATCAAAAGCGAAACTCGCTAATTGAAGAACACTCCCGGCCAAATTCTCATGGCCGGGATTTTTTTTGCCTGCGCGACCGCTCCATCGCTCGTTGAAAACTAAGTCATTTTCTTCTTCCGTTTCAGCAGCTTCTTCTTTTTCTTTTCGGAAACCAAGGGCTTTGGGGCTGGATTGTAATCATCGGCATACATGCCCGTATAGGATTGGTACCATTTGAATAAATGCACGAGAACTACTTTGAGAACTGCATAGGCCGGTATCCCGATGATGACGCCGGGCAAACCGAATAAGCTCCCAGCTGTCAGCAGCACGGCGATGATCGTCACCGGATGGATATTCAAGCTGCTTCCGAGGACAAGCGGCTGCACAACGCGCCCTTCCAATGTCTGTTCGATAATGAACACAATCAGCACTTTCAAAAGCATAAGCGGTGGATGCAGGACAATGGCGATGATGAAGATCGGAATGACCGCGATAAAGGTCCCGAGAAATGGAATTAAATTCAAGGCACCTGCCAAAATCCCAAGCGTCAGCGCGTACTCCAGGCCGATGATGCTCAAGCCAATCCAGAACATCAGCCCGACAAAAAATGCGACGAGCAGCTGGCCACGGATATACTGGCTGATCTGCATATTCATTTCGCGCAGCAAGCGGTAGGTCTGTTCCCGCATATGCGAAGGCACAAATTTCATAATATGATACGGCAGGTGATGGCCGTCCTTTAATAAATAGAACAAGATAAAAGGCGTCGTGATCAAGGCCAAGACGGTCGTCGTTACGATGCCGAATACATTGCCGATGCCGCTCACTGTTGAACCGAAAAACCCACCGACTTGATCAGTAATCGTGGCCGTGATGCCGCCTTCTTCCCCGGTTAATTGTTCCTGCAGTCCTGCCAAAAACTCACTTTCAAAAAATGTATCGATCTTGGCGATAAAGCTGGCTAAATAATCCTGCCAGTTTTCCAGCAAGCTCAGTGATTGTTCGCGGATTACCGGGATCAAAGCCGTAACGCCCCATGCGAGCAAGCCGAGAATCACTACGAAGACAATCGTAATGCCGCCGAGCCTGTTGATTTTTTTCGTTTCCATCCAATCAATCAGCGGGCTCAGCAAATAATACAATACCCCGGCCATGATCAGCGGCAGCCCCATGACGCTGATCAATGCAAATAGCGGTGCGAAAATGAAGCTGATCCTCGGCAGCAGCAGGATGTTCACTTGGATCAATAACAGAATGACCAGTACGGATACCGCTTTATTATTCAGCACCCACCTCACGAACCACGAAGCGGCAAGGCTGAACGCCGTTTTGTTCTTTTCCGGCTCCATCGAACCCACCCTCTCCAAAAACACAATTGGTTTTGGCATTTCCCAGACAAGGTGCGCCGGCAGCAGTGACAAAGTTTCTAGCCATAAATAAAATACCCCTAAGCCTTCTTTTTAACACTGCTCAACCCGTTGAAGCTAAAAAAATTTTCATGCAAAAAAGCTCTCCAGCACATGCCGGAGAGCTTTCTGGTTCTTTATTTTTTCAAACGCCAGACGAATTCATTCAGACGATCCAAGGTATCGATATTTTCATTGCAGACTTCGCTGTCCTGGCAAATATAATTGCCGCGCTTGATGAAATGATCCTGAGTGGATCCTTTCGTCTTCGCGATGAACATGCCGACCTCACTATGGCGGTTGCAGATCGAGCAGATGCCTTGTTTCGAACTGCGTGTGAAGCTGCCATGGATTCCCTGCAGCTGCCCGTCTTGCTCCGTTACCAAGTACATCAAATTTGAACTTTCAATCCATCCCAAATAAGATGTGCGCTTAAAATCCAGTGACTCAAGCTTCGGCCCTTTCAGCTTTTTCGCTTTCGGAAAAAGCTTCTTCAATCCTGCAGGCGACACTTGTTTGAACGGCAGAAGATATTGTTCCAACTGTTCCAAATAAGCATCTGCATGCGCTTGATCTGCTATATCGGTCAATTGCCCAAGCAGCGATGCTTGTTCTTCAGTAACTGATGGAAACAAGGCGGAAACCTTTTCCTGTGCCAAATGCCGCAGTACATTCACTACTTCCCGGTCGTTGCTCGTCGCCTTGCCATGGACCAGGATTTTTGCCTGGTTTTTGATAAAGTTAAACTGGTCATTGCGGATGAATGCTTCCACCCGTCTACCGGCGATGTTGTTCTCAGCACGGTTCTGTTCTGTTTGCGTCATTGTAAGACACTCCTTATAAAGTAGATTCTTTTATTTAATAAGGAAGCCGTGTGCTGAAATGACGCGTGATGGGCGATTCAATTCTTGCTTGCCCCACACAAAGGATCGCCATTCCATACAGGCTTTGCGTGAGTCGTTCCTGACGCTGACAATTGATTACGGATTGCCATCTGATATCACCCCTTTCGCTGCAATTTTTCTAATCTCAAATTAAGCCATTGAATTGCCTATGCCTTGCTGGAGTATGCCAATCGATGATCGACGAACACTTTGCACTCGATCGTAAAAAAACCGCCGACAGTGGCTTTCAAGTCTTTTATGCCTTCGGAGGTTTTCAGCTTGCCGTTCAACTCCCCGCCAAAACTGAGCCCCAGATTTTCATCCTGCAATTGGCCGTCCACGAATAACTTTTCGCCTTCAAACCATCGATTTTCAATGACGATATGTCGGCCTTCATGTGTGAATTCAAAGCTTTTCTTCATTTAAGCCCTCCTTGTGGAATTCAACTGTTCTTCCACTATCATCCATTTCCAGTTTAAGTTTATCATAATTTTTCATCAATAAAAAACAGCATCCCATTTGAAAACGGATGCTGTTTATTCGTTCTTTCCTTTTATTGCTGGGGTTTATGGAAGTCGACGGTATCGTTCAGTTCACCGTCATTATCATCTACGGAATCTTTGCTCGTCAGTTTCTGCGCAAACTTCTTCACGGTTTTCAGCGTATTGCCCGACTCCCAATATTCTGCAGTTTCCGGCGTCACTTTGATCAGCACGACGTTCGGGTCATCGTAGCTGGTCTCCAGCATTTTATCGAAGATCGGGTTCCAATATTTCTTCTTGCGCTCCAGGTCTTCCATAAATTCAGCCGTGCCGCTGACGGAGACGTAAGATTTTCCGGCATACGCCAAATTGACTGTTGGGTTAGATGCAATCTCATCGTATTTATCCGTGTCTTTCAAGGTAACGAACCATAAATCGCCATCGAACTCGGTTTCCTGCGTTTGCATCGGCCGCGACACGGGCTTGCCGTCCACGACTGTCGTCATCATCGCGACCTTAATATCCTTGATAAGATCTTTGACCGTTTCCACTGCTTCTTCATGTGTATGCTGTTGTGCCATCTTCTTTCTCCTCCATTCAACTAGTAACCTGCGATTAATTAAGTACAGTCTCTTAGTTTCCCGCAATGAATTGTCTCTAAACTTTGGAAGAAATCCCTGAAAAAGGGTGCATTGCGACGGCAGGCCCAGCAGAAAAAATGAAGCTTAGCTATCTATTTTTCTGGTTCTCCACTTTTCAAGCACTTCTTGCTCCTTCTCATGGGCAAGCCCCGCTTTTCGCTCCAGAGCTTGGTGCTCGAGCTCCCATTCACACGTATCACGGATCGTTTCCGAAAGCGGGCGAAACGCGAGCCCTGTCTTAAGCGCTTTATCGATATCAAGCGACAGGAAGCCTTCCATCTGTTCGCTATCCGGTATCCATAAAGGCAGTTCCAGCCAATAGCCGACCTCGTTTTCAAGGAGGAACGCTTCATCCACCCACACGAATTCCGCATCGCTCTTCAACGCTCTTTTGCATTCACCGAGAAATGCTTCCATCGTCAAGACCGATTCGGGCCCGGCCGCATTGAAAATGCCGCTGTTCTGTTGTTCGACCATGCGGATGATCCATTCCGCCAAATCCCGGACATCGATCAATTGGATGCGTTTGTCTTTACGGCCGGGCGCTAGCACTGTGCCGCCCTTCGCCACGCGATTAACCCAATAGCTGAAGCGGCCTGTGAAATCATATGGCCCGACAATCAGCCCCGGGCGGACGATAAGGCTGCGCCCGGGAAATTGCTGCTTTACTTCCTGTTCGCATAAGAATTTTAGTTCACCGTAGTATTCATTGGCGGGCGGATTGGTCATCCCTTTCGTCATCTCTTCCGCATCGGACAGAGACATCTGGCCGACGGGATGCTCCTCGTCGATACCAGCACGTTCCAATTCATCGTAAACGGAAGCACTGGAGATGAAGGTGTAATGCCCCGTACGTTCTGCAAGAAGCTTGGCAGATTCACGGACTACGCGCGGCACGAAGCCGCATGTATCGATGACCGCCTCCCACTCGCCTTCTTCGAGCGCAGACAAATCGCCTCCCCGGTCGCCGACCAATTTCTCCACATCCGGGAAAAGTTCCGGATTTTCTTTTCCACGGTTGAACAGCGTGACTTCGTGTCCACGCTCTAGCGCCGACTCCGTAAGAAAGCGCCCCAAAAACCGGGTGCCTCCGAGAATCAGGATTTTCATTGCGATCCCTCCTTTTTAAACAACGCTTTATTGGCATATTCGCTAGTCATTCATAAGATCCTTTCGAAACATTAACTGTTGAAATTTAAAAAAGGCCCAATGTTCACTTTGGGCCTTTTCTAAATTTTTATATGCGCTTTCAGCTACCAAACTATATGCTTACTACTTCAATTTTTGCTCAGCGACCAGTTCTGCTTGAACGATATACCGATCCGGAGCATAGCCGATAAAGTCGAAAGGATAACAAGTCGTCAAAGTCAGTGTAGATTCCTCTTTTTCTACAATGACTGTTCGATCCTCTTCGTGCGTGATCCACGTATCCGTGACTTCATAAATAAATATTTCATCGCCGTATTGCACATGAAGCAGATCGGCCTTTTCAAGTTCACCTAATCTAGTAAAGACTGTGTCCCGATGGCCGCTTAGAACGGTATGGCCGTAACCGCCTGGCACCGTCGTCAAATCACTGATGAACATGCCGACGCCTTGAGTCAAGGTTGAAGGATCCGTCCCCCAGTAGATGGAATATTTTTGTTCAATCTTGGGGATGAGCAGTGTAGCGATATTCGCTCCTGCCTCTTCTTGAATATCGCTTGTGAAAACTGGAGTCGGCTCTTCGATGGAAGGTGGCGTATAGATCATTTCTTTTTCCAGTGTCTGGGCCACTTCCGCCACTTCATCCGCTTCTTTTTCAGTGAAATCCTGCGCAGCTGTATGGCCGGTATTCCATTCCAAGAAATTCACTATGACAATACTTGCGCCAATAAAAAGGAGCACCAAGCCCAACCAACGCCTCATTTAGCTTCACCTCGCAATAAAGAGGCTGCCCCAAAAGGTCATGGTCATGACTTTCAAGGACAGTCCTTTTTAGATTTGGATAAAGCGGCGGATATTCAATTCCGCTGCTCTTTAATATGAGTGCTTATCAGACAGCCTATTGCTGATCGGCTGTTTGGTTCTTTCTACGGAATAAGAGCAATGAACCTGCCCCGGCAATTCCAGCGCCGAACAGCATCATAAGAGGGCCATTAGAAGCGGTATCCGGCAAAGCTGCGCCTTCCTCTTCCTCTTCTACAGCTTCTTCCTGATCACCAGAAGCTTCGTCATCAGATCCGGCAGCTTCTTGGCTCGCTACATAATCATCGTATTCTGATTGGCTGACTTCACATGCGAGTCCATCATTATCACGGTCGAGATCGTGCGGGTCGTTTTCTGCACTATACCCGTTCGCGTACCAAAATTCCATGACTTCTTCATGGCTTGAAAAATCATCACAGTTCTTGTCGTCGTGTTCATCGGCGGCTACGTTTAGAGAAGCCCCCATCACTAAAAGTGACCCCATAAAAATTCCAGCAATTCCTTTTTTCATATTATTCTCCTTCCATTTCCTTTATTTTCTTGCTACAACAAATAATAGTCTGAATTAACAAATAATTCAATATCATTTTCGATATTTTTGTCATAATCCTCATAAAGACATCAAAAGTCCTGTTTCTCGTTGATTACTTCCAAATTTTTCATTTACACAGTCAAAAAGCCCTCCAAGCAATCCAGAAGGCTTTCACTCTTTACTATTTTTTATAAATCAAGCTGAAATCATGCTCCCAATGAACACCGTCTGCTGATTGTTCCCAGGAGCTTTCAATAAGACTTCCTGCTGCATTCACTTTTCCGCTGAACCGTTGATGGAAATCGAGCGGTGAGAAATCGGGCTCGGTCCGCCATAACTTCCAGACACCTTCTTGAAAACTCATCTCGTATAACCGCGTCACGCCGCGCGAATCAAAATAATGCTGCACATATTGTTCCTTCGTATCGTCCCAATCGTAGACGATCATGCTGCTCGGAAATTCAGGCTTGTTGATCTGCGTGCGCTGAATGACGTAACGCTCATCCAGCCAGTTGAAGCTTGTCTGCCCCGTAATCGGCGTTGGTTGAAGCTCGGGATGAAATACTTCGATTGCCCAAGTCCCGATAAAGAAATCCAAGCGGCTCATCATTTCTTTCCGTGTTGATGGCGGCATTGCATACTCACCTCCAGAACTAAATTAAGTAATCACTTTTATGACAGCCGCTGATTTCTGTAAGTCCTTCACCAACTCCATTTCTCGGCCAGTCTCTCCACCTTCTATCGAAAAAATATATTTTGAAATATTTTTACTGCCATATAGCGCTCCATCTTCAATACGAAAATCAATGATGATCAATTGGTGGTATTCAAAAGCATGGCTAATCTTTGAAAAAATTTCTTGTTCATCTTCGGCTATTACCGTTATTTGTCTTTGCTTAGAGCTGGGGATGTACTTTTTTTCTAGTTTTCCAAGAACAAACAGGACCATCAGTACAATAAAAGTCGCTAACACGGCTACGTAATACATCCCAATGCCTACCACCAACCCAAGTCCTGCAGCAACCCAAATCGAAGCGGCTGTTGCCAAACCTTTTACCGATTTTCCATGGACGATAATAGTGCCCGCTCCAAGAAAACCGATGCCACTGATGACATAGGATGGAATACGGCTAGGATCGAATTGGATAGGTCCCGTGCTATTTTTCAGGAAATACTCAAAACCGGTGATGGAAAGCAGCATCATCAAACAAGCCCCAATGCCAACCAAAAGATGTGTGCGAAGTCCGGCAGGCTGTTTTTTCATTTCTCTTTCCATCCCGATAAGTCCACTTAATAGGGCAGCCAATATAAGCCGTAAAGTAATGATGAGATAATCATCTGGTAAAAAATCCACATTCATCCCTCCGATACTTATGGAGTCTATTATCATTTTATACCCCTTAAAGAGTTGATCCATTCTTTAATGCTGAGATAATTCACCCCTAGCTGGCAAGCCATACAGTCTTTGGCACATTCGGTTCTGCGGTCGCAGCCGTTTTTGCCCATTTGCTGCGGGAATTGCTGACAGATGCGATTGCGTACAAAGATTTGATTGTCTGAGTTGTAATCGAAAGGCTTGTTCATTTTTATAGCTCCCTTTTCCGACATATGCCATACTGATATCAACAATAATTAGGGGGAATTCAAATGGCAGAATTGAATGCAATGATGGGCTGGACCTTCCTGCAGGAAATTGATGTACCGGACTCGGTCAAGGACTTGCTGGTGGACGGTGAACAAGCGAAAGTCGCCTATAAAACCGTGCGCGATACCGCTGTCGTGACGAACAAGCGTGTTTTTGGCAAGTAAAAAATGCAGTGAATGGCAGTTAAAAATGTCGCTTGCCAATGCACCTTTTTCTACTTGTTCAATTTTGCAGTAAAGACTCTTTCATCCGATGACTCGGTCCTTTAAATACGACCAAATGGGAATGGTGAATCAATCGGTCAATGACTGCTTCGGTAAGAATGGGGTCACCGAAAACATGGTTCCACTCCCCAAACCGTAGGTTTGTAGTGATAATTAGGCTATTTCTTTCATAGCACAGACTGATAACTTGGAAGAGAAGTTCGGCTCCTTGTTTATGCAAAGGGATGAAGCCCAGTTCGTCTAAGATCAGTAAATCCAGTTTTTCAAGCTGCTTATGGAATCGACCAATTGTCCCTTTCTCGTGGGCATCTAGAAGCCGATTGACCAAGTTTGCTACCGTAAAGAACTTGATATTTTTAGCGGATGACTGAATGGCATTCAGTCCAATCAGTGTAGAAAGAAAGGTCTTCCCAGTGCCCACGCCTCCGTAAAATATCAGGTTTTCTTTCTTCGATAGGAATTCTCCCTCTAAAAAATAATTTCTCGTTAGTCCCTGGGTATAATCAATTTCATCCCATATGAAAGGTACCGATGGTACTTCTGGAAGCTGTGATTGACTGAGTAAGAGATTCGTTTTTCGTTCCTCCCGCTGCTGAACTTCTTGTTCCATCAGCTTGAGTAAAAACTCTTCATTCGAAGAAGCTTCTACCTCGTGGTAGTGCTGGCGAATCCAGCTCAACTTTAATCTCTTCGCATATTCCTCAATCAGTTGTTCCATTAAGAAGCACCTCCTTTATCAAAGAGCTGATCGTAATTACTCGCGCCTCTTATAATTGCAGGCATGACAGGAACTGAACCTTTACGAATCTCAATTTCTTTCCGGACGCCTCGTCCATTGATCAGTTGATAAAAGACCTGCTTAATTGAGTCGACCGAAGGATGGGCATATTCAGATGCGAGGGAGAGTGCTTCTGTCGCAATGGAGAAATCATGCTCTTTTAACAACACCGATAGAAGCCGCAAGGCTTGCTGTTTTTCAGGGACTGTACAAGCTTCCAAGTGTTGTTGCCAATTTTGTGGGAGCTGTTCATAGAAGTCGGTATACTTGATTGCCATTGGCCGTTTGGCCATTAAGTTTAAGTAAGGCTGCCATTCCATTGATTTTTTCTGGTCTCCGTAAATGCGTACATGGCTAATGATTAATTCTTTCTCCGGCGTCATGATGTCGATGCGGTTGTAGGAAATCTTGGCCAATACCTTGCCTTTCGCAAAGCGTGGGGAAGTGGAATAAAGGCGATTATCCACTTTTAGGTAGCCGTACTTATCGGGCTTTCCTGACTCATACCGCACACATTCAAAGACTTTTTCCGGCAGTTGGAACAGCGCTTCTTGGTCTTTCAGATAAAGTGCCGAAAGCTGTTCTTCCTTCACGTAATGCTTTCGGTCGCGATCTTCTTCGGCTAATTGCCAAAACGTACGATTCAGGCTTTCCAAATCGCTAAATGGCAATTCAGGCAATAAGAAATTGTTCCGCACGTACTTGACCATAGCTTCTACATGTCCCTTTTCATTGCCACTCGCTGGATTACAGAATTCTGGGGTGAATCCATAATGGAAGACAAAGCGCTGAAATTCATCCGTTAAGACTCTTTCACCATGAGGCAAGATTTTCTTTACCGCTGGTGTCAAATTATCAAAACGGATGGCCTTCGGGACACCGCCTATGTAATGGAAGATTCTTTTCAACCCTTCCAGGAAACACTCTCGATTCTGGGATCGAAACACTTGAAAATAAAAGCTATTGCTATAGGGAAATGAAAGAACGAGATAGGGAAGATCGATGACCTCGCCATTATGTATGAAGGGCGCTTCCCCAAAGTCCACTTGTGCTGTTCCTGGCTTAGCTTCCAACGGCAACGCCGACTCGGCAGCTTCCCCTAGTTCTTTTTTACGCCGGCTTACATAATCACGTACCGCACGGTACGATCCTTGAAAATTATGTTCCTTGACCAGTTGATCAAACATTCGCTTGGCAGTGCGTTGGAATTTCTTCTTTTTCTTTGAATCGTCCAACAGCCACTGATCGATAATTGGTTTCGCAGCCCCCATCACTCTAGCTTTGCGACGCTGTATTTGCTTTGGTTCGTTCCAGTCTTCTTTATCCGCATATTTCTTAATCGTTCGGAAATCTAGTCCCATCTGATTCGCCACTTCCGAATATGTACGCCTTTTCAGATTTACTTCTTGTCTGATATAATTTACGTCAGTCACTGTTAACACTCCTTATACCTCCCTGTAATTGTTAGCCCAATCACAGAGAGTTTAAATGTATGGGATGCTGTTGACAAGTGACTTTTTTTGTTCAAATAGCCTCAAGAGAGGCTACATAAATTAACTGCCAAAGACTACATTTTTAGAATGCCATAAACAAACAAGCGCATCATCATTTCCGACAAGCAAGGCTTAACGGGCAAAAAAGTCGAAGTCTACACCATTCCCTTCGCATCAATCAATATGTACTCGACCGAAAACGCCGGTACTTTTGATGCCAACGCGGAAATTCAGCTTTGGACAAGAGCCGGAAATTTTAAGCTGAATCTGAATAAGAAAGTTGATATCCGCAAGCTGGATAAGATTATTGCGGAAGGGATTCTTTAAGTACAAAAAACACCATTTCTTTTAAAAAAGAAATGGTGTTTGTATATAAACGTGTAAAATAGATTTAACCTGGAAATAGGTGTGATAATGAACAGTCACTATTTAGCTATATATTAAAATTGCAAATACAGTCAAGGAGTGATACGAATTAACCATTCTGCATATAAAATAAAATCCTTAGAAAACATTCTAGATATAGTGCGCAAAGTTAGTTTACTAGCTTTGATCTTCAGTTTATTTTCTTCTCTTTCATTTTTGATGACATATAGTTTTTTGTACGGGTATTACTTCGGAGGAGATGCACAAAATTCTTTTTCAAACTTCGAACTTATTCGGATTTTCGTCCCTTTTGATTTGAATACTATTCTATTTACTTATCTTATTATCGGGTTGTCCACAACCTTAATTACCTATTCTTTACACCTGATAATCAGTAAAGATACATTGGTAATTATAGGGTTGTTAATCTTATCTATAGTTTTTCATATTATTTTGACTGGCTTTTTCACAAACGATTTTACAATTATAAATATATTAAAATTTAGTGTTATCTGGATCTTCCCCCTTTTTATATCAATATTGATTTTGCTTTTTATTAGAGGAGTAAACAATATTTATAAATTATCTTCAGGTGCCTTATTTGGTTTTACTTTCTATATTCTTGTTCTATTGTTTCTTAACAATCTAAATCAAAACATCTCTGAAAGTCTTCTTATCTTAAGCATCACAATTTTCTCAGTTATATTTACATACATGAGACCGTCAATAATTATGTGTAAATAAGTAAATCCTTTTCTTGTATGTATATCGATTAGGTTTGCTTGAACATCTCAGTCAGCTCTGCACGAGCTTGATCGAATCCGATATGGCAACGGGTGGAGAAGTTCTGGTTATAGATTTCGAACTGGGAAACCAGGAAGCGATCCAAGGAATCTTCGTTCGGAAATTGCTCCTTGCGCTTGCTGTATTTCTTTACGTTCTTGTTGAACGATTCGATCAGGTTCGTTGAATAGATGCTTCGCCAAATGGATTTTGGGAAGCTGTAGAAAGTGAAAATATAGGGATTCGCTTCCAACGATTTCGCCACTTTGGGATAGGCCGTTTTCCATTTGTCGACAAAGGCTTTCAACGCTTTTTCACCCAGTTCTTGGTTCTCTGCCCGGTAGACCGATTTGAAATCATCCAGAATCTCCTTGCGATCGGTAACGCGAACTTTGTGGCGGATCCCACGCGACAAGTGGACGCAGCACGCCTGATATTGAGCATCGGGAAAGACCGCGAAGATGCGATCAGTGATGCCTTTTAAGCCGTCGGAGATAAACAAAAGCACCTCTTCGACACCGCGCTCTTTCAAGTCCAACAGGACTTCTTCCCAAACAAATGCGGATTCCGTAGGTGCCACTGTATAGGCCAAGACTTCTTTTGAGCCGTCCTCTCGGATGCCAATCGTAATATAGACGGCTTCCTTCGAGACCGTGTCGCGCTTGAGGGCAATGTAAGTTGCATCTAGATAGACACACGCATAACGCTGTTCTAACGGACGAGATTTAAACGCCTCGACCTGTTCGCTCATGACTTTCGTCATATTGGAAATGGTTTGTGGCGTGTAATGATGGCCGTACATTTTCTCGATCAGGTCCGAAATCTCGGACATGGTCACGCCTTTTTGGAACATATGAATAACGAAGGCTTCCAGCGTATCGTTTGAGCGCTTGTACGGAGCGACCGTCTGTTGGTTGAATTCGCCGTTCCGGTCCCGTGGCATCGAAAGCTCTAAATCCCCATACTCCGTATGGAGTGTCCGCGTGTAGACACCATTGCGTGAGTTGCCGGAATTAAACCCGATGCGGTCGTATTTTTCGTAATCCAGGAACGCTGTTAGTTCCGTTTGAAGAAGTGTATTCACCGCCGTCTCCAAATGTTTGCGAAAAACTTCGGAGATGTCTTCTTTTTTTACTAGAGCTTGCATAATATCTGTTGTAAACTGAGTCATAGGGAAGGCCTCTTTTCTGTGAATTGGTTGTGGTGACTTAATTCTACAAGAAAAGGTCTTCCTTTTTCTATTTATTCATTTACACAAGATATTTTACGCTCTCACATACATCCCTTTGAATAGATTCACTAATATTCTATTTATCTTTCCTTATACGTTTTTACTTTTCTTATTGACAGTTCCTCAACTGCAATTAACATTTTTTGAAAATTTTCATTTGAGCTTTAAACTTATTTCCCTAGTATTGATATCGGTACTGATAAGTATTTTTATTTCATGGATTTCAAAAAAATTTATAAGCTTTAATAAAACAACTGAAATTCCTGTTCTTCAAAAAGCAAATAACTCTTTAGGCAAGACCGTATTAGACATAATTAATCAATTCTTGAATCCCAATACTCACAAAAAAGCAACTGTTTTTCTTCTCATTTTTATTTTAGCTATTTTTGTTTTAATTCCGCGTGTTGCTGCCTCGACAGCAAAGATAATTAGAGAATTTACCCCTAATAGTGAATTACAATTTTCTAAGATTCAAATTTTAACACCAAGTGGAACAATCGAAACAATCGATGGCATAGTGGTGGCCGAAAAAAACAATACGCTTTATATTTCAAACAAAGATTGGGAACTTCAACAAGTTAAAACTGATCAATACTATGTGAACCCATAATTTTTTACTTAGGAGTTGATCTTTCGTTCCCTTTTAAAACTTAAAATATTATATCGAGCAGGAAAGAAAGCAGTCCATCAAAGTTTGATGCAACTGCTTTTTTCTATTAAAAAATAATACATTTCTTTAAGTAACTATTATTATTTCTTCAAAATTTCTAGTTTTATTTAATTCAGTACCTTGCATTAAACAATACTGGATGATATATTATTCATTAATCACTACTGTTTATAAAACACTAGCTAAGAAAGGAGGGAATCCCATTGAACATCCAGTTTAAAAAAGGCGTATTGAATTTATGTGTGCTGGTGCTGTTGGATAAACAAGACCGCTACGGCTATGAACTCGTCCAGAAAATCTCGAGCCGCATCGCCATCTCGGAAGGCGCCGTCTATCCCCTGCTGCGGCGGCTCACCAAGGAAGGCTATTTCACCACCTACTTGCAGGAATCAAGCGAAGGCCCGCCGCGAAAATATTACTCGCTCACTGAACTCGGCCGGACGTATTTGCAGGAACAGCTCGAAGAATGGAAAAGTTTCACGGATGGGGTCAACCAACTAATTGAAGAGGGTGTGCAAAATGACTGAAAACCAATTTTTGCAAGAACTTGAAACAGCGTTGAAACAATTGCCGAAAGAAGAACAAAACGATATTCTCCAAGACATTAAAGAGTATTTTGCGAACGGCCAGGCGGATGGCAAGACGGACAACGAAATTGCCGATGAACTCGGCTCGCCGCAGGAAATCGCCGATGAATTGATCGAGTCGTTTGATTTCAACCAAAACGACATCAGCACGGCGGCGAATGAACTGACGGAAGATAAATTCGATCAAGTCGACATTCAGATTGATAACGGCATGCTTACCATCGGCCCTTCGGAAGATGGCAAGATGTATGCCGACATCACCGATAAAAGCTACCGCCAGCAGTTGTCTGTCGATATCCTCAACCGGACGCTTGTCATCACCTTGAAAGAAGAGCCGAGAAAATGGGGCATCTTCAGCTTTACCGGCAGCATGAAATCACCAAAGCTCGACGTCCGCTTGCCGAAGAAACTGTATGACAAGATCTTAATCGATTCCGACCATGGCATGATCACTGGCGAGAATCTCGACAGCCGATACTTATCCATCGAAACGGATAACGGCCGCATCGAACTCACGCAAATGAATGCGGATCAAGCAAGCGTCAAATCGGACAATGGCGATATCGAATTGGCACGGGTACAGGCGAAGAAACTGAAAGTCGGCACTGACAACGGACAGCTTCAGCTTCGCAACATCCAGGCAGATGAACTTGATGCTTCTACGGACAATGGCGCCATCGACTTGAGAGATATCGAAGGCAATGTGCGTGCGAAAACCGACAACGGGCTCATCCATTTGTCCACCGTGGACCTCGACCGGACGATCAGCCTCGAAGCTGATAACGGCGCAATTTCTGTGGAAACACGAGTGAAGCCAACAAACGCAACGATCCGTGCGAATGTCGATTGGGGAACGGTTTCCGTATTCGGTGTGAAAAACCGCCACAGCGTGTTCGGCAGCGGCGAGAATGCAGTGGATTTGCAGTCGGATAATGGCAGCATTAAGGTTGAACTTGTATAGAGAAAAGCTATCCATGAACCCCTAAGGGTTCACGGATAGCTTTTTAAATTACGGAAATTTCATCCATATTGCTTTGCTTCATTCACGATTTGATGCGTGTAAAAAACAAATAGCCAATTACCGCAAGCAAGCGGTTTTTGTCATCTTTGCCAATATTCTCGGATAATTCCACAATATCATTTTGCATGTCCCTGAAAAGATGTGTGTACTCGTGTGGGAACATCCCGTTATAGAAATAAGCCCAGCGCCGCTCCTGCTGGTCATTCCAGCTGAAACTGCCCGTAAAACCTGATGCCTGAATTGGCAGGATGAGCTCTTGTCTTTCATTGTATAGTTTGCCTTTGATATTGACGAATGCCTTTAATTCTTCTTGTATGTATGTGCCGAGCATATTGTTTTCCGCACTGAAAATCTCGAGCTTGGACTGTTTCACCCATCCTGTTTTCCGGAAGCTCAATTGGATCTTGCCCTCATCATCGAGAAATTGATAGGTCATCGGAAACCATGTCAAAAGTGTTGCGTCCCTCAACAACACCGGATACATCCACCATTTAATGTTAGCCATCTCCACACTGCCGATAAACCCACCACTTTTTTCAAACAATAAAAGCCTCGGAACAAAGGTGGCATCTTTTTTGATGACCAGCTCTTTCAGCTCCAGCAGCTGCTTGTCGGAATGCGGTATTTCAATGTCTTTTACTTTAAGGTAATGCGAGCGGCTGATGACAATAATCGAGATGCTCAATCCGAATGGCAGCAAAAAGAATAGCAACTCCCACAACTCCCGGCTGCTCTCAGGCCTCTGAAAGATTAGCCAGCCGGCTGCTACTAGCACCGTAACCGCCAAAAAGACATAAGCAAGCTTTTCCCTTTTTTTATACATTTCTGCAAGCATGATTTCCCTCCTTAAATCAGCTTTTTTCAAATGAAGCTTTTTAAGACCCTCTTTATCCATTCAATCGGCCGTAACTTTACCATATTATTCCTTAAAAGGTCAACTTGACTACATCTGTGAAACTTCAGTGCCATTTATACGTATAGAATACTATCTTATGAAAATGGTGGTGCACTTTATATGAATGGTCAAACTGTCGTTCCGCAGCATTCACTCTCTCCTCATGCAGTCAAATACTGGCGCATGGAGGAACTGATTTCCAACATCATCGCGTTTATCGTCCTTGCAGTGCTTTTTTATTTAGATTTTCGCTTTGATTGGTACAGCTGGATTTTCTGGGTGCTAGTAGCGCTAGCCGTCTTTTTCGTCATCGGTTTGGTGTGGTCGTTTCTCAGCCCGCCGCTCACCTTCAAAAGCTGGCGCTACGATTTGGACGAAGAGTTCTTACATTTGCAATTCGGTATATGGAGCCGCACTGAGCAATTGGTGCCGATGACCAAAATCCAAGCCGTTTCACTGACCCAGGGGCCGTTGATGCGCAAATACCAACTCGCTTCCCTGTCCGTTGAAACGATGGGCTCGAGCCATGCCATCCCGGCACTGCCGAAAGACACGGCTGCCGAACTGCGCGAGCGCATCGCCCAGTTCGCCAAAATCAAGGAAGTGGAACAATGAACGACCATCGCCGCCATCATCCAGCACTCGTTCTATTTAAAGTCGGCAAATTGATTCGCAACTCCATTTTCATCATCTTGATTTTATTTGTCTTTCAAGCCGACAATGATGGACCGCTCCTCGTCTACGGCCGCTATGCGTTTTTGCTGTTTTTCGTGTGGTCTATCGTGTCCGCCATTTTGAAATGGCTTACGTCCACTTATGCACTCGACGACCAACGCTTTTATTTGAGGCGCGGCATTTTCAGCAAAATCGACCAGTCGATCCCATTTTCAAAAGTCCAGAACATCAACCGCCACACTTCCTTTTTCCACCGCGTGCTCGGGCTGACCTCAATCCGTTTTGAAACCGGCATCGCCGGGGAAGATGCCACCGTGAACTTCGAAGTCGCGACGAAAAAAGAAGCGGCGCGCTTGGAATCCGCAGTACAGGAACACAAGGAATCGCTTGACACAGAACCGGACACGGCGACTGTCGCCGAAGATGGCTCCGAAACTGAATACGTGCCGTCCCCGCGAAAACAGCCGGAACAGCGCGTCATCCATTTTCAGCCAACGCGGCGCGATTTGCTGAAAGCATCGATGACCTCGTTCAGTTTTTTGTTGCTTATTCCGCTGATTGCTTCACTTTATTATAATGTATCCGAATTTATCTCTCTTGAAGAGCGATTGGATGGCATCAGTGCCAGCCTGCTAGGTTCACCTTGGATCATAGCTAGTGCTGTAGCAGTGATCATTGCGGCTTCGTTCACGTTTGGCATTATTCATACATTTATCAAATACGGCAAATACGAAATTTCTTCGGATAGCGAGCGCGTCTACATCAAAAAAGGTGTTGTCTCGGAAGCGTCATTTTCGATCGCTAAAGAGCGCGTGCAAGCCGTGGAAATTACGCAATCCTTCTCCAAGCGGGTTCTTGGGCTTGCAGAAGTGAAATTGATCAGCGCTGGCAGCCTGGCCATGGGCGCGGAAGACTTGAACATCAGCTCGCTTTATCCTTTTCTGCCGAAACAAAAAGCCTATGCACTCGTTGCCGAACTGCTGCCTGGCTATCAAATCCAAGAAGACATGCAGCGTCTGCCGCGCCGTGCGCTATGGTTACGCATGCTCAAGCCGAGCTGGTTATGGCTGTTTGCCACAGCCGCGCTGTTTTACTTCAAACCGAACTTCCTTGGCATCGTTGATACTTGGTGGATCGCCTCCATCCTGTTGCTGATAGTCATATTCGCATCCCGCATTTTAGACTTTTTGCATACCCGCTATTTACTGAACGATGAATTGATCCAGTTGAAAGACGGCGGCTTCACTTCCACTTTATTCGTCACCAAGCGTGAAAAGATTGTCGAAGTCGAAATCACACAAAACCGCATCCAGCGCGCATTCGGTCTGTCTTCCCTCAAGACGGTCACACGCGCCCGGCCTATCCACACCTCCTATCTCGAAGATGTGCCGGATGCTCTGACCGGCACTTTCCGCCTGTGGTACCGTGGTCGGACCAGGGAAATCAAACTGGATGCCTCCAACTAAAAAGCCTTGTTGCCTATATGCGGGCAACAAGGCTTTTTTTTCGTTCTCTTAGCGGACATCCCGCTAGAGCAGGCGATGTTGAGCCACAGCACTGACCGGCTGTATCCATTTCCCTGTATTCGAAAGCCGGAATCGCCTGCATTGTTGATAAAAACCCCAACCTAACCAAAAGCTCACGATCATTTTCTGTCATTTGAATCTACTGGAATTCAGCAGATAGAAAAAAGACAAGAGGTGAAGTTCACCTCTTGCCCTGCTATTTAAAGAATCGTATAAAGAACCGTGTTCGCCAACGTAATGAGCGTCATCAAGATGGTATTCAAGAATGCCCCAACATAGACGTTGCCGGTTTTTCTGAAGAAATAGCGGTTGTAAATGGCCGCCACCAGCAAAATCGGAACAAGTCCGATGACAATGATCGACGATAAGGATTCGGCAGGGTAGCCGCCAGTCCCTGTCAGGAACAGCAACCCATAATGGTAAGCAAGATACAGAACCAATCCGCCGATAAAGTGAAGGATGGAAATTCCGTAGCCTTTCCAGCCATCATATATACTGCTTGCCGTATTAACATTCACGGACAGCCCGACAATGAAATAATAGATGAAGAACAACGGGGCATAACGCAGAAGCGCCCAAACATGCTGATCTTCAAAAGTTTTCACTGCCAAGGTCCATAGGCGGAAGTCGACTTTGAACAGTGCGTCGACCAAATACAGCAGGCCATAACCGATCACTACAGCCACAATCGCCGTAGCTAAAGCGGCAACAATCGTTTTGGCATTAGCCTTCAAGCCGTAACTCGCAAAGCTTGCGCCTTCCGCTTTTTTCGCCACGAAATGGTAGCCGACCAAAATCATCAAAGTTACAATGGCCACGTTGATCGCCCAAAAGACGACCGGGTTAACCGTCGCCGCGCCGAACCATTCCGTCGTCGCAAAAAAGCGTTCCTGTTGTCGCAAATAGATATACTGCACAATGCCGATCCCGAGGATAAGGCCCGATCCTGTTTTGATAGATTTGTCGCCATTTTTCACAAAGCTGAAGATGAAAATCAATGCCGCCAATCCGATCGTAATCATGCTGATCTGGCGAAGCAAAGTCATTCCTGTAGCATCTCCGCTATAAAGTGCTGTAAAGAACAAGGCTGGATAAAGCGCACCGACGATCAGCAAAATATAGCCGGCAAGCTTGGCGCCTGGTGTTTTCGGTGCTGACAGGGCTGCCGGCCGTTTGGTGTAGACCCAGTTGAAAAATGGCAATTTCGTCAACAAATTGATGACCGGAATGAACAATAAGAAAAAGCCAATCAACGCTACGAACGAGAACCATTCTTTCCACATCCACGTTTGGCCGTCGTCGCCGATCGCCACCAAATCTCCGTATTCCGCAAAGGCAGCATCGTAAAAATCGATGGCGTGTGCTGTCGATTGCTGGGAGAAATGATTCCACGGATGTGTTTCGTTCGGCTGGTAAATGATGCGCTGAGCACCATCGACTTCATAAAACTCACCAGCCTGCGCAGATTCCAAGCCGCCGAGGAAGCCCAAGCCTTCTGCTGTGCTGACATAATCTTTTTTCACGACGGGCTGTCCGGCAGCCGACGCTTCTGCATCAAAGAAAAATTCATCGTAGACGCCCGCAATTTTCCCGGACATGCGCGGGCCGTAGGAAGCATTGATTTCTTCACCCGTGTAGCCCAAAGTTTTCAGCCATTGATAATCCGATCCCATCGTCAAAGAGCTGTGGATTTTGCGGATGCCTGAATCCTGGAAATCAACTTCGTCGAGCATGACGGCGTGCGTGGATGAAAACCCGCCCATCGAATGGCCCGAAACAGCAATGATGCCGTTGCCTTCCGCATCTTTCAACACGTAATCCTGATCATACATATATTGAACGGCATCATACATCGCTTGTGGCCAGAACGAGAAAAACGGGACCGGCTTCTCCATTGTGCCTGTCGAGTGACCGTGGTCGTATTGATCGAGAGCCAATACTACATAGCCGCGCTTGGACATTTCAATAGCCTGGGCGTCCTGCATTTCCCCCGAGTTCAAATATCCGTGGGTTGCGACCAATGTCGGTCTTGCTTCACTGTCCGCTCCGTCCGGCTTGTAGAGCAGCCCAGACAATTCACCCCGTTCAGTTTCAAAATAAATCCTTGAGACATCCACTTCACCGCTGGAGCTATTGAATTGCGCAGCAACTGCGCTGCCAATGAACACTAATAATAAAGCAACAATTAAATATACAAGTGATTTTTTAAACTTCTTCATACTAATCTCCTTTTTTATGTAGTGATAGCCGTGGCGCCGTCAAAAAGTCCATTCCCAATTATCCATCCCCCTTCATGCACTGTTATTTGCGATGAAAAAAGACACATTAAATATCTTTGGTCCACGCCCCAAAGTAATTAATGTGTCTCCTAATCTCCTCACAAGATATTAACTTATACCTAGTATATTTAGTAATGAAAGCGCTGTCAAATAAATATTACAAATTATTCTAATTAATAAGGATAATATGCTCCTTTCATACAGCTCGCTGCCCCCAAAGTTTGAAGAGCTCCCTTACGAAAATCTCATGGCAACTATTCAAGCCAGTTCATAAATGAAACCTTCTCTCTCCTCAACCGTACTCCTATACAAGAGGTGATGAATCGTGAAGAACAAAAGAGTTTTGGTATTCGTTTTGTTCATTTTCCTGCTGCTCGTCCCGGTCCAGGCGTTTGCAGTTGATTTCGATATTACGGAAGTGCAAATCGAGGCTCAGTTGAATGAAGACGGTACGGCAGATGTCACGGAACAATTCACGTACGAATTCGAAGATGAGTTTAATGGCATCACAAGAAGCTTGATTCCGAAAGAAGGAACGTCGATCGAGGAGTTTACCGCGAGCGATAGCCGCCGGGACCTGGAAGTGGAAATCGAAAACGGCCTGTACAAAATTTACCGCTCAGGCAATGACG
The DNA here is from genome assembly GCF_018283455.1 of Planococcus sp. MSAK28401. Lineage (NCBI taxonomy): Bacteria > Bacillati > Bacillota > Bacilli > Caryophanales > Caryophanaceae > Planococcus > Planococcus alpniumensis. Next base: position 819,290 of record NZ_JAAMTH010000001.1, on the reverse strand, counting down.
GCGATACGATCCAAGTCGAGCTGAACTACCGGATCATCGGGGCTGTCGAAAAGTTTGAAGACGGCGCCGAATTTTACTGGCCGTTCTTTGATGCAAGCAACGAAAGCGAATACGGTGATATGACAATTACAGTCATTCCGCCTGCTCCGGCAGCTGAAACCGAAGCGCTCGGATATGGCGAGGCGTTTGATACCTCGAACGTTACGGAAGATGGCACAGCTGTTTTCGATTTAGGCAATGTACCATCCGAAAAAAATGCGAATATCCGCGCAATTTTTGAATCCGAATTGTTCCCTGGTGTCACAGCGCAAGACGGCACGGTGCGCGATGAGCTCGCAGATGATCGCGAAGAACTCGAAAACGAGGCAGCAGCGTTCGACCGCAACCAGCAAATCGCGCAATCGGCTGGTATCCCCGCCATCATATTATTCGGCGCTGGCCTCATCGGCATCGTGCTATTTACTTGGATGAAGGCGATTCGTCGCAAACGGGAGGTCCAAAGCCAGCCTTATGAATTTTTCGTACCGGAAGATTCGATGAGCATTCCGGCACTGCTCCATTTCACGAACCCGACCTATGTCGCAGCGAACGGCATATCGGCGGCCATTTTAGATTTGATGAGAAAAGGCAAGATCCGGCAATTATCGGAAGATCATTTCGAACTGATTGACAGAAACACCGACTACAAACACGAAGAAGTGCTGATCGGTTTGTTATTCGATACGATCGGAGATGGTCAGGAGTTCACGCTTGAACAAGTTGAGATTTATACAAAAAACGAAAGCAATCACGAAGAGTACAACGCAGCTACTGCCGACTGGAGCAAGGAAGTAAAAGCCGAAGTGACGACTCATAATTTCTACGAGAAACATCCTGGTCTTCGATGGACTGCTGGAATCATGAGCGCAGTATTGCTGGGCCTTTCTATTTTTACCGGCATATACGGTTTATTGCCTTGGATGGCCGTATCCGCTGTTCTCGCGATGCTCGCTTTTGGATTTGCACTCAGTTATTCGCCCCTTACTCCCCAAGGGCATAAAATGCGCTATGAATGGCGCAGTATGAAAAACGCTATGGAACAATTGCCGACTGAACAATGGGAACGGCTGACAATGGACGAAAAGCAGCGCGCTTATGCGTACTTGCTCGGCAGCGACCAGAAAACAGCCGAGCGAAAAGCAAATGCCTTCACAGCCGCTGAGCCGGCCAACGATGTTTCTGGCTTCGCCATGAACCCGGTCCTCATGACAGCCGTATTCGTTTCGGCCAGCACCACGACGAGTTCGAGCGCCAGCGCAAGCGGCGGCGGAATGGCTGGAACTGGAGGCGGAGTCGGCGGCGGTGGCGGCGGCTCCGGCGCATTTTAAAATGAATACCTAAAACAAAAGGAGGATGGCAGCTGCCATCCTCCTTTTTATTATTCTCTTCCTGAGATATAAGCCCATTTATAGCTAAAGTCGCCCGTGAACGGATGCGTGATGACATCATGCACATACGGTTTTTGCAGTGCCATGCTGCCGAACTGATACATATTGGCAATGGCTGCATCTTCTTCGACGAGGATTTTCTCTACTTCCGCTAACGCTTGCCAGCGCTCTTCCGGCTTCAAGGCTAATTCGCCGTTCGCCTGTTCCAGCAATTCATCCACTTGTTTATTGGAATACGCCATCGTGTTTTGAGGCGATTCTGTCGCAAACAAATCAAGGAATGTAATCGGGTCCTGGAAATCCGGGCCCCAGCCTGTGCTTTGGATATCGTAATCTTGCGCATCGTTTTTATCGAGCAGGACATTGAACGGCACTTGGCTAAGTTCAAGTGTCAAGCCCTCCAGATTGCCTTCCATCTGGTCTTGCATATAGGCATCGATCTTTTTCGAAAGTTCCGTATCGCCGCTCAAGTACTCCAAGCTCACTTCCGTCAGCCCTTCTTCCTCCAAGCCTTCTGCCCATAAGGCTTTCGCTTCCTCGGCATTGAATTCCATCATATTCCCATTGACTGTGCGGAAATCTTCATTGTCTGCATCAAATGTGAATTCCGTTGGGACCAAGAAATCTGCCGGAATCGATCCGTTGGCAAGAACGATATCCGCCAAATCCTGTTTATTGAATGACAGTGCCAAAGCTTTGCGCAATTTCGGATTCGCAAGCGGTGTTGATTCGCCTTCGCGTTCCTGGTTGAATTGCAAATAATAGACCGATGGCTTCAAGACGCGCACGACTTCCTCATCGTCTGCGTATTGCATCGCAAATTCACCAGCCAAGCCGGCACGGTCTGCTTCCTCTGTTTCGTATAAATTAACCCCTGTCCCTGGATCCGGGACGATATTGAATTCGACTTTATCCAATTTCACTGTTTCTGCATCCCAATATTCGGGGTTTTTCTCCAGCTCCCACGACATGGCAGCAGCGTCCCAGTTCGCCAATACGAATGGCCCGTTCGACAATAGCTTGTCCGAGTCCATGGCGTATTGATCTCCAAGTTCCGTGACGTATGCTTCTTTCTGTGGATAAAACGTACCGAATGCCATCAATGACAAGAAATAAGGAATCGGGCGTTCAAGTGACACGACGAGCGTCTTGTCATCTTGTGCAGTAATGCCGAGTTCCGATTTATCCAGTTCGCCTGCTGCAATCGCAGCAGCATTCTTAATCGTTCCCGCCATCATATACGGGCCGTATGTCGAGCCTGTTTCCGGGTCGGCTGCCCGCTGCCACGCAAACACAAAATCTTGCGCCGTCACGGGTGAGCCGTCAGACCATTTTGCCTCGCGCAGGGTGAAGGTATAGGTCAGCCCGTCTTCACTGATTTCAGGCTCGGCCGAAGCCATCGCTGGAATAGCCGTGTTCTGCTGATTCAATCGGTAAAGGCCTTCGCCGGCATTATTTAACATGGTGAACGATACCGCGTCGTCTGCCAACACGGAATCCATGGTCGGAATCCCAGACCCTGTCGTCAAGCGCAATTCCTGGACACTGTCCAGTCCGTCTTGTTCTGCAGCACTTTCTGTATCTGTCGCAGTTTCCTGTTCCCCGCCGCACGCTGAGAGCACCGCAGCTAAACTAGCCGTGATTGCCAGCGCCCAAGCTTTATTTCGTTTAATCATTTATGAATCCTCCTAAGTCTATTGCTCTAGTGCATTCCTCCCCTTATTATATACAAATAATAATTTTCTTGAAAAATATATAAAATTTTGAATATAATCGAGTTGATATTATCACTTATTTATTCTAAAAAAAGAATAACCGGCTGATGTCCATTCCGACGGACGCTTTCCGCGGGCATGGCCTCAGCCGCTTCGTCGCTAACGCTCCTGCAGGGTCTTCACCTCATGTCGCTCCGTCGCGCTGCTCCGTCACTGCTCCCGCAGGAGTCGCCGTCTACATTTCCATCAGCAAATATTGAAATCGCCTATAAAACCACCGGAATAAATTGGTCATTTTTCCAGTGATCAAATTCAGGATTTTGTAAAATAATCTATTCTTTTTATTGGAGCTATTTCCGGTAATTCAATTGCTTAGATACGATGCGCATGAATTCTTCAAATGAAGCAGAATAGCGGTTCCAGTGGTGGTACCATTTGCGAATGGTGTCGAGCAGCCAGAATGGAACGGGTTTGCCATCGATGATCGGATAATATTCGTGATACGCTTTTTTCAAATGCTCCCAGCGGAAATCGTTGCCAGGCTTGATGTACTCGGACACGTCGAGCAATTTCGCGCGCCCATCCTGCAAGATGATGTTTTTTAAGTGGATGTCCCGCGGATTCAAGCCGATTTCGCGGATATAGTCGCGCGCTTTTTCCACATCCACGATGGCCTGTTCCGGCACGTACACGCCTTGCAGCAGGCAATCGAATAAAGTTGGGCCTTGCTCGAATTTCAACACAAGCATACGTCCATCTCTTCCGTAACAAGTCGAAAAATAAACAGATTGCCCGATTTGTTCGTACACCTTCGCTTCAGCTTCGAGTTTATCTTTTTTGCCTTCGGCGTATACTTTAAATGCATATTCCGGAAAGTTCTCAGACTGGAATACGGCTGCGTCTGTCCCAACGCCAATGCAGCGGAATCCTTCGGCAATGCCAGTGATTACGACTGGTTCATTATCGGGCTGTGCTGTCACCGTTATAGTAGATAATGCTTGCGCTGTTAGTTGCCACTGGTCTTCATTCATGGCTATCTCTCCTCTGGTCAGTAAAGCTTTTTCCCATTAAAATAACGAACCGCCATTGCTTGCGGTTCGTTATTATCATAGCATCAGTTTCACAATTAATCCGTTTACGCACCCGGCTTCATTTCCTGGCGGTTGACCCATTCACGAACGGTTTCTACATATACTTCGGGTTCTTCGATTGACGGCATATGCGAGCTGTTTTCGAATACGTGAAATTCTGCATCCGGCACGAGGCTCGCATACTGTTCTGTCGCTTCGGGTGTAGCTTCATCATACCGGCCGCAAGTAAACAAAGCCGGAATGTCGATCTCACTCAAGCGATCCGTCGCATCAAAATGCTTCAAGGTGCCGGTGACCGTGAATTCCGAAGCTCCCCACATATAATTGTAGACATTCGAGTTCAGCTGATCGAGATCTTCCGACAGCTCGTCTGGCCAAGGGTCGACGCGGCACATATGGGTTTTGTAATACTGCATCATCGCTTGCTGGTAGTCGTCTGAATCGGTCGTTCCTTGGCTTTCGCTCTCCTCGATCGTCTTTTGCACTGGTTTTGGGAATTGCTTCAAATAAGCGCGCTGGTCTTGCTCCCAGCGCTGCGCATCAAGTGCCGGCCCGGAGAACATGACGCTGCGCACACCGCCCGGTTTCGTAAAGAGATAAGACGCGGCAAGCATCGTCCCCCAGGAATGGCCGAGCAAATGGACTTCTTCCAGTTCGAGCGCTTGGATCACTTGCCCGAGCTCCTCGACGTAGCGGTCCACGGTCCAAAGAGAAGTATCTTCCGGCCGCTCCGATTTTCCGCAGCCCAGCTGGTCGTATTGGATGACCGGCCGCTCTGTCCCTAATTGCCTCAGCGGGTCGCTGTCGCTGCTTTTCATTCCCGGCCCGCCGTGCAACAGCAAGAGCGGAATGCCGGGCCCCTTTCCAGTGATGCGATACCATACTTTGCCCCCAGTCACGGGAATGAACCCTTCTTTGACATGTTCCATAAATGCTTGTGCCTCCTTTTTAGACCGTTAACAAGCAGTTCTCCATTTAAGCAAGATTCCCTTTATTTTCACGTACCATAAGAAAAACCGCCATTCCTTTTCGGAATGGCGGCTGCAGCTTCATCTTACTGATGGAATTTATTCTTCCAGAAAACCATTTTCCACAAGCCAATCATAAGCGACGACGGAAACGCTCTGTCCTTCAACGTCTACATAATAATTGAGTTCTCTCATGATGTCGCTGTTCAGGCTATTGGCCAAGCGCGCCGTAATTTCTTCAATTTCAGGGTATTCTTCCAGTACTTCTTGGTTGATCGACACGGCTGCCCGGTAAGGCGGAAAGAATCGTTGATCGTCTTCCAAAACGACGAGATCATAACTTCTGATCGTCGCATCCGTTTCAAAAGCTACCGACACATCGACTTGACCATTGTCGAGCGAGCGCTGCGTCAATCCAATATCCATCTGGTTGACCTGTCCGGAACCGAATTCAAAGCCATAAGTTTCTTCAACACCCGGCAAGCCATCTGAACGGTTGGCGAATTCAGCATCAGCCGCCATCGACAGCTCCCCTGGATTTTCATTGATATAATCGGCGAGGTCGCTGATCGATTCAATGCCGAGTTCTTCCGACCGTTCGCTTGTCATGGCGAGCGCATAGGTGTTATTAACTTCCGACATATTCATCCAATGGATGCCGTTCTCGCTGTCGAGTTCTTTGACCTTTTGGAACGCAGCTTCAGGGTCCGCGATGGATTCTTCGCCCATATACGTAATGAGCGCTGTTCCCGTGTATTCCCACATCAGATCCACTTGGCCGTTTTCGAGTGCGGAACGGACCACACTGCTGCCGAGATTGTTCATTTGATTGACTTTGAATCCTTCTTCCACTAACAAGAAAGCCGTCATCTCAGACAAGATATATTGTTCTGTAAAGTTTTTGCCCCCGACTGTCACTTCTTTTCCTGTCACGCCTGAACAGGCGGACAAGATCAGCATGGTAATCAGCAGCGGGATAAGTTTAAGTGATTTATTCACAAATTCCGATACCTCCTATTCGCTAAGCTTTCTCAACACGTCTTGACCCTTTCGGCACGACGATATATTCCACTTTGCGCAGGATATAATCAGCAAGAATCGCCAATAGCGTCACCGGGATCGCCCCTGAAATGAGGAAGCCGTTATCGAACAAATTGATGCCGGTGAAGATCCATACGCCAAGGCCGCCTGCCCCGACCACATAAGCTAGAGCCGCTGTTCCAATATTCAAGACGACAGCCGTGCGGATGCCTGCAAGGATCGAGTAAGCTGAATTGGGAAGTTCGATGCGGAACAGGATCTGATGCGGTTTCATGCCCATTCCTTTGGCCGCATCGATCATATTCTTATCGATCGAGTCGATGCCGGCCACGGTGTTTCTGAAAATCGGCAGGATCGAATAAATGAACAGCGCAAACACTGCGGTCTGGAATCCGATGCCCAAAATACTGATCATCAAGGCAAGAACGGCGAGGCTCGGAATCGTTTGACCTAAGTTTGCGATATTGGAGAACACCCACTCCGCTTTCTTGAATTTTGGCCGTGTGATGAGAATACCGGCCGGCACTGCGATTAAAATAGCGAGCAGCGAGGAAACCAACACAAGTACTATGTGCTGTCTCAATAACACCAAAAATGTTTCCGATTGGCTAAAAATATAGTCAAAATAACTGTTGGAGATCGCCCAAATGAAAAATGCGGCGACCGCTGCATAAAGCGCATATCTGACAATATTGCCTATCAATTTTTTACGTTTCACCGGATCACCCTTCCTGGGAGGCGGACATCTTCCCTTTTATTTCGTAATGTAAATATTTCTGGACCATGTCGATGGTAATCGTCCCGATGTTTTCATCCTGTTCATCTTTGACGATGACTTGATCCGCTTCCTGGTTCAATAGCATCGACAAAGTGTTGCGCAGATCTTGGTGGACATGGATCGTTTTCGTATCTTGTATTGCTTCATCGACTGGCCCCAGCCCGATGACTTCACGCAAATTTTGCACTGTATGCAAGCTTAAACCTTTAATGGCGCGGTCTTTCCCGAAAAACTGTGAAACAAATTCATTTTTGGGATGCGCCAGCATTTCCGATGGCGTATCAAATTGCATGATTTTGCCGTCGCGCAAGAGCACGATTTTATCCGCCATCTTGATGGCTTCGTCAATATCATGGCTGACAAACAGAATCGTTTTCTTCACTTCACGCTGGATCTGCAGGAACTCTTCCTGGATCTTGTCGCGGATGATCGGGTCAAGTGCGCCGAAAGGTTCATCCATTAACATGACCGGTGGATCGGCCGCAAGGGCACGGACGACACCGATGCGTTGTTGTTGGCCGCCTGATAATTCATGCGGATAGCGTTTCCCGTAATCTTTAGGATCCAAACCAATCAGATTCATCAGGTACTCAAAGCGTTCACGCTTTTTCTTCTTATTCCAGCCCAATAGATCCGGGACGAGCATGACGTTTTCTTCAATCGTCATATTTGGAAATAAGCCATTGCTTTGGATAACATAGCCAATTTTGCGCCTCAATTCGATCGGGTCCAAGTCTTTCGAGTTTTCCCCGTTGATGACAATCTCGCCTTTTGTGATGGTCTCAAGCTGGTTGACCATTCGAAGCAACGTCGTTTTCCCGCAGCCAGATGGCCCGAGCAGCACGACGATTTTTCCTTGTTCAACTGTGAAGTCGACGTCATCGATCGCCGTTATCTCTTCTCCATAGCTTTTTGTTACGTGATTAAATGAAATCATAGACTCACCTCTCTGCAGTTACTCCGCTATTGCTTTTTTCGTAAAGCGTTTTTGAATCAGTAGTAAGATGGAATCCGCAATGATCGCCAATATCGCCACCGCGATGGATCCGCTGATGATCAGGTAATTGTCGTTTCTGCTGATGCCTTGTGTGATGAGGACGCCGAGACCACCCGCGCCGATATAAGCCGCGATGACCGCAATCCCGATATTCATGACCACCGCCGTACGGACACCTGCCATGATGACCGGCAAGGCATTCGGGATTTCGACACGCAACAAGCGCTGATGCGTTTTCATGCCCATGCCGATTGCCGCGTCGCGCATTTCAGGATTGACGTTTTTGATGCCGGTATACGTATTGCGGATGATCGGCAATTGTGAATACAGCACGAGTGCCACAAAAGCCGGCACAAAGCCGATGCCCTGATTGATCAAGGAAAAGATCGGAATCATTACCCCGAAGAGTGCGATACTCGGAATGGTTAATGTAATGGAAGCGATTTGAAGAACTGTATCTGCAAGGTATTGGTTCGTAGTTAAGTAAATGCCGAGTGGAATTCCAATCAATAGCGCCACAACAATGGCTAACGAGACGAGCACAGCATGGTCAATCGTCAACTCTAGAATGCGAGGAGCGTTCACCTCAAGAAACCTGGTCCAATTTTCCATTGAAACACCTCCCTTCTTTAACAGAAAAAATGACTGTAATGGCGATTCGGCGCTGGCTGTAATTTAATCTATCCAGACACGCGCAACCCTTCCGGCTGCCTCAATTGCACAGTGCAAAAAGACGCCACGAAGCGCAGGGAAATACAAAACATCCTCCCTACTAGCCTTTTCGTCCCTTATAAGCATAACATGTATTTTTCTAATAAAATGATTTCTATGGTATTTATCGAGATTAGCTGAAATCGAAGCGGATAAACGAATAGCTGAAAATCGATTCACTCTCCTTATTTCCGAATGAAATTAATGTGTTTTTTTGCTGTCTATTCATAAAAAACAAGCTGGCTTGTTTATATGTTTAAAAGAATAGCATTTCCCCTTTTTGTTTCAGCTTCCTATCCTTAATGCCTTGCTTTTATTCTGGAGCACCGACAGAATGCTGAGTGCCGCCAGTAAACTCGTTTTCGGGTTCGCTGCCATCGGGTTGTTTTCGACTTGCAGGTGCATCTTGCCGAAATCCCCTTGCGCTTCAATCGTATGTGTATTGCGTTCAATTTTCGGGTCGACGATAATGCGGACTTTCGTTTCGTGTACGCCAATACCCGCAATCGCGAGCACTAAAGCGACATTAATATTTTTCGGGAATTCACCAACCGCGTCAAACGCCGTTCCGTCAAACAGCACTTGTTCCCGATCCGCCTCCATCCCGAGTGACATAGGGGATTTCCGCGTCTTCAGCTGAACAGATTCCAATCCACCAAGCGCCTTCGCTGATTGCAACACGTCCAATCCGCCGATTGCACCGGACGGCAGATAGATCTTCCTGTTGTTCGCATCGGCTAATCCGGTCAGTTCATCCAGGAACGCGAAGTCTTTGAACACGCCGATGCTGCTGACAACGAGGTCTTTTTTATGTTCGGCCACTTGTTTCAAAAACAGCCTTGCCGCATCCACTGTCACAGCTTCCACGACCGTATCGATGGGTCCCGACAGGAAATCTTGAAGATCCGTATAAAATTCCATGCCAAAACGTTCTTTTAAACGCGTTCCGGCTTCCACGTTGCGCCCGAATACCGCGGTGATGCGCCCATCTGCCATGCTCTTTTCATTCACTTGTTCGAGCAAGTAAGTGGCGATATTGCCGGTTCCGATAATGCCAATGTTCATACTAGCCCCTCCCTAAGGTAGATGGTTTTCCTAAGAAATTGCACGAAGCAATCCTCCAATTGAAACCTAATTAAAAGATCGCGCCCCTTCTCATCAACTCCGCTACTGCATGTGTGCGATTGGAAACGCCAAGCTTTTTCACAGCTTGCTTAACGTACTGCTTGACCGTAGCCTCGCTGATGTCCAGGCGCCCAGCGATTTCTTTTGTCGCCGCTCCCCAAGCGATTTCCCTCATGACTTCCCATTCCCGCGTGCTCAATAACGTATGGCTTTGGGATATTGAAAAAGAGCACAAAATTTTGCCTGCTTGTTCACCAAACTTCGTCATGTGATCCAATAATTCCGGTGAGCAGACGGTTTCCTGATTAATGCCGTAAATGAAGCCATGCACGGTAGTTCCGGTGAAGACGGGCGTCACGAGAAATGACCGGACCGTGGAATCGATGACGTAATTGCTGCTAGTCTTCTCGAAAATTTCCTGGCCTTCGTAATATTTTGCCTTGCGTTCCAGAAGCGCAGCTTCAATCGTAGGCAGGCTGCGGATATCATAGCGCAATTCCGGGATGTGCTTGATTTTCTCTTGTTCCAATGAAATAATTCCTTCGCCCAAAAATCCGATAATCGAGTAACGGAAAAAATAAGCTTCCGCCATCTGGCATTGATTCACAAAGACTTTAAGCATTTCGACCATGGACTGTTCCTGATTGCTTCCTGGCTTCAATATCCGAGCTTGATCCGCAAGGGCCATCTTCACTCATCCTTTCGAAGGAGGCACTTCCTGCTAAAAAGGGAATATGCCTAAGTTATTAATTATTGTAACATTAATAATTGATAGAATATTCCCATTTTTATTCAAAAGAATATGAGGAGGAATCATCATGACAGAAAAAGTGGTCTTAATTACCGGCGGCGCAGGCGGAATCGGCATGGATACAGCGAAGGCCTTTTTGGAACAAGGCGATCGCGTCGTCCTTGTCGACATTAACCGGGAAGCCCTGGATAAAACGAAAGACTTGTTGGAAGCCAGTGAAGAGCAAGTTAAAGTCATTCAAGCAAATGTCACCGAAGAAAGCGATGTGGCAAATTATGTGCAGGAAACCGTGGACGCTTTCGGCCGCATCGACGTTTTCTTCAATAACGCCGGCATCAACGGCCCCCATAAAATGATCAAAGACTTGGAGAAGGAGCATTTCGAGAGCATCATGGGCATCAATGTCACGGGTGTTTTCCTGGGTCTCAAGCATGTTATCCAGCAAATGGAGAAACAGGGATTCGGCAGCATCATCAACACGGCTTCAAATGCGGCTTATATCGGCTCCCCTGGTATGCCCGGCTATATCGCCTCCAAACACGCAGTCGTCGGACTGACAAAAACAGCTGCGTTGGAAACAGCTGCACAAGGCATCCGTGTCAATGCGGTCGCCCCGGCAGCTATCGATACACAAATGCTGACCGCCATCCAAAGCAATATTTCCCCGGACGACCCGGAAGCTGCCGCAGCAGCCATACGGCAAGGCATCCCGGTCGGCCGTTTCGGGACACCGATGGAAGTCGCGCAAATCGTGCTGTTCTTGGCTTCCGATAAATCCTCTTTTGTTACCGGATCCATTTACAATGTCGATGGCGGCATGCAAGCCGATTAATATGGATATAAACGAATAGAGCCCAAGGGAAACGGCCGTTTCCCTTGGGCTCTATTTCAGTTACTGTTTTTTTACAAGCTGGTCATTATTCCACCTTTTACGAAGCCGACCAAACGTCTTTCGCAAAACGGCCGGATTGTTCAAGTTCCCCGAGCCACACCAACGCTTGTTCATGCGTCGCGTTTCGCAACTCCTGATAGCTGCGGACCAAGCTTTGCTCCACGGCTGGTGCCATCTTGCCGCCATCACCGCAAATATACAAATGTCCCCCCTGTTCCAACAGCCCGAGAATTTCCTGTGCGTTCTGTTCCATCAAATGCTGCACATAGACTTTCTCTTGCTGTTGTCTCGAGAAGGCGCTGTGCAACTCGATCAAGCCAAGCTGCTCGGCTTGCTTCAATTCTTCTTCATATAAGAAATCCTCTTGTGCATGGCGGCAGCCGAAATACAGCTGCGCTACGCCGAGTTGGGACCCTTGTTCTTTCAACATATTTCGTGCTTGGATAAAGCCACGGAACGGTGCGATGCCGGTTCCTGGGCCGACCATGACGAGCGGCGTTTCCGGGTTTTCCGGCAATTGGAAAGCAGTTTGAGGCGTCCGTATAAAGCATGCGATTTTATCTTCCGCATCGCGCTTCGCCAAATAATTGGAGGCGACGCCTTCGTATTCACCCATTCCGCTCCAAGCCGCACCTTTTACGACGCTGACCGTGATGCTCGCTTTGCTGGATGAGACACGCGGCGAACTGGAGATCGAGTAGTAGCGGGCTTTCAATGCGGGCAATAAAGCCAAGAAGTTCTCGAACTCCATTTCGCAAGACATAAAGCGCTCGAGCAATTCAAGCATCGTCAACCGCTTCGCGAGCACTTCGCGTTTATACGTTTCGTCTTCCACCAATCCTTCAAGCTCTTGTTTATGCGGCGGGCACGGATTGCTTTTCGCGAGTTCACGGAGTTGCGCGCGCGTTGCGGGTTCCTGCAATTCCACATAGCTTGTGAGCAGTTGCGCGAGCTGGACCGGGTGCCCTGTCGGTAAATGATCGGACCGCCCAGAACTTCCTTCAAGGACTACATGGTCTTCCCCTTTCAAGCCAAAGCGGTTCAACACTCGTTCCACGAGCCCAACAGAGTTCTCCGGCAACACACCGAGGTGGTCGCCTTCTTGATACACTGCCCCTTCAGGCAATTGGATCTCGATATGGCGGGTGCTGCGTTCCTGTGTCTTCAATAGCTCCTCATTGCCGGCAACTACTGCCGTGAAGGCATCGTATGCTCGAGCGACCGGTGTGTGGCTGACGCCGCTGATGAATTCCATCGACAATTGATTGCTGGCTTGCGCGTTTGTTTCCAGATCGAGCCCGAACTGTTCCGCGAGTGCCGGCCACAAGGATTGCTGCCATTTCTCAAGCTCGCCGTCGAAGTCCTCGCTGGCATCGCCTTCGCCGCGTTCGATAAGCTGGGATGCACCATTCGCCGACAGCTGTTCATCGATAATGCTCGGCACGCGCTGATAGGTCGTTGCCCAGTTGCGGTCGCCGCAGCCGAAGACGCTGTATGTGATGCCTTGTAAATCACTATCAGTCGATAGCCACTCCATAAAACGCACGGCATTATCCGGCGGGTTGCCGTTATAGGAAGCCGATACGATGACGACCGCCCCTTCAGCCGGAAGGTTTCCTGCATAATCGTCCATTGCGGCAACTTTCGCATCAAAGCCTTTAAAGCGTGCCGTTTCCGAGAGCTCCCGGGCAACGCCTTGTGCTGTCCCGAGGTTGGATCCGTAAAGTACCAATAGCGGCGTGCCGTGCGAGTCAATCGCTTGCTCGACTTCCGGCGCTTGTTCTGGCTCTTCAACTGCTGGCGCCTGGAACATCTGCACTTTTCGTCTCGGTTTCACTTTCATCGTCAATCCGTCTGGTTTGAAGGTCAAAGTTTCTTTCACTTCGAGCTGGTAATCGGTGTGGTCGATCAGCTCGAAATGCTGCAGCACCATGCCGAGCACGAGCACCGCTTCGTGAAGTGCGAATTGCTGCCCGATGCATGCGCGCTGTCCGTTGCCGAACGGCTTGTATGCATGATGCGGGATTTTCGAGATGTCTTCAAAACGTTCCGGCCGGAAACTTTCGGCATCTTGTCCCCAAACGCTCGTGTCGCGGTGGAGTTCCGGAATCAGCAAAGTGAATGCTTCGCCTTTTTCGACCTCGTACTTGCCGGCAAGCGTCGTATCTTCTTTCGCATAGACGGAAAATGCTGGCGCGGTTGGCCACAGACGCAGCGCTTCATTTAAAATCATGCGCACATATTTCAATTGCTTCACTTGCTTGAACGAAGGCGTTGCATCGCCGAGCACTTCGTCCACTTCGGCATAGGCTTTTGCTAATTTATCCGGATGCTTCAATAGGTACTGGATCGCGAACGACAATAAACCGCTCGTCGTTTCATGCCCCGCGATCAAGAAAGTGATGATCTGGAAGCGAATGTTCTCATCATCCAAGGATTCGCCGGTTTCCGGGTCTTTGCCTTTCAGCATATGCCCCAGTAAGTCATCTTCCCCCTGGTCGCCCGCTTGTTTACGTTCTGCGATCAATTGGTCGACCAAGTTGAACATATAATCGATGTCTTCTTTGAACTGCTGCTTCGAGCGTACCATTAGCTTGTCCTGGATGCCGAGACGCTGCGTTTGGCTCATTGATTCATCCAACGCCCGCACCATCTTCTCGATGAACGGATGGGAATCCTCTCGGTAAAAACTATTGAAGCGGTAATTGAATCCGCATAAGCCGATCGTATCGAGCGTCAAACGCGTCATGTCATCCGGCACATCGATTTCCTCGTTTGGATTGAGCCGTGCCCATTTCTGCACCAATTGCGACGCGAGGTCGATCATCTTGTCGTGATAGCCCTTCATCGCTTGCTGGCTGAAACTTGGCAACAGGATATTATGGGCTTTCTTCCAGTTCGGTTCTTCGGTTCCACTCGTGAACAAGCCATCTCCACCGAATGCGCGGACTTTCTGGAGAGCCGGCCCAATCTTTTTATCAAAGCGCGTCTCGTCACAGATTTCCGCGGCCAGTTCCGCACTTGATACAAACGTGCTGGCACGCCCCGGGAAATGGAATTGATAGATCGGCCCAAGTTCACGCGCTTGCTGCATGAACGATTGCACCGGCTTTTCTTTATCGATCAATGGCAAATTGCCAAGCGGGCCGTAGGATTTCGGTTGTGGAAGGTTTTTCATTTCAATCATGGATTAGCACCTCTTCTGTAAAATTAAAATCGGAATGAATATTCATTCCTAAAAATAGAGAAAAAAACTGGCATCATCACGAATGATGACGCACAGCATCCCAGCAGCTTTCCTCGACTCCTGCCAGTAGTTCCGTCGAGGCTTCAAGTTCTCCTACGCGGATCAATTGATAGAGTTGCAAAAAGCCACCGAAGATAATGGCGATCAGCGCCTTGGACGGAAGTTCACGGATCTGCCCTTGCTGTTTTCCAGCCTCGAAGAAATCTTCGAGGATCATCAGCAAATGGCTGAATTGCTCACGGCTTTCGGCGTCCAGAAAATAAGCGGATGTATGGGTTTTAATGAAATACAAAGCATGATCGTGCTCGTTCGTAAAGCGGATCATCCCTTGGAATAAATGATGGAATTGCTCACGAATGCCCGCTCCCTCAGGATAGTCTTTCTCCAGCGCCTCCTTGAACAAGGTGACATAATGCTGGAACAAGGTATTGACGAGCATTTCTTTATTGGCGAAATAACGGTAAATTGTCCCCGCTCCGACTTTGGCATCGGTCGCGATCATCGGGATCGTCGTGGCATCAAAGCCGCGTTCGGCAAACAAGGTCAGCGCGCTATCGAGAATATCATCTCGTTTCGTGGTGGATGTGGGCATCTGGAAAAATTCCTCCTTTTGTTGCGGAATGAACATTCATTCTCCGACAGTTTACTCCTTCCGTTGTTGAAAATCAACGATTAACCTGAAAGTGCATTGCGCTAAAACGAAACGATTTTGCCGCCTGTCCGTATAGCATAGTATTCAGTTAAAGGAGGAATCATTCATGTCGAAGTATTCCATCAAGCAATTTGTCCAGCAAACCAAACAGGAAGAAAGCGCGCGCGACTTTTTTGAACTCGAAACAGACCGCCTGCTCGAAGTGAATTTGAACGGCCAAGTGTGGGCCAAAGCGGGCTCGATGATTTCCTATGAAGGCAATATCAAATTCGAGCGCGAAGGTATGCTCGAGCACGGCCTCGGGAAATTCGTCAAAAAAGCGCTCAGCGGAGAAGGCGCCCAGTTGATGAAAGCGAACGGCCAAGGCAAACTCTACGTCGCGGACAGCGGCAAGAAAATCACCATTTTAGATCTTGAAGGTGAAAGCATCTTCATCAACGGCAACGACTTGCTCGCATTTCAGGACGGGCTCGATTGGGACATCAAATTGATGCGCCGCGTCGCCGGAATGATGGCGGGCGGATTATTCAATGTCCGCCTGGAAGGCCACGGCCTCGTCGCTTTCACCTCCCATTACGAGCCGCTCACCTTGCTCGTCACTCCGGATACGCCAGTGTTCACCGACCCGAACGCAACCGTCGCATGGTCAGGTAATTTGGAACCTGATTTTGTTACCGACGTGCAGTTGAAAAGCTTTTTCGGCAGAGGCAGCGGAGAATCCGTACAGATGAAATTCTCCGGAAATGGCTTCGTCGTCGTTCAGCCGTTCGAGGAAATCTACCACGCACCCCAAGGCTAATGCCCATATCACCTAATAAATACTGCCCCGCGGCGATTAGGAAAATGCCTAATCACAGCGGGGCAGTTTGTTTTGTGCTAAAAACTGATGTTCCATTGTTGTTTCAATTGCGAAAGCAAATCCTCTGGAGGATTATAGAGGAAATACGTGGTGCCTTCTTGGTCCACTTGAATCGTTCCATCTTTATAGAAGTGAATCAAATACATATGATCGTCCATGCGATTAGCTGCCGGCATATTGTAAAGCATCATCCGGTAGCTGCCGGGCTTCTCGAGCAGATCGGCCCGTTCCTGCAGTTCCGCTTCACTCGCTTGTATCAGCTCTTCTCCATTCAATCGGTCGATCAGTTCATCGGCTTTTTCCGGCCCTTCGATGAACGTTTCTTCATAGCCGGCAGTTTTGGCCGAAGTATAGGTGCTTGAAACGAGTACCCCTTCGTATTCCCCGCGGTGTTCAATCGCGAGAGTTTCCGGGCTTTCTTCGACATTGGCACAGCCAGCCAAGGTGGCGATGGCGATCAGCAAAGATGCCATTGTCGATAAGGCAGCCGAAGTTTTCATGTTACCCCTCCAGTTCTTGTCATTAGTCCATATTAAAGCAAATGGTAAATTTGTAAAATTAAAGATAAGGCAATTCATCGCTAAATGAATGTTTTAGTAAAAATAAATGTTTCATCCATAACAAAAGGTTCCGGCTAGCAGACCGGAACCTTTTGTCGTTCTCTATTTCTATTTTCATTTTTTCGGCAATACGGCTTTCGGAGATACGAGGCCTTTATCGACGAGTTCGTCCCAGAAGGCAGACGGGATATCCGCTGTCATAGCGGCCAAGTCTTCCTTGATGCGGTCTGGCCGTGTGGATCCGGTGACGACCGCTTTTACTGCTGGATGCGCCGTTGAAAATTGCAAAGCTGCATCTTTCAAATGTACGCCGTGGTTTTGAGCGACGTCATTAAAGCGTGCCACCCGCTGTTTGATTTCTGGCGTGATTTCTGCATAATCGAAATGATCGCCGCCAAGCAATGCGCCGGAATTGAATGCCGAGCCGATGACAAGGCCGCCATCTGTTTTCTCAGCAAGCGGCATCATGCGCTCTAATGCGCGTTCATGCTGCAACAGCGTATACTGCGTCGCAGACAAGCTCAAATCAGGGTGTGCTTCTTCCAGTTCGAGTGCGACTTCGATCGGCGTGGTCGTATTGACCCCAAGGCCCCATGCTTTGATGACGCCTTCGTCTCTTAAGCGGTCGAGCACTTTAAAAGCCCCTGTTCGTGCTTCATCGAATTTCGTGACCCATTCATCGCCAAGAAAGTCCGGGGAGATATCGTGCACATAGACCATATCCAAGCGATCTGTTTTCAGCCGCTTCAAGCTGTCTTCGATCGAACGCAGCGTGCCCGATTCCGTGTAATCGGTGTGGATTTTATTCTTGCGGCCAAATTCAAACAGGCCTTCTTTTTCCTCTTCTTCCTCTAATACGATACGGCCGACTTTTGAGCTCAGCAAGTATTCGTCGCGGTTGTACGAAGGCAAAATTTCACCGAGGCGAAGCTCCGCAAGCCCTGCCCCGTAAAATGGTGCCGTATCGAAATAACGGATCCCCTCATTCCAAGCAGATTCGATGGTCGCCATCGCTTCGTCTCCCGGCACGTCCCGGAACATATTGCCAAGCGGCGCTGTTCCGAGGCCGAGCTTGTTTTTTATGATTAAATCGTTTTTCATAATTGGACACCTCTTCTAAATAATTGTATTGAACATACAGTTGTCTACCCGCTATCCCCTGGACTAAACAAGAAACAACAACCTTAAAACAGTTCAACACAAAAACCGCATGAACCTCTCAAATAGGCTCATGCGGTTTTTTCCACTTCCAGTTATACATCACGATTTTTAAAGCTATAAACCGCAAGTGCCAATACAATAATCCCGTAAAAAACCGCATAGCCGATGAGTAAATTGCTCGGACTTGAGATGCTGGTGAACAGGCCGCCTTGTGCAATAGCAAGCGGGCTGTCCGTTGTTACGAACAATAGCGTGGTCATTTTGCGATAAATGGAATCGACCGGATAGACAAGGCTCATTATAATGCCGACGTTGACGAGCGCAGTTTTTTCCAGTACCGCGCCGAATTGTTCGATAAAACCGCCGATAAAAGCAGCACCATAAAGGACGATGGAAATGATACCTGCATTCAAGGTTGTCATTCTCGTGCTTAATAAAATCCCGAATGCGATCAGTACAAAGGGCTGTATGGCGAATACCCCAGCCGCTTTAACCATCTGCATCGGTTGAAGGTCCAATGCTAGCCAGTCGACTCCGATGCCTTGATGGATGGCAATGACGCTGAAAAATAATGCAATGACATACGCCATCATTAAAACCGTCAAACCGACGAATTTTCCCAATACAAACTGCGCTCTGGAAATCGGGCGCATCAACCATGTATCAATCTGATGACTCGCCACTTCCCCAGAAATCGCACTGACGCTCGACATAATCGCGAGCAGCGATGCGATGAATGATGAAAAATAGAGACCTGCTCCGAGCATCTGAGACGCCACAAACTGCTGCATCAGAACCGCTTCCGGACCTTCCATGACCCCAGGGCCCATGTTTGATGTTTCCCTTCCTGCAAAGTAGATTGCTGTTCCATATAAGCTTAGGAACACAACCGTCATAATCACCGTGAAGAGGAAAATTCGCTTTGAAATAACTTCGTGTATCGTTATTTTAGTGATTGCCCACATAGCTGTTCTCCTTTTTCCGGTTTACCCAATGCAAAAAGACATCTTCCAAATGAGGTGTAATCTGCCGAACTTCATACACCGAAATGCGGCGTTCGGACAAATAATAGATAATTCGCGGGATATCGAGTTCATCACCGAACTGGATATTCCATGTGGTTCTCGTTCCATGCTGGCCTAGTTTCCGGGAGTGCGATACAAACGCAGGCCACGGGATGTCTTCTGGATAATCCGTTATGATCTCTATTTGCGCTTCGATTTGCATCAATTCTCGCCAAGGCCCTTGGGCGATCATATCGCCTTCGTGGATGATCGATACGTTATCGCACACCGACTCCACTTCATGCAATAAGTGGCTGTTCAAGAACACGGTTTTTCCTTGGTCCCGCAAATACACCATGAGGTCACGCACATCTTTACGTCCGATCGGATCGAGTGCAGACGTTGGTTCATCGAGGAAAATGACTTTCGGATCGTTGAGAATCGCACAAGCCAGGCCGATGCGCTGAGCCATGCCTTTTGAAAAGCCGCCGATCTTGCCCTTTTCCCGGCCGCTCATCCCGACCAGCTCCACCACTTCTTCAATGCGTGTTTTTCGCTGCCGCACAGGGATTTTGCACAACTCCGCATGGCGCTCAAGCAATTGTTTGCCCGTCAGCCAGTCAGGATAACGGAACAACTCTGGCAAATAACCTGCTTGTTCACGTGATTTGATCGACCCGATTGGTTCACCGAGGATAAACCCTTCTCCGCTTGTCGGCTTCAATAGACCGAGAAGCGTGCGGACGAATGTACTTTTCCCGGAGCCATTCGGCCCTAAAAATCCGTAAATCGTTCCTTCTCCAATCGACAGAGAAATATCTGAAATACCGCCTTTTCCATCATAGGTTTTAGTCAATGAGTTGGTCCGGATAACGTCCATTCTGTCCCTCCATCATCATAATGAAAAGTCCAGGGCGCTTGGTCCACCCTGAACTTCCTTTTTCATTTCACTTGTGTAGCCAGTTCCATTAATTGTTGTTCGGTCATCTTAGTTTCCGCCATGATCATTTGCAGCTGCTCACCTTGTTTCCAAACGATTGAAGATTCGTCTGTACCCACGAATGTGAATCCTTCCGCACCATTCACTTCGACTTCGCTCACTTTCGCCTCTTCCGTATCGACAACCGGAACCGGAAGCGTCGTTTCAAAATCGGAAATATTCGCGAGCTGTGTCTTCACATTATCAGGCAAAAACGGAAGCGACAGCAGGGTATCACGCAGCTGATCAATCGAGGTGCCTTCTGGAACACTGATCTCCGGAGATTCTGTACGCACATAGGAGATGTACTGTCCATTCGACAAGTAATCCGCTTTCACCGTTTCAGCAATCGATACCGAGAATGGCTTGCCGTCCAGCACCGTCTCGAACTGTTCGTCAGCTTCAAGCTGTGTGAGCAACTGGTTCGCTTTTTCGACATCAAGTGTAAACGTCATCGTCTGTGCCGGCATCACGTCAATGACGGACAATCCGAATTCACCGAACGACGGAACGGCATACCCTGCTTGTTCAGCTGATTCAATCGTCTGGAATTGCTGCAGCTCCCCATCCACTACCGATCGTTCTAACTTGCCTAGGCCTTTCAAATCAATTTCTCCCGCTTTGTGTTCACTTACCCAGCTCTCGACTTGCTCCAAGTCTTCCTGTGTCAACTGCACCATCTCGAATTGATCAACACGGAACAGCGATAGAAATTGATTCGCCCCCACTTGAACTTGCGGAATGGCAAGCGAACTGAAAATGGCGGCGGCTGCAACGCCGGATACGATGAAACGTTTGGTCTTGGTTTTCAACGGACTCCATCCCTTTCTGCTTGTTGTTTCACTCACTGCCGCTGACTTACGGTTGTCTCCCTGCTCCAAGTTCTCTTCGAATCTCGCCCATGCCCTGGCCACATCGATGTCTTCACCATCCAAGTCCAATTTGTTCTCATAAAAAGCTTGAAGCTGCTGCAACTCACTAACGGCTCCACGACATATTGCGCAGTTTTCCAGGTGCTTCATGATTCTTTTTTTCTCCTCGCGACTGACCTCACCATCCAAATAAGCTTGTAAGGTGCCGATATCATGACAAGTCATTGGTTCTCTGTCCCTTCCTCTGCATACATTTTTTTGAAACGGCTTTTCGCCCGTGCCAGCAGCGCGCCTATCGAGGATTTTTCCAAACCTTTATTTTCTGCAATTTCCTCGTAGCTATAGCCTGAAAACCGCATCACCAATAAATCCCGATCCTGTTCGGATAAACGCATCAGTGTTCTCTGGACTTCCCCCAGCTCCTCGCGTTTCACATAAGCCTCTTCAACCGACCTTGGCCATATTCGCTCCTCCGCTTGTTGCTTTTGTTTCCGGGCCATGTGGCGTTTTTCGGTGCGCACTTGATTGTAAGCGGTATTGACCGCGACTTTTGTCAACCAGCCCGGTAAATTGTCAATTGCCGAACGGTCCGCGTGATACAGCTTGACGAATACCTCCTGCGCGACATCTTCTGCAAGGGGCCGGTCTTTCAGGATGATCATCACTTTCCAGACGACTTTCGGGTAATACTGTTTGAATAAAACCTGGAACTCTTCTTCATCAGACAGATTGCTGGGAACTTCCGGCAAATTTGCCGCCTCCTCCATCATCCGGCCCCTCCCCTCAAACGCTTTCATAATAAAGACACCGGAATCGCCGATTTTGTAACAAGTTTTCAGTTTTTTTATGCAGTTTTTCATATAGCTGAGTTCTATCCTGCTTCATTGCTATTGTGTCAATTGACGTAAATTTCTCTGTTTAGTTTCCTTGTTTTAAGCATCGATACCTGCGGCAGTTAAAAAGCCCAACTCCTCAAATGTTCCTGAGGAATTGGGCTTGGCTTGGGTGGTTTTGATTGGTGTCTCTCTACTTCTATTATAGTACAAACAAAAAAATAATTGCAGTCTACTTTTTCACCGAACGCTGACTTATACTGTTTGCAAGAACAATACTAGGGGAGGCAGATTTCAATGGATGGTAAAAAAGATATCTTGGATCCAGGCCCGTTTTTCCATGGAACAAAGGCACAACTGAAAATCGGGAATCTACTGGTAGCGCAGAATTTATCGAATTATCAAGATAAAAAATCCAATTACATCTATTTCACCGCCACACTCGAAGCAGCCAAATGGGGTGCGGAACTCGCTGCTGGGGATTTGCCGGAACGGATCTACATCGTCGAACCGACAGGCACATTCGAAAACGACCCGAATTTGACCGACAAGCGGTTTCCCGGGAACCCGACACGCTCCTACCGCTCCAAATCACCACCGAAAATCGTCGCTGAACTCGCTTCTTGGGAACGCCACAGCGAGGAGCAAATCCAGCATATGCTCGATTCGCTGAAATCACTTCGTGAACAAGGCAAAGCAATTATTATTGATTGAACTCTTTTCAGAACGCCGCCTGGGCTTTAAAACATATGGCCGGCGATTTGGTATATCGCCACGAATAGCCCGAGCACACTGGCCTTCATTTTAGCGGGATGGTATCGTTCTTTCCGGTAAATATAAAAGAACACCACTAGGAAGCCGGCCGGAATCCACAGCTGGAAGTCGTACTCTAAAGTGCTGTAAGAAAGAACCGGCATAACATAGGCGGCGACTAGAAAATAGATGAAAATTTTAATGCGGCCCGTTTCCAACTCCTTGCTCCATTTGGCCAGTAAATAAATGATGATGATGGCCATCACCGTGATATGCAGCTCCGGCAGCATCAGCGTGCCGTTTCCCAATTTGAATTCCACAATGTCTCACTCACTTTTTCGTATAATGATCTTCCATCTGGTAAATTTCGCCACTTGCACTCTATTCTCCTTCATTCAAAAAACCACCCAAACGACGGGTGGTTTTCGCATACATAGCATTCACTTATTTGGATCCGGAATCTACCGCCGGTTTGACCCGCGCGGCGAGTTCCGGATTTTCCTTATTAGGCGCTGCAGCTGGTTTTTTCGACCAGATCGTCGCTAAGATCGGACCCGAGATATTGTGCCAGATTGCGCCCCATACGCTTGGCAGCGCTGCGAGCGGGCTGAAGTGGGCGGTGGCCAAAGCAACACCTAGCCCTGAGTTCTGCATGCCGACTTCGAGTGAAATCGCGCGGCGGTCTGTTTCGCTGAGGCCCATAAGCATCGCGATCACGTAACCGAGCATCAAACCAAAGCCGTTATGCAAGAACACCGCAAGGAAAACGATGAACCCGGAGCTGATGACGTTTTGCGCATTGGCTGCAGTGACAGCGGAGACGATGATGAGAATCGCTGCCACCGAAATGAGCGGCACGACCGAGATGCTTTTCGCGACCGCTGCCGGGAAGATGCGCTGGATTAAGATCCCGAGGGCAATCGGCAGGATGATCACTTGAATGATGGATGTGAACATCGAGACAGGGTCGACCGGCAGCCATTGCCCTGCAAGCAACAGCAAAAGCAGCGGCGTCATGATCGGCGCCATCAAAGTCGACAAGGACGTCATAGCGACCGACAAAGCCAAATTGCCTTTTGCCAAATACACCATGACGTTCGATGCCGTCCCGCCCGGCACACAGCCGAGCAGCACGAGACCTGCCGCAAGTTCAGGAGGCAGATTCAACACATACGCGATGGCAAACGCCGCGAGCGGCATGACGAGAAACTGCGCGGCCACACCGACAAATACCGGCAGCGGGCTTTTGGCGATGATCTTGAAATCCACCGGTTTGAGCGTTAATCCCATCCCGAACATGACGACGCCGAGAAGGATCGTGATATAAGCGCCGAACCCGACAAACGCCTCAGGCAGGAAAAACGCCAGCAAGGCAGCCAGGATGACCCACACAGCAAAATACTTTCCAGCGATGGCACTTAATGATTGCAATACTTTCATTTGATCGTCTCCTTTGTCTCCACTTTAATGTTCTTGCCGGGATTCAATAGATTATTCGGGTCCAGCGCCCGTTTGATTTTCTCCATGACCTCAAGTGCCGCTCCGTGTTCTTGCTGTTGGTATTTCTGCTTGCCGAGCCCGACTCCGTGTTCACCTGTGCAAGTGCCGCCGCGTTCGAGCGCGTACTCGACGATGCGCCCGTTAAACTCCTGCGCACGCGCCACTTCGTCAGGGTCTTCCATATTCATCATAATGAGTGCATGGAAATTGCCGTCGCCGACATGGCCGACGATGCCGCCCGGAAGCCCGAGCGCTTGGAGGTTTTCCCGTGCATGGCCGACTGCGCCTGCGAGTTCTGAAATCGGCAGGCAAACGTCCGTGACCATCATCTTTTTGCCGGGATAGCCGTGGATATAGGCATAGGCCAAAGTATGGCGCGCTTCCCATAATAGATTGCGCGCCGCGGTGTCGGTCTCAAAAGTGATTTCTTCGCAGGCATGCCCCTGGACAATTTCTTCCATAAACTCCACGTCTTGCTTGAGCCCAGCTTCATTGCCATGGAACTCTAAGAACAAAGTTGGCTTCTCGAGGTAAGCGGTATCATTGTACTCATTCACTTGCCTCATCGACTGCTCATCGACAAGTTCGACGCGGGCAATCGGAATGCCGGCTTGCAAGATCGAGACGACTGCTTCGACCGCATCTTTCACACTCGGAAATGAAGCGCGAGCCGCCGTAACAAATTCCGGGATGCCGTACACTTTCAAAGTCATTTCCGTAAAACAGCCGAGCGTCCCTTCAGAGCCGACGAACAAACCGTTTAAATGAAGCCCGGAAGACGATTTTGCCGCTTTGTTGCCGGTATGAATAATGGTGCCGTCTGCCATGACCACTTCAAGGTCGCGTATCTGGTCACGCATGACGCCGTATTTGACGGACGTCGTGCCGCTCGCATTGGTCGCCGCCATGCCGCCAAGCGTCGCGTCCGCTCCGGGGTCGACGCTGAAAAACAATCCGTGTTTCTTCAATTCCTTATTCAATTGCGTCCTGGTGACACCGGGCTGGACAGTGACGAGAAAATCTTCCGCATCGACATGCAGCACTTTATTCATCAAGGAAAAGTCGACGGTGATGCCGCCCTGTTCCGGGATGACATGGCCTTCAAGGCTCGAGCCAAGACCGAACGGGACGATCGGAATCGCGTATTGCTGGGACAGCTTCATGATTTTCGATACTTGCTCCGCCGTTTCCGGAAACACGACGATGTCCGGCAATTGCATGGCGTGATAGGATTCATCCCTGCCGTGCAACTCCTTAATCGTCTCGTTAATGCTGATTTGTTCGCCTGTCAAAAAATCCGCCAAATTGTCCAGAATTTTCTCCTGATGAGGAATTGCCATTTCATTTCGCTCCTTTATGCATATTCACGTGTGAAGTAGGAATATTTTATGTTTTTATAAATTGGTCCTACCAATTAAACCAATTATACATAATAATCTGAAAAGTTCAATGTGTATTTTCAGACATTTTGCATTTCTTTCGGTATGATGAAAGGAGAACATAAAAACAAGTCAACAGGGAGAGAGTTTCGTGTTATTGAATCCGAAAAAACGCACCTATGAATTAGTCGTCGAACAGATCCAAACGCTGTGCTTGGAGAACAATGTGCCCCCTGGCGGCCGGCTTCCTTCCGAGCGGGACTTGGCGAGTCTATTCGGCGTCAGCCGAAATTCCGTTCGCGAAGCGTTGAAAGGCCTGGAAAGCAAAGGCTTCCTCGAAATCCGCCAAGGCGGCGGCAGTTTTCTCTCTGAGACCAAGCACGATATGCTCGGCAATGAACTCGGCACGCGCATCGATGCGGCAGAGATTCAATACATCGACGATATGCTCGAACTCAGACGGGCATTCGAAGTTGAAGCCGCCTCGCTCGCAGCACAGCGGGCGACACCAGAGAACTTGCTGGCGATCCGCGAAGTGCTCGGGCAAATGGCTTTGGCCGCGAACGATCCCGAACTCGGGGTCCAGGTTGACGTGGATTTCCATCTGCAAGTCGCGAATGCCACCAAAAATCAATTATTGATCGACTTGATGGAAACTCTTGCGAAGCGGTTGGAAGAAAATATCCGCGCCACACGACGCCACCGCTTCACCAACGCTGAGCGCCACCAGGATACGTATAAGGAACACGAGGAAATCTATTTGGCGATCGAGAGCGGTAATAGCGAATTGGCCAAGCAATTGATGAGCGAGCATATCTCTCGCATCCGTTCGGAATTAGACCGGTCGACATGACTTCACTTAAAACAAAAAACGCGTGGAGAAACGGATTCGTTTCTCCACGCGTTTTTCAATTCTAAAAGCGACATTCTTATCCAAAAGATGCATCTCTTGTTATTTCCCTTTTCTCTCCTTCAACTTGTTCTCTACATCTTCTTTTATTACCGTGGCTTTCTCTTTATAACCAGCCGCTTTTTCTTTATAGTCTTCTTTATTTTCGTCCCAATGGGTTTTGCCTTTTTCGATCGCTTTGTCTTTCATTGCGTTCAGCTTGTCCAAAAATGCCATGTCGATCATCCTTCCGTTTCGGCTGACCATGTGACCAGCTCAACTGCGTTCAGCATAACCTTTGTGCACTGTAATGTCTAAGATAGCCATCTTTCCTTATTTAATCAGCTCTTCTCCATCAGCATCCCCAACCACTTCAATTCCTGTTTTTTCTTGGACGTAGTAGAATGATTTGAACACCATAGCGGCAATTTCGAATCCGATCAGCGGCATAAGAGCATCGCTGATCGGCAAATTAGGCGGCAAAGATTTCATCTTCGCTTCTTCATGCTATCGGCCGCTGCCCCGAGAACCAGTCCCACGCCCGTCCCTACTCCTGCCCACATAATATCCCCAGTTAAAATCAGTGCCAAAGTTGCGCCAATCGCAGTTCCCATGACCAAACCCAGGCCAGCAAATGGAATTTGGGAGTAATCGCGTTTCTGATTTCGCTCCATCCTTCACCTCTCCTCTAAATAGTATGAACGAGTCTTTCAAGCCGAAAATCATCCACTTGGCCTTCGTAACTGCTGAGTGTTCACTCGCTTTCACTGATATCTTTCAAGTTTTGCAATGTCTGCTCCATCGAGTTGTTCATCAACTTTTTAATGTAAAGGGTATTGGCCACTTTCCCGAAAATGCTGCCAGGCAGGTCGTATTCCATCTCAAACTGAACTTCCGTGCCATTTTCCACGGGTACATACCTCCACGTCTGGTTGCCATCAAAAGCGCCGCTAATCAGGCAGCGCCACACATAGCCATTTTCCGTCACTGCATTTTCCACGACCAGCACATGCAATTCCAAACTCCTCCCGAAAAAAAAATACATCAGGTCCATGCTTGTGCCTTTTCCTCCTTTTCCTTTCAGGTTTTCAGCTTCCGACAATCCTGCATACCATTGATACCAGTGCTTCGGGTTTGTTGCGAATTGGTGGACCTCCCCCAGCCTGCGGTCGATGAGAACTTTCTTTTTTAAGCTCCACATATCGGCATCCTCCCTTGCCTAAGAATTCCCGGACGGTCCGTCTTGGCGGTTCTGTTCTTCCATGAACTTCCTATAGTCATTAATATAGCATGATTTCAATTAAATAAACTGACTTTTCTGATGTTTATAGTAAAATGATGATACTTAGTCAAATCTGTGATGAAGCAACACGGCTCTCCGTTACCAAGCTACGGATATTTCAAAATGAAAGGAGATGATTTCATGGGAACTTTCTTGAAAATTTTGATCATCATTGCAAGCTTGTTCTTAGTCGGTTTCGGCATCGTTTTATTTGCCGTCTCCAATTCAGACCCAGCGCAACAAGAGCTACTCGAGGAACAAAGCTTCGATGAAAATATTGAGGCAGTGGAAATTACCGTTGAAAATTCCCGGGTAGCCATTATGCCAAGTGAAGACGAAACGATCCGCGTCGTCATGTCCGGCAATGACGATAATTTCACTTTAAACACAGAAATTGAAGGCGGCCGCTTGGCAATTGAAGTCGAAGACCGCTCCCCGTTTTTCAATTTCGACTTTAACCGCTCCTATACGCTGCAAGTTTATCTGCCTGTGAGTGGGCTTGATTCCCTGTCGGCCGATAGCGATAACGGCAGCATCGAAGTGAACGGCATCAGAACCGCTGAGGTAGTGCTTGAAGCAGATAATGGGCGCATCACTTTAGAGGCAGTCGACAGCGAGACGGTCGAGGCGAAAACAGACAACGGCCGGGTTGAACTGAAAGACATGGAAGCCGCAATCAGCGCCCGCTCCTCCAACGGACGCATCTTATTCAGCGATGTTTCAGGCGACCTGGAAGCACAAGCGAATAACGGACGCATCGAATTGGAGACCGAGATGCTTGATTTCCCTGTCGATTTCGATACGGATAATGGGCAAATTGAAATCCGCACGACCAGGGAACCGGCGAATGCCCGCATCGAAGCGCGCGTCGACAACGGCAATATCGAGGTGTATGGGCGCGAAAATGAAGAAACCGTATTTGGCAATGGCGAGGTGCTCATCCAGCTCGCTTCGAATAATGGCAGCATCACTGTCGAGTGAAAGGAATGGATGAATATGCCTTTGAAACCAGAAATGCTGCGCTTGGCGGATACAAGGAAACTGAGTTATATCGAACGAGGCGACCCACAAGGCATTCCGCTGATTTTCCTGCACGGGCTCGCAGACTCTTGTTATACCTTCGACTTGCTATTCGCTTGTTTTCCTAAGCGGCTGCATGCCCTCGCCTATACACAGCGAGGGCATGACGGTGTCGATTTGCCGGCCTTAGATTATCGAACACAAGACTTCGAAGCAGATTTGCTTCAGTTTATGGATGCCAAAGCTATCGAAAAAGCCTTTATCACGGGTGCATCCAGCGGAGGATTTGCCGCCAGGAATTTTGCGGCGAAATATCCCGAGCGGACACTTGGGCTCATTCTACTGGGCTCTCCTTCCGAGCTTGGCAACCAGCCAGCAATTGTCGCCATTCATGAATCCACTTTGTCGCGTTTAACAGATCCCGTCACCCCCGAATTCATCCGGGGATTCACCAATGGACTTTTCAACCATCCCGTGCCTGCCGATTTCTTGGAGAAAATGGTGTATGAAATCCAAAAAGTTCCGGCACGTGTGTGGAAAGAAACAAGTGAAGCTGCATTGAATGAAAAATTCCCCGGCCTTCTCCAACAAATAACAGCACCGGCGCTTATTGTTTCAGGTGAGGAAGATCTTATCGCATCAAGAGAAGATCAGGAAAAGCTATCTGCTGCCATCGCAAATTCACAGCTGCGCATCCTTCCGCAGCTCGGCCATATGCTGTACGGGGAAAGCCCAAAAGAAATAGCACAGGAAATCACCCGGTTTGTCGATGAAATTCAACAACGATGATACTGGAACAACTCCTTTCACTGGAAAATAGCCTGAGTGAAAAAAACACACTTCCATATTTCTTTACAGAAGGAATGTGAAAATTAACGAGTAAAAACCATCGGCCTCAGGGTATAGATAAAAAAGGAGGCGTTTCAATGGATTTGCATGACAAAGACGAAACAACATTATTCAGCCCTGGATTTACAAAGAACCCTTACCCAGCCTACGAACGGCTGCGCGAAGAAGACCCAGTGCATCAGGTGCGTTTTCCAGACGGCCAGCTCGGTTGGCTCGTGACGCGCTATACGGATGCGGAAGCTGTACTGAAAGACCCGCGCTTCATCAAGGATTTTTCGAAGCTGTTCGGCAGCAGCATGGACGAGATGAGCGTATTCACTCAAAACATGCTATTTTCTGACCCGCCTGACCATAAAAGGCTGCGAGGACTTGCCCAAAAAGCCTTTACGCTGAAAATGATCGAAAGCATGAAACCGCGCATCCAGGAAATCACCGACGAATTGCTTGAGGGATTCGAAGGCAAATCGAGCGTGAACTTGATCGATGAATTCGCCTTCCCGCTCCCCATCATCGTTATTTGCGAAATCTTGGGAGTTCCCTCACAGGATCGCGATAAATTCCGGACCTGGTCAAACTCACTCATAGAAGGCACAAGCGGTGAAGCAGGCGTTAGCGTTTATGAGCATATGAATGAATTTGTCCGCTATCTCGGCGAATGGTTTGCAAAAGTGCGCCAACAACCGGGAGACGATCTGATCAGCCGATTGATCGAAGCAGAGGAAGCAGGCGACCGGCTGACGGAAAAAGAGCTGTACGGACTGGTCTCCTTGCTTATTATTGCAGGGCACGAAACGACGGTGAACTTGATCGGCAACACCGTACTTACGCTGCTGAAACATCCCGAACAGCAGCACGAATTATGCGTACAACCTGACCTAATCGGACCAGCTATTGAAGAGTCGCTGCGCTTGAACGGACCGGTCGAGTTCAGCACCTCAAGATGGGCGGCAGAAGAGATGGAATTCGGCGGGAAAACCATCCACCGGGGCGATTTGGTCATCGTTGCGCTGAACGCGGCGAACCATGACCCCGAACAGTTCGACAACCCGGAACTGTTTGACATCCACCGTGAAAAAAGTGCGCATTTGGCGTTCGGCAAAGGCATCCATTTCTGCCTCGGCGCGCCACTCGCACGTCTCGAGGGCCATACCGCAATCGAAGGGCTATTGAAACGCTTCCCGGGCATGGCGCTGGCTGTTCCAGAAAACGAACTCGAATGGCGTCCAGGCATGATCGTCCGGGGCGTCCGTGAACTTCCGGTGAAACTCGGGAAATAATTACGCAAAAAGGCGGTGCCGACGACTTTTCGGAGTCATTGGCATCGCCTTTTGAAGTGCTGAAAATGATCAGCAGGAACAGCAAGATCAGACAAAACCTTCAGCTCGAAAATTTGCCTGTTGGAATAGCATGTCTAATTTTCGATCAAGCTCAGTGTCATTAACGCAATGATTAGGGAGATTGGGAAGTCTGCATTAAGCTGAAATAGAGAAATTCTTAGAAAGTATTGCTCCAGATAAAGGCAAGATTACATACTCTTTATTTCATTGCTGATCGGCGAAAAGCCACCAGCTGGCCGTTGCCGCAAATCCGGCGATTGCCGTGAACCCCACAAGGAAAAAACTGACGGATTCCACACCGCCCGACGTTCCTGCCATGCCGCTGTACAGCGCAGGAACGGCCCACGGAAAATATTCCCCGTAGCCGATAACAGCAATTACCTGCGCACATACCACCATGACAATGACAAATCCAAGAGGCGCCAAAAACCCTTTTCCGAGACATGCGAAAAAAGCGACCGGCGGGCTTAGCGCCACTGTTAATGTGGCCGTAATCGCCAAGAGATAAAACCCGTCTAACGCTGCCGAAGAAGACCCTTGCGGCAAGCCGATAATTACGCCGATCAACACCCCGATTACCATCACATACAAACCGAGCATTAAGCATGTCAAGAAAATGGCGATAAACTTGGACAGCACAATGACGCTTCTGTGGACCGGCAAAGCCAATAGATCCTTGATGGTCCGATCAGCATACTCCCGGCCGAATACCCAGCTTGTGACAAAGCCGAAAACGATAATTCCCCCAACCGCAATGATTTGGGCAAGCAAACTGAAATATGCCGGCCAAGTCGCTTCACCGAGCACTTGCGCTTTATCCCCCAGCAGCCCCGAGTTTCTGGCAAGTTCCGGATCCTTCAGCACAAACATGAAAAATCCTCCCATGAGCGGCGCCAAAGTAAAAATCGCTAATGTAATCCAAATCATTTTGGAGTTCCTGATTTTTATACCTTCAGCCTGCAATGATGCCATGAAATAAGCCATTGCTTTACCCCTCTTTCCTTTGGATAGATCTCATGAAATAAGATTCCAGCGTTTCCACTTCCACGTTTAAATAAGTTGGCGGAAACCCCATCTCCACCAGCCGGCTCGAAATGACTTCCGGGCAGTCGAGTAAATGTTCCTCCTCGATTTCAATAAATCCATGGTGATTTATCCGGCAAGCAATCCCCGACTTTAATAAAGCGGCTGCCGCAGCGCTATCGTCCCGGGTCTTCACCAGCAGCCTCCGCTCAATCAGGCGATTCAGTTGGTTCCCCTCAAACTCTTCAACTAAGCGGCCTTGATGGATAATCCCTATTTTATCGGCAATCAGCGCAATTTCGCTGAGGAGATGGCTGGAGAGGAAGATGGTCACGCCTTTAGCGGCTGCTAGGCCCTGCAATAATTCCCGGACTTCCACGATTCCGGCAGGATCCAATCCATTTACTGGCTCGTCCAGAATGAGGATTTCGGGCTGATGCAATAAGGCCTTGGCTATTCCAAGGCGTTGGGCATTTCCCAGTGAAAGATGTTTTGCTTTCCGCTTGGCATAAGCCGTTAATTTCAGTTCTTCAATCACCTGTTTCACGGCCCCTGGGTCTTCAATTTGGCGAAAACGGCGAAACAACTCCAAATTCTCTTCCACCGTAAGTTCGGGGTAAGCATACGGCGTTTCCACCAGATAACCGACTTTCTCCCATACTTTATAGTTAGACAAAGTGACCTTTTTGCCGAAGAGCCAGCAGGATCCTTCGCTCGGCTTGATCATCCCGAGCATCATGCGTATGGTGGTGGTTTTCCCTGAACCGTTCAGCCCGATAAATCCGTAAATCTCCCCTTTCTTCAATTTCAATGAAAGGCCTTCAACCGCCTGCACACCTTTATAGCGTTTTGATATTTTTTTAATTTCGATGACTGCCTCCATCTTCACCCTCTCCTTTTCCCCTAACTATTCGATGAAGAAGCCAGAAGACCTTTAGGCTGAGATGGGAAACTGCAAGCACTTCGTTGTAGCCTTAAAAAAGTTCACCGCATTGATAGTGGCAAATAAAAAACCGCTCCTGCTGCTGTTGCAGCGGAAGCGGTGAAAGCCCAAATGATAAGCCACCGTTTAATAAATCGTCTATGCTCTAATTATTTGGACCATCGGTTTCCTTAGAATTTTTTCAAGTACGGCTCAAGCAGAAAATTGAGCGACTGCCCGTGAAGTTTAAGTCAAAAGAAAAACCGGCAGTCATTTTTTCGTCTGGTCGCGTTTAACGATCTTATCGCTCACTTGCTGGCCGCTCAAGGTCACCATCGGCATGCCGCCGCCTGGGTTGACCGTACCGCCGACAAAATACAGATTGTCGTATAGTTCGCTTTGCTTTTTGTGTTTGAAGCCGCCATTTTTATTCTTGTCGGAGACCGTTCCATAAATCGCGCCGCGGTCCGAACCGTAGACGCGTTCGATATCATGCGGCGTCCAGACATCCCGTACGACGATATTGTAGCGCAAGCCGTCGAGCCCCATACGTTCGAGCTTATCGATGACACGCTCTTCGAATTCCTTGTACTGTTCCGGTGTGAACGGGTTGTCCTGGATATACGGGATATGCGGAAGAATTTTTATATTTTCATGCCCTTCCGGCGCCTGCGTCGGGTCGGTCTTATTGACGTTGACGAGATAGATTGTCGGGTCGTCGGGCAACTCATGACGCTCGAACACCTTGTCCATCTGCTCTTTTAAATTGTCCGAGAAGAAGAAATTGTGGTGGTTCAATTGTGGATAGGTTTTCTTGACGCCGAGATGCAAGACGAGCCCGGAACTTGCCGGTTCGTATTTCTTCTCGAGCTTATCGACAAACTCATGCTCCGCTTTGACCATTTTTTGATAGAACGGGATGACTTCCATATTCGATACGTAATAATCAGCGGTTTGGAAGCTGCCGTCTTCGAGTTCGACGCCGGTGATCTTGCCTTCTGCACTCGTCAAGGCACGAATCACGCCCATGCCGGTATGGATCTGTACGCCTTCTTCACGCGCCAATTTCTCCATGCCGCCAGCTAAGTTATGCATGCCGCCCGGCACATACCAGCAACCTTGCGCGTGTTGCATATAGATCATCATATTGAGCACGGCGGGTGCGCTATACGGCGAAGACCCCACGTATTTTACGTAATACGACAGCATGTCGCGCAAATGAGGATTATTGATGCGCTTGGAAATCGCGCTGTACATCGTCGAGGTCAAATCGAATCCGGTCAGAGTCGCAAGGATGCCGTTTTGTGCGACGGCCTC
Source organism: Planococcus sp. MSAK28401 (assembly GCF_018283455.1). Lineage (NCBI taxonomy): Bacteria > Bacillati > Bacillota > Bacilli > Caryophanales > Caryophanaceae > Planococcus > Planococcus alpniumensis. The sequence continues at coordinate 785,356 of NZ_JAAMTH010000001.1, read as the reverse complement.
CTTCGGCGATTCAAAGCCTTCCTTCAAATAGCTGCGCTCGGTCGTTTCGTAAATCCGCTTCGCGTACTTGAGCAGCGCGTAGTATTCCTTCATGTCCTTTTTTGACAGTGCCGGGTTCGCCCGCTCCATCAAATGAAGGTCATGGTACAGATCGATCACCGTGCCGTCCGGGAAAAACGAGCGCCACTCACGCTCTAAGCGCTGCATCGGCACATAATCCGTCATTTTCTTGCCGCTGCCTTGGAACAAGCGATCGAAAATATGCGGCATCGTCAAAATAGACGGGCCCAGGTCAAAACCGAAGCCGTCCCGCTCCAAACGGTTCACTTTCCCACCGATATGCTCGTTCTTTTCATATAACGAAACCTCATAGCCTTTTTGCTGCAATGAAATCGCCGCCGACAAGCCCCCAAGGCCGCCTCCGATCACGATTACGGATTTCTTCGCTTCCCCCATATATGTACCGCCCCTTTATAATGAAATATGTATCCTTCTTTTTTACACTAAAACCGCCTGTACGGAGATTTCTTCAATACCTTGCCATTGTCCTTGTTATTCCCTTCATAATAAGCTTAAAAACGCTGATTGTATAGTTTTTGTATAATCTTAGACAAACCGTTCATTTCAGGAATAAACAGGACATTGACCAGCAAAGTGGAATGGTATAGAAAGACGCAATACACAAGACAGGAGTTGATCACTATGGCTGGATTTTTACCGCATATATACGATACGGCCATGAAACCGCTCGAGAAGACGCGTTTTGAAAAAATCCGCGCCGGCCTGGTTCAAAAAGCGCAAGGGCATGTGCTCGAAATCGGCTTCGGAACAGGTGCAAACTTCCGCTATTATCAAAATGCCGAACGGGTCGATGCCATCGAACCAAATCCGGAGATGAGCAAACAGGCCGGCAAACGCATCCGACAGTCGAAGACGCCGATTCGCACGTACAAAGCAGTCGCTGAAAAACTGCCCTTTGCCGATGAAACCTTCGATACCGTCGTCGCGACTTTGGTATTCTGCACGATTCCAGACCCGGTCAAAGCACTCGAAGAAATCTACCGCGTCAGCAAGCCCGGCGCCCAAATCCTCATGTTCGAGCACGTCAAAATGGACCAGCCGCTCATGGGCAAAACCCAGGAATCCTTGACACCCGTCTGGAAAAAGCTATGTGACGGCTGCCATTTGAACCGCGATACACTCGATTTGGTGAATCGCTCCCCTCTGGAAATTGTGAAGGTAGAATCCTATTACGGCGGACTGTTTTTGACCATTGAGAGCCGGAAACCGCATTGATTCAAGTTTCGCACACTACCAAAAAAGCCTTCGTGCATCCTCTGCACGAAGGCTTTTTTGATTTTAAATTGCCACTTTCGCTGAAAACTGGCTGCGGTACAAATCCGCATAAAAGCCATCTTTGTCGAGCAGCTGTTGATGCGTGCCCTGTTCAATGACTTTCCCTTGATCCATGACCAGGATCAGGTCGGCATGCTTGATCGTCGACAGCCGATGTGCGATGACAAAACTCGTGCGCCCTGCCATCAAGCGGTTCATCGCCTGCTGGATCAAGATTTCCGTCCTTGTATCGACACTCGAAGTAGCTTCGTCCAAGATCATTATCGGCGGATCGGCGAGGATCGCGCGGGCAATGGTCAATAATTGCTTTTGCCCTTGTGATATATTCGATACCTCTTGGTTTATCACTGTGTCGTAGCCATCCGGTAAAGTCCGGATAAAATGATCGGCATGTGCCGCTTGTGCCGCTGCATAAATTTCTTCTTCAGAAGCGCCGGTTTTGCCGTAGCCGATATTGTCACGAATCGTGCCGTTAAAGAGCCACGTATCCTGCAGCACCATGCCGAAGTTGTGGCGCAGCTCATGGCGTGCCATCTGCCGTGAATCCAGGCCGTCGATGGTGATGCGGCCGCCTTTCAGTTCGTAGAAACGCATCAATAAATTGATTAACGTCGTTTTACCAGCGCCGGTAGGCCCGACAATTGCCACCGTTTGCCCCGGCTGGACATCGATGTTCATCCCTTCAATCAGCAAGTTATCGCCATAGCCAAAGTCGACATCTTCAAAGGCCACTGCTCCTTTTGCCCGTGCCAATACAGAGGTCGTCACTGCCTCCACTTCCTCTTGCTCGTCCAATAGTTCAAATACCCGCTCCGCTGCGGCTACCGTCGACTGGATGATGTTGGCAATGTTGGCCGTCTGGGTGATCGGCTGGGTGAATTGTTTGGAATAGGTAATGAATGCCTGGATATCCCCGATTGAAATGGAGCGCTGGATGACCAATACACCGCCGACGATGCTGATCAGCACATAGCTCAAATTGCCGATCAAACTCATCATCGGCATGATGATCCCGGAGATGAACTGCGCTTTGCGTCCGGCGTCATACAGCTCATCATTGACCGCATCGAATTGTTCGTTCGATTTGGCTTCATGTCCGAACGCTTTGACCACTTGATGGCCGGTGTACATCTCCTCGACGTGGCCATTGAGGCGACCGAGATTTTTTTGCTGGCTGCTGAAGTATTTCTGTGATCGTTTTAAAATCGGCCCGATGACAAATAACGACAGCGGCAAGGACACGACTGCGATCAAAGTCAGCAAAGGGCTGATTGTCAGCATCATCACGAGAATCCCGACGAGCGTCACGATGGACGTGATGAATTGCGTCAAGCTTTGCTGCAAAGTGCTGCCGATGGTGTCGATATCATTGGTCATGCGGCTTAAGGTTTCGCCATTTGGCCGGCCGTCAAAATACTCGAGCGGCAATTTCTCCAGCTTTTTATTGACATCCTGACGCAAATCATAGACCGTGTCCTGCGCCACCGTTGACATCATATACTGCTGGATATAACTGAACAGGCTGCTGAACAAATACAGTCCAGCAAGCACAGCAAGGATCTGGCCGATAACACCAAAGTCGATGCCCCCGCCAGGCACCCCTTGCAATTGGCCGTAAGCGCCTTCGAATAATTCGGTGATTGCCATCCCCATGATTTTCGGACCGATAATTGCGAAAACGGTACTAAGGATCGCAACGATAAAGACCGCCGCTAATTTTTTCCTGCGCGGTTTCAAATAAGAGACGAGCCGGCGGAAAGTTCCTTTGAAATCTTTCGCTTTTTCCGCCGGCATACTCGCTCCAGGGCGTGGAGGTCCCATTTGGCTCATGCGATCTCCTCCTCTGACAACTGGGATAGCGCAATTTCACGGTACACTTCATTGGATTCCAACAGCTCATCATGGGTTCCCATGCCTACCACACGTCCTTTTTCCAAAACAAGGATGCGGTCTGCGTCAACGACTGTGCTGACACGCTGGGCGACCAATAGCACCGTGGCATTTTTCGTTTCATTTTTCAACGCTTTACGCAGCTTGGCGTCCGTCTTGAAATCAAGTGCGGAAAAGCTATCATCGAAAATGTACAAATCCGGTTTACGGATCAACGCACGGGCAATCGACAAACGCTGTTTCTGCCCACCGGATAGATTCGAACCGCCCTGCTCGATTTCAGCTGCATAACCGCCTTCCATTCGATTGATGAATTCCTGTGCCTGCGCAATGCTTGCTGCCTGATCCAACTCCGATTGGCTCGCGTCCTGCTTGCCGAAACGGATATTGTCCGCAATCGTTCCTGTGAAAAGAATGGATTTTTGTGGCACAAAACCGATTTTTGACCGGATTTCTTGCTGGGGGGCTTCCTGTATATCGACACCGTTGACACGAATCGTGCCGCTTGTGGCCTCATAAAAACGTGGCACCAGATTAACGAGTGTTGACTTGCCGGAACCTGTACCTCCGATCAATGCGGTCATTTCTCCAGCCTTTGCTGTGAAATTGACATTCGATAGCGCCGGCTCAGATGCTCCCGGATAATAAAACGTCACATCTTCAAATTCCAAGGTGCCACGCTCGCGGTCCGCTTTTTTCGTGCCAAGATCTTGGAACGCTGGCTGCATCTCCAACACTTCGTTGATGCGCTTAGCTGACACGGCAGCTCGCGGAATCATGACAAACATAAAAGACGCCATTACAAGTGCGAACATGATCATCATGACGTATTGGATAAACGCCATCAAATCCCCGATTTGCATGGCCCCGTTGCTGATGCGGATGCCGCCGAACCAAATGACGGCGACGACAGTCATGTTCATGACCAGCATCATGACCGGCATCAAAAATGCCATCACTTTATTCACTTTAATGGAGACATCTGCCAGCTCCCGGTTGGCTTTTTGCATGCGCGCTTTTTCTTCGGTTTCGCGGTTGAAAGCCCGGATGACCCGGATGCCCGTCAAATTTTCCCGCACCACCAAGTTCAAGCCGTCCAGCTGTTTCTGCACTTGCTGGAACAATGGAATGCCGTATTTCAGGATGAGCAGGATCGACACAGCTAATACCGGCATCGCGCCAATGATGACCAAAGATAATTGTGCGTCTTTTGAAACTGCCAAAATCAAGCCGCCAACCAGCATGACCGGTGCGCTGATGACCATGCGCAGCATCATGATGACGACTTGCTGAACTTGCGTAATATCATTTGTTGTCCGCGTGATAAGCGAAGCTGTGCCTACCTCATCGAATTCCTGCAAAGAAAATTGGCCGACGTGCTTGAAGACTTTCTGCCGCAGATCGCGCCCGAGCCCCATCGCTGCCTTGGCTGAATAGTAACTGGCAAAGACAGCTGCTCCAGCGCCGACCGCAGATACTAAAAGCATCCAGCCCCCGATTCTCCAAATATATGGGATGTTCCCTTGAACAACTCCGTTATCGATAATGTCAGCCATTAAAGTCGGCAAAAACAGCTCCGCCATCGACTGCGCAAACACCAAAGCAATGACACCTAACACAATCCATTTATAGGGACTAAGGTTTTTTAGGATTTTTATCATTTCACTGCCCCCTCCTACAGCTCACAATTTTCTCGAATCCTCAACAAATGACATCTTTCATCATTCATTCATGAAGCTTCTCACACAGAAAGAGTTGTTTTATTGATTTTAAGCTACTCCGATTGCTGCGGCCCGTCAATTTTGAAGTATCGGATTTTCTGCACAAAAAATCTCCTGCCAGCGTGGGCTGGAGGAGATTCATTATGTTTTATAAATAACTGAAATACCTATTAAATCGTGTTACGAACGTGGAAAATCACTAGTCAAAATCGGCGCAACCCGATTCATATACTTTGCCAATTCTCCCACTTCCAAAGGTTTACTGTAATAATACCCTTGAATGTTAAAGCAATTTCTCGCAGCCAGAAAATCCAGCTGCTCTTTTGTCTCGACACCTTCTGCAATAACATTCAAATCTAGATTTTGCGCAAGCGTAATGATCGTGCTCGTAATGGCTGCGTTGTTTTTATTCGATAAAATATCGACCATGAAAGATCGGTCAATTTTCAATGTGTCGATTGGGAAATTTTTCAAATACCCTAACGATGAATATCCCGTACCAAAGTCATCCAGTGCGATTTTGACCCCCAGCATTTTGAGTTCCCTCATTTTATCAAGTGTCATATGAGTATTTCTGAAAATCTGGTTTTCAGTCAATTCAATATGCAGGCATTCAGGAGCTGCACCAGTTTCCATTAGTATGCTTTCAATCATCGAAACCAAATCATCCTCTTCAAATTGCCTCCCCGACATATTCACAGAAACTGACATCTCGGTACGGCCTTCTTCATGCCATTTCTTTAATTGGATGCAGGCCTTCTCCAACACCCATTTCCCGATAGGCACAATTAACCCTGTAGCTTCTGCTGTCGGTATAAATTCTATCGGGGAAACCATGCCCCGGGTCGGATGATTCCATCGAATCAATGCTTCGGCACCTGTAACTCTTGCGGTCCTGCAGTCGACTTGCGGTTGGAAATGGAGCAACAGTTCTTCATTCTCCAATGCTTTATACAATGCATTTTCAAGAAATATGCTTTCCATATTGCGGGTATTCATCTCGCTTCTGAAGAAATGATAGTACGTACCGGATTTTTCCTTCGACTTGTACATTGCGGCATCTGCATTTTTGATCAATATCTCTGCAGATTCGCCATCTTCAGGAAACATGCTGATTCCGATGCTGGCTTTGATATGAACTTCGTTTCCTTTCAATATGAATGCATCCGCAAATGAATCCACTAAGCGTCCGACTAAATCCATCAATTCTGCCAGGCTATCGAACGCAGGCAGCACAATGGTGAATTCATCCCCTCCTTGGCGGGAAACGAATGCCTGATCCGGCACATATTGACTTATCCGTTTGGCGACGTCTTTCAATAAAATATCCCCATAGCTGTGGCCAAGGCTGTCATTGATGATTTTAAAGCGGTCCAAATCCAGGTACAGCACAGCTAATTTCTGCCCGGCTAATTTCGCTTTGTCGATTTCCTGCTTTAGAAAATACTCCAGCAATGCCCGATTCGGCAAGTCCGTCAAATGGTCGTAATAAGCAAGATGGGTAATTTCTTTTTCCAATTGCTTTCTTTTCGTTATATCCCGGAATGTCACGACTTCCCCGATCATCTTTCCTTCTTCCTTCACAGAAGACACGACATATTCTACCGAAAACTCGAGACCGTTCTTTTTCCGGAACTTCAAATCCTGTTTCAGGGAAAGCGAATCCGTCGATAATTCAGTATCTTTATTCAAAATGATGCTATAGCACTGCCCTATCAGTTCACCTTTCGCATATCCCAATGTTACTTCTGCCGCCCGGTTGCAAAAAGTGATTTTGCCATCCAGATCAAGCCCGAAAATTCCTTCTTCCACCGAACTCAAAACCAATTCATTTTCCCGCCCGAGACTCTTCAACTGGGCGATCACTTGTTTCAGCTCGATATTTTTCACACGTATTTCTGAGGTTCTTTCCTGGATCAACATCTCCTGCTTCTCCATATACAACAAATTGGATAAGGTTGAAGCGGTTGCTTCAGCAATGGATTGCGCCAAATCAATATGCGATTCACTGAAAACTGCTTCGGTTTTATCAAAACTCACAAGCACCATAGCACCGAGCATTTCCCCCATTGTGACAAACGGAAGAATTAGCATCCGTTCGATGCCGAATGCCTTGCACATTTCCTGATTCACCCGGTTATCTTTTTCCACATCCAGAATATACAACGGTTTTTTGGAGCGCATGACTGCTTCAAACGCGGGATCTGTCGAAGGGTCAAATCCCATTTCCTTGTGCCTTTCCAGCCATTCTTCTTCATCCCATTCACTTTCAGCGCTTAAATGGGATGGCTTTAATTTGGTGCCGGCCACCGGATCCAATAAATGGACTCCGATATTGTCATTGTTCAATACCTTCCCAGTATAGTAAAGGCAAATCTCCATCACCTCGGGCATCAACGAACTCATCGACAAATCCCGCGTCAAATCCAAAAGCATCTGTTTCTCAGACAACAAGCTTTCTTTACGTTTTAAATTATTCACATTCCTGATGGCCACTCCAGCCATGTTGACATACGCTTCAACCGTTTGAATTTCATTGGTCGTCAACTCCATGGGAATCCCGTAATCGAATAAGAATACCAGCCCATACAACTCGCCTTCATAAGAAATCGGAAGCGCCAATAAAGATTTAATGCCAAAGCCAGCAACGGCCCTTGGGTCTGGGCGAGGGTCATTTGCAGTGTCAGGGATATAGATGGTTTGCTGCGTCTCAATTACTTCTTTCGCCAATAAATCATAGTCCGTATCCACGACATGCATATCGAGTGTCATGCCGTTGATGACTTCAGGCTTGCCTACATAACCACGGAATCTTCCATCTTCTTGAGGCAAATAAATGCCTACCGAATCACAGCGCATCACTTCTTCAGAAATGACCATTACCACTTGTTCAAGCAACGGGCGCAGCTCCAAGTTTGTATTGATTAATTTTGTGATATGGGCCAAGCGGGAGTATCTCGTTTGATTTTTTTCCATGATTCAAACCCCCAATACTTAACTCGCTCGCCACAGCAAAAGGTGACAAAACAAGACAGTGTAATGATTTACTTTTCGTTTACTTCCTGTTCTTTACTTTTCGAACGCACTATTCTACTACTATATTACCGTATAAAAAAATAGCTTAAATAGTTAATTTTTACTTTTATCCCACAACTTAATTTAAAACATTCATTTTCATCCCTGTTAATATTGAAATTTAAAGAACAATCATCTAATTTACAGGCCAAATGCCCTTGCTATCTGGCTGAGAACCCGCGATTAAGCACAACGCCAAATAATGAAAACACAATAAACCCCACAATTGCCGCAAAGGCAGCTGCAGGGTTCATCTGGATATTCTTTTAAACCTTGGGTTCCTTAACCATTCACTTGCGCAATCGTGCCCAAAAGGATTCCGATCAACTGCCCCTTGAATGCATCTGGAACCGATTCACCAGTTGGGTTTTTATAATAGAGAAGTTGTTCTGTTTCATTATACGTAAATCCTAATTCTGTCAGCTTGGCAATTAATGGCGCAGGTAATTCACTGCCGCCCGTCAACTCTTGAAGATAAGGGCCTGCATAAATCGAAACATCTACATCATCAAGACTGGATTCGAGAATAAACAAATCCCTGTCGCTTTTTACAATCCATTGCCCCTTCGAGCTGATGGCAAGCTGCTTGCCTTCCAAGCCTGAAATCCCTACCAGATTTACGCCAAAAATTTGGTTGATCAATAAGCTCGCCTGTGCTCCACTTAGCGCGTAATCTTGTTGTTTAATATAGCGATCCATGACTTCGTTTTTGGACATATTCATAATGCGTTCGTCTTTTGCAGTAGAGGTAACTTCTTCATTCAAAGAAGCGCGCACGGATTCCATGACAGGTGTTGGGTAAATCGAAAGCTTGCTGCCGTAGTCATTTTTTGACACGTAGTTCAAGTCGATATCAAAAATGTCTTCCACTGCTTGGCGAATTTCGTTGCCTTTCAACTTTTTGCCAAACCTAGACAAATAGTATTCCCATGCCTTTATTTTGGGCAGCTGGTTGATCGCAGCTATAGCTTGTTGGGAATTGGCATCCATCCCCAATGCTTCACTGATGGCTTTTACGGCTTTCTTCGAATACTTAGCATCTTGCTGGGAGTAGGCTTCATACGTTTGTGGATTGACGTTTCCTGCTGTTTCATTGGCTGAAACACCACTGCTCGCTCCCATTAATAAAATAGAAGTGGCCAAGGCGGAATAAAAAAACTTTTTAACGTGGATTTTCAATGGATTTCCTCTTTTCGGCTGATGATTTTCATAAGTGGGTGCGGTGATTATCGAACTACCTATATAATATTTTTATGATTATTTTATCATACAAAAAATAATAATACCTAAATATTTAGAACTTATTACTTTAAAATTTATGGCATTTTTTTATATATTATTTCACAGGCCCCTGCAGGTAGACGATGTGAAATGGTCATTAAAGCACAAAAAAGGCAAGCGCAAAAATTGCGCTTGCCTTTTTGCTTGAAATTGTGTCGTGCACAGGGGCGTTTGCACCCCTCACTCCCATATTCGCGCGGTTTCCATGGCCTGAATTGTGCGGTGCACAGGGACAGCACTACGAAAAACGGTAAACCGTCTGAGACTCAAACACTTCCCCTGCTTTTAAAATTGCAGAAGGGAAATGCGGATGATGGATGGAATCCGGCATCCCTTGCGTTTCGAGGCAAAGCCCGAGCTGGTTTTGTGCCGCCACGCCTTTGAATGAATACGGGCCGCCGATGTGGTTGGCGGTGTACAAGACGACTGCCGGTTCTGTCGTTTCGACCTGCAAACTGCGCCCGCTTTCCTCGTCTTTAAGCTTGATCACCGGCTTAGCTTCTTTATCCAATAGGAACGGATGGTCATAGCCGCCGCCGACCAGTTCGATTTGCGGATGCTTAGAGTCTGTCCCTTCGCGGATGGTTCTGCCTTTGCGAAAATCAAACAGCGGATCTTCTTCTACCGGCACCAGTGTACCGGTCGGAAGCATGTTGCCGTTTAACTCCGCGTATTGGCTGCTTGGGATGGCCAGTTGATGATCCACAACCGTCCGCTTGAAATCACCGCTCAAGTTGAAATAGGAATGGTTGGTGACATTCAGCAAGGTCGTTTTATCGGAGTTCGCGAAGTAGGCAATCGTCAATTGATTTTCATCGTTTTTCACGATGTAGCGAACCGTCATCGTTAGATTCCCGGGAAACCCTTCTTCTTCGTCCGGGCTGAAATGGGTAAATTCCACAATTGATTCATGCTCATTCTCAATCAATTTCGCTTTCCAGATAGCCGAATGAAAGCCGCCAGGGCCGCCGTGCAAATGCTGGCCATCGGAATTTTTGGCGAGCTGGTAATCCGTTCCTTCTATTGTAAAAGCCCCTTCTTGGATGCGGCCTGCAAAACGCCCGACGACGGCACCGAAATAATGCGGATTGCTTCCGTACTCTTCCCATGTATCGAAGCCGAGTACTACATTCTCCAACAAACCGTCTCGGTCTGGCGCAAGGATTTCCGTGATGATGCAGCCGTAGTCGAGACACGAGACTTGAAAGCCCTTGTCGTTTGTCAGTGTATAGCGCGTGATATCTTGGCCATTGATTTGGCCGAATGCTTTTTTAGTAATTGTCATCTTGTTGATCACCCTTCCAATGTTTATATCCCCCTACACAACCATTCGCTTTACGTCAGTTCAAAGACGTCCACCAACAATAGCGTCACTGCCCCGATTAACGTGGCGTCGTCGCCAAGCTTAGTAATTTCCACTTGCGTCCGGCTTGCCGATTGCGTCAATGCAGACGCCTGAATCGTTTCACGGATCGCCGGCAGGATGAATTGCTGTGCTTTGGAAACGCCGCCGCCCAATACGATTTTTTCCGGATTGACGATATGGATCAGATTGGTCAGCCCAACGCCCATCGCCCTTCCGGCTTGTGTCAGTACCTCGATGCAGGCTTCATTGCCGCCCAGCGCTTGTTCGAAAACTTGCTCCGCACTCAGTGATTGCGCTGTTTTCTCGCTGATGTTCCGCGTGATTGCGGGTCCCGCGACAAAGGTCTGCAGGCAGCCGCGGTTGCCGCATTCGCACACCTGACCGTTCAGATCGATTGTCATATGGCCGATCTCCCCAGCGATATCGGAGGAGCCATGATATAGCTTTCCGCCGATGATCATCCCTGCACCCACGCCACGGCCGATATTGACTGCAAGCATGCTCTCGAGTTCACCATGATCGCCGAACCAAAACTCCCCAAGCGCCATGGCGCGTGCATCGTTTTCTACTTTCACTTCCAGGCCGAACGTATTCTCGAGCTCTTCTTTGATCGGGATATCGGTGAGCCCTAAATTCGGTGCCACCAGTGACATCCCCGTCTCGACATCCACCACCCCGTGCATGGCAACTCCGATGCCGACGACGTCTTTGCCTGTCGTTTTCACCAGGCAGTCTTGGATGCAGCGTTTCAAGGCGTCGAGAAACTTTTCATTATCGGTCGGCAATTGCAATTGGGTTTCGGATCTTTCAAGCACTTTTCCGGAGAGATCCGCCACGATGCATTCGATCGAATCCGGGCCGGCATCCACTCCGAGAATGCAAAAAGCGCCGTGATTGATGACCAGCATCGTCGGTTTGCGGCCACCTTGGGACTGGCCGATATCGCTTTCTTCGACAATGTTCTGGTCGATCAATTCTTTTACATTGCTACTCACTGTCGGACGAGTCAAGTTGGTCTCGCGCGCAATCTGCGCCCTGGAGATTGGCCCTTGCGTTCTGATTTTATTTAGGATGATCGATTTGTTCATCGATTTCATCCATTGAAAGCTGCCTTGGCGCATGCTGATTCCTCCGTTTTTAAAGTTTTCAGTTTCTTTATTGAATAGTTTAACAAAATACCATATACTTATGTTAATTAAATTAATTTACAAAGTATCGGAGGGACATGATGACACAGCCAGATTTGCTGCAAAACTACCAGGATATCTTTCAGACCACTGACACCCCGCGATCTTTTTTCGCGCCCGGCCGCATCAATTTGATCGGTGAACATACCGATTACAATGGTGGCCATGTGTTTCCAGCCGCCATCTCACTCGGCACTTACGCGATTGCTCGAAAGCGCACCGACCAAACATTGCGTTTTTATTCGATGAACTTTTCGGATACCGGAATCATCGAGTGCACACTTAACGATTTGTCTTTCAATTCCGATCACGACTGGGCGAACTTCCCGAAAGGCATGATCCACACATTTATCGAAAATGGTTTTTCGATTTCTTCGGGCATGGATATCTTATTTTATGGAGATATTCCAAATGGTGCCGGCCTCTCCTCTTCCGCTTCCATTGAAATGGCGACAGGAGTGGTGCTAGAAGAGCTATTCGATTTGGAGATCGAGCGCCTGCAGATGATCCGCCTGGGGCAAAAAGTTGAAAACGATTACCTCGGCGTCAACAGCGGCATCATGGACCAGTTCGCTATTGGCAAAGGTAAAAAAGACCACGCGATGCTGCTGGATTGCCAAACGCTGGAATTCAGTTACGCACCGGTCGAATTGAACGGCTATGAAATCGTCATCATCAATTCCAATAAACAGCGGACGCTCGCCGCATCCAAATACAACGAACGCCGCAGCGAATGCGAACAGGCTTTGATGGATTTGCGGACAGAATTGCCGATCGATAGCCTCGGCGAATTGACCGGCGAACAATTCGAGCAGCACAAGCATTTGATCGCAAACGACATCAACCGAAAACGCGCCAAGCACGCTGTCTACGAAAATGAACGGACCGTGCGTGCGCTCAGCGAACTGCAGCAAGGCCATATCGAAGCGTTCGGAAACTTGATGAACGCCTCCCACGTCTCGCTTCGTGACGATTACGAAGTTACGGGCGCGGAACTTGATAAAATCGCGGAAACGGCATGGGGCCATCCCGGTGTCATCGGCGCACGGATGACCGGGGCAGGATTTGGCGGCTGTGCGATTGCCATCGTCGAGCAGGCGCAGATCGACAATTTCAAAAAAAACCTGACGGCTGTCTATAGCGAAGATTTCGGTTATCCCCCATCGTTTTACGAAACGAAAATCTCTGACGGGGCAAAAGAGCTAGTAGAGGAGTGGCAATTATGAGTGTATTGGTATTAGGCGGAGCCGGCTATATCGGTTCTCACGCGGTTTATCAATTAATCGACCAAGGCATGCAAGTCGTGGTCGTCGATAATTTGGAGAATGGGCACCGGCAAGCGGTCCACCCGGAAGCTATTTTTTACGAAGGCGATATCCGGGACGCGGACTTCTTGGATAGCGTATTCGAAAATGAGTCAATCGACGAAGTGCTTCATTTTGCTGCCAACTCCCTGGTCGGCGAATCAATGGAAAATCCGTTAAAGTACTTTGACAATAACGTATACGGCACACAAGTACTGTTGCAGGCCATGACAAAACACGGCGTCAAGAACATCGTCTTTTCTTCGACGGCCGCCACTTACGGCGAGCCAGAAGCCGTACCGATCACCGAAACGATGCCGACGCAGCCGACCAACACTTACGGCGAAACCAAGCTGACGATGGAAAAAATGATGAAGTGGACGTCCGTGGCACATGAGTTAAAATTCGTTTCCTTGCGTTATTTCAATGTAGCGGGCGCACGGGCGACAGGCGAAATCGGAGAAGATCACCGTCCTGAATCTCATCTCGTACCAATCATTTTGCAGGCAGCCCTCGGACAGCGTGAGGAAATCACCGTTTTCGGTGACGATTACGACACCCCGGACGGCACGTGCATCCGCGACTACGTCCATATCGAAGATCTCGTCAACGCCCACTTGTTGGCACTTGAATACTTACGGAACGGCGGAGAAAATGATGTCTTCAACCTCGGCAGCAGCCAAGGGTTCTCGGTCAATGAAATGATTTCTGCCGCGCGTTCTGTCACCGGCAAAGACATTCCTGTCAAAATCGGGCCGCGCCGGGCAGGCGACCCAAGCGTTCTTGTCGCCAGTACAGAAAAAGCGACACGCATTCTCGGCTGGAATCCAAGCCATACTTCGGTGACGAAAATCATTGAAGATGCCTGGAACTGGCATTCCGCTCATCCTGCAGGCTACGGAGAAGAGGTTAAGCTATGATTCACCAAACGCTTGCCGGACTCATCCATAAAGCCTTGGCAACTGGATTGATCGAAGGGGACGATATCGATTATGCCCGCAACCAGGTGCTGCACTTGCTTGAACTGGACGCCTTCCCGGAAGAAGCTGTCGAGCCAACAGACGACAGCATCCCCAATTTATTGGAAGAGCTCATCGACTACGCAGTTGAAAACGGCGTCATCCAAAATCTCTTGGATGACAAGGAAATGCTGTCGGCGAATATCATGAACTGCTTCGTCGCCAGGCCTTCCGCCATCAATGCCGCGTTCAACGACAAATACGCGGAGTCGCCAATCGCTGCGACCGATTATTTTTACGAATTGAGCCAAAACAGCAATTACATTCAAATGAACCGGATCCGAAAAAATATTTCCTATAAGCACGCCAGCCCTTACGGCGAGATGGACATTACGATCAACTTGTCCAAACCGGAAAAAGACCCGGAACAAATCAAACGTGAACGCGAAATGAAGCAAACGCTCAGCTACCCGAAATGTTTATTGTGCAAGGAAAATGAAGGCTACGTGGGGCAGATCGGCTATCCGGCACGCGCCAACCACCGCGTCGTCAATATTCCGCTCACCGGGGAAAATTGGTATTTCCAATACTCGCCTTATGTCTATTATAATGAACATAGCATCCTTCTATCCGAAGAACACCGCGACATGAAAATCGACCGCGGCGGCTTTGAACGATTGCTGAAGTTTACAGAACAGTTCCCCCACTACTTCGTCGGTTCGAATGCCGATTTGCCGATTGTCGGCGGGTCCATCCTGAGCCACGACCATTACCAGGCGGGCCGTTACGAATTCGCGATGACGCGCGCTGAAGATGCGTTTACGTTCCACTTGGATTCATTCCCGGACATCCGGGCATCTGTCGTCAACTGGCCGATGTCGGTCATTCGCTTGAGAGGCGGAAACATCGACGAACTGGTGGATGCCGCAGATGAGATTTTACAGATTTGGAAGCAATATTCGGATGAAGCGGCGGACGTCATCGCCTTCACCGGGGATACGCCGCACAACACCATCACACCGATTGCCAGAAAACGCGACGGGCTGTTCGAAATCGATTTGGTGTTGAGAAACAACCGTACGACACAGCAGCATCCTGCGGGGATTTTCCATCCCCATGCAGATGTCCATCACATCAAAAAAGAGAATATCGGCTTGATCGAAGTGATGGGGCTCGCGGTGCTGCCGCCTCGCTTGAAACAAGAACTGGAACAAATCCAGGAATTCCTGCTCGGCGAAACGAATCGTGTAGAACCCGCGCATCAGGACTGGGCGGAGCAATTAAAAGCACAATCCGGTCCAATCGCGAACCGCGAACAAGCCGAAGCGCTCGTGCGGGAAGAACTGGGCAAGAAATTCGTCCGGATCTTGGAAGATGCCGGCGTGTTGAAAGAAACTCAGGCATTCAAGCGATTTATCCATGCCGTTAATGAACAAAGAGCAGAAACCATTTAACCGCAATTACACAAAGCACTTACATACATGGGAGGGATTTATATGGCAGGCTTAAACTTAATGAATATCCGAAAAGAATACGAAAAAGGGGTCGTGTCCGTTCAGGACTTCAATCTGGAAATCCGCGACAAGGAGTTTCTCGTACTTGTTGGCCCTTCAGGCTGCGGCAAGTCCACTACTTTGCGGATGATCGCAGGCTTGGAAGAAATCACCGAAGGCGACTTGTACATCGGCGACAAACGCGTCAACGACGTTTCGCCAAAAGATCGCGATATCGCGATGGTGTTCCAGAACTATGCACTGTATCCGCATATGAGCGTCTACGACAATATGGCGTTCAGCTTGAAGCTGCGCAAAATGAAAAAAGACGAGATCAAGACGCGCGTGGCAAACGCCTCGAGCATTCTCGGCCTTGATGATTATTTGGACCGCAAACCGAAAGCGCTCTCAGGCGGACAGCGCCAGCGTGTCGCTCTCGGGCGTGCCATTGTGCGCGATGCTGAAGTATTCTTGATGGATGAGCCTTTGTCCAACTTGGATGCCAAACTGCGCGTACAGATGCGCACGGAGATCCAAAAATTACATCGCCGCCTGCAAACAACGACTGTCTATGTTACGCATGACCAAACAGAAGCGATGACAATGGCGACTCGCCTCGTTGTCATGAAGGACGGCTTTATCCAGCAAGTCGGCTCGCCGAAAGAAGTATACGACAAGCCGGACAATATGTTCGTCGGCGGTTTCATCGGCTCGCCGTCCATGAACTTCCTGCGCGGGAAAATCGTTGGCGATTCGTTCGTCATGGGCGATGTCAAAGTGCTCGTCCCTGAAGGCAAGCTTGCGACACTGCGCGACCAGGGCTATAAAGACAAAGAAATCGTCTTGGGCATCCGTCCGGAAGACATCCACGATGAACCTTTGTTCCTCGAACATTCACCGCATACGAAAGTGAAAGCTTATGTAGAAGTGGCGGAGTTGATGGGCTCGGAGATCATCTTGTACTCGAATGTGAACGAACAGGATTTTGTTGCGCGCGTAGATGCCCGCTTCAATGTAGAATCCGGCCAGACGATTGACATGGCCTTCGATATGAATAAAGCCCATTTCTTCGACAGCGAATCGGAATTGCGCATTAAATAAAAGGAAACCCGGCCAAAGTTCTGGCCGGGTTTTTCTGTATGTAGAGAAACTCAGGAAACCGTATTTTCCGAAGCTTATCGCTCGCTTTCCGTGGGGCGGGAATCGAGCCTCCTCGTCACTGCGTTCCTGCGGGGTCTCTCAAACCCGCTAGTCCCACAGGAGTCGAGCGAACGCTTCTCCAAATACTCAGACAGGTCATTGACTTCTAAGTGTAGAAAAGGTTAACATCTTTTTTATTTCAAAGCGGATTAT
Source organism: Planococcus sp. MSAK28401 (assembly GCF_018283455.1). Taxonomy (NCBI): domain Bacteria; kingdom Bacillati; phylum Bacillota; class Bacilli; order Caryophanales; family Caryophanaceae; genus Planococcus; species Planococcus alpniumensis. The sequence continues at coordinate 768,371 of NZ_JAAMTH010000001.1, read as the reverse complement.
AGAATTTTTCAACTGAGCGGTTTTTCCCAAAAATTTTCAACAATAAAAACCCATGCACCCGCCCCTCCACCGTTGGATTGATTTCCAATAGCCGGGCGCTGTGCATGGGTTTTTGTTTGTTTCTATTACAACTGCTTATGCTTTCGCTAAGATGAAGACGCCTTTGGCTTCGAGTTCCACCGTGCCGCTCAATTGCTGGGCAGACAATAGTTCCTTGTACTGGCTGTCTTTCAAGTCGATCGATTCTGCTTTATTGTTGTGGTTCAGTACGAACAAATACGTCTGGCCGTCTTTGACGCGTTCAGTCGTTTCGACGCCTTCCGGTACGGAAAGCAAGGGCTCGACGCCTGCTTCTTCGCATACTGTTTGCAGGAAATCGACCAAGAACTCTGCGTCCGGGCTCGATGCCACATACCAAGCTTTTCCTTTTCCGAATTCGTTGACGGTGAGGACCGGCATGCCTTGATAGAAATCAGAGCCGTATTCAGCGACTGCTTGCGCGCCTTCTGTGTGGATCAAGTCGAACAGCAAATTGCAGGAATAGCTGCCGCTTAAACTTCCGCGAGATCCGTTCATGACGATTTCATTCGTTTCGTCCGGATGCAACGCGTCAATTTCCTCCGCCCAAATGCCGAGCACTTTGCGCAATTCGCCCGGGTAGCCGCCGAGTGTCACGATATCGGTTTCGTTGACGATGCCGCTGAAGAAGGTCGTGATGAAGGTGCCGCCGTTTTCGACGAAGCGCTCGACTTTTGCTGCGTAGCCTTCTTTCACCATATACAAGACCGGCGCGATGACGACATCGTATTGGCTCAAGTCTTCTTCGACGCCGACCATGTCGACTTGGACGTTCAATTTATACAACGCGTCGTAGTATTTATGGACTTCATTGACATAATCAAGCGACACGGATGGACCGCTCGACAGCTCTGTCGCCCAGCGGTTTTCCCAGTCAAAGACAATCGCCACTTTGGCGTTGACCCGCGCATCGAGCAAAGTATCGCCCAACTGGTTGAATTCACTGCCGATTTGCGCCACTTCGTTGAAGACACGCGTATTTTCGTGCCCGACGTGTTCAATGACCGCTCCGTGGTATTTCTCGCAAGCCCCGACCGAACGGCGCAGTTGGAAATAAAGAATCGTATCCGCCCCTCGGCCGATTGCCTGATAGCTCCACAAACGCATAACGCCCGGGCGCTTCAAGGAGTTGTACGGCTGCCAGTTTTGCTGGCTCGGCGTCTGCTCCATCAGCATGAACGGCTGTCCGCTCTTCAAGCCGCGCATCAAATCGTGCGTCATCGCCGTATAGCTGAACGGCGTATCGATCGCTGGGTAGTTATCCCACGACACGACATCCATTTCTTTTGCCCATTTGAAATAATCGAGCATCGGATAGGTGCCCATCAAGTTCGTCGTGATCGGAATGTTCGGCGTATGCTTGCGGATCGCGTTGTATTCGAGCTTATAGCAATCAAGCAGGCTGTCCGATTGGAAGCGGCGGTAATCAAGGGAGATTCCTTGGAAGTCTGAGACGTTGTCTTCGCGCTCTTCGCTGAGGATATTCGGCGCGACGATTTCGTCCCATTCGTAGAATGTGTGGCCCCAGAATCCGGTATTCCACGCTTTGTTGAGCTTTTCAAGCGTGCCGTACTTATCGCTCAGCCACACACGGAAAGCGTCCTGGCAATTGTCGCAATAGCAATAGCCGCCGTATTCATTGGACACATGCCAAATCAAGACCGCCGGATGGTCTTTGTAGCGCTCGGCTAGTTTGTCGGCGATTTTCTCGGAATACTCACGGTATGTCGGGCTGTTCGGGCACGAGTTGTGTCGGCTGCCGAATTTGCGTTTTCTGCCGTAGAAATCAACGCGCAACACGTCGGGGTATTTTTTCGCCATCCACGCAGGATGCGCCGCGGTGCTTGTCGCGAGGCATGTGTAAATGCCATTTTCGTACAAACGGTTGATTTTGTCGTCCAACCATTCGAAATTATACGTATCTTCATTCGGCTGATTGAGCGCCCATGAAAAAACGTTCAAGGTCGCGACGTCGATACCAGCCAGTTTGAACATGCGCACATCTTCGTCCCAGATTTCTTGTGAATCCCATTGTTCCGGGTTATAGTCCCCGCCGTGCCAAATCTTCGGCAATTTATCGTTGATCATTTGATTCCATCCCTTCTATAATAACCATCACTCAGCTAAGCTTCGGCTCATCCAGCAATTGGATTTGATCCGTCGTTGTCTGTTCCAGTTCCAGTACGACGATTTCGTTGTGTTGTTTTTTCAATAACGGGCCTGGCAAGTATAGGCGTTGCTGCGGACCGGCGGTGTTCCAATAACGGCCGAGGTTAAAGCCGTTGATGAAGACATTGCCTTTCGTAAATCCGGGCGTGTCGACATACGTATCCAAGCCTTCTTCGGCATCAAACGAGCCGCGGAAGAATTTCGGGAAGCGCGGGTCTTCTCCCGTTCCGTAGCTTTCCGGCAACTGCTCGAGTTCCACTTTGAACATGTCCCAGTGGAAGAAATACTGCTCGCCGAGCCATAAATTGTTGACCAAGCCTTTCGGGTCGGTCAAATGCTCTCCGTAATTGGCGCGCCCCATATTTTCCACAAGAATCTCGAGCGTGTTCACCGCTTCCGGGAAATCCAGTGTCAGCATTTTTTCCTCGTCGTTGATATACGTCGTTGCCACATGGCGGCCGTTGATGTAAATAAAGCCGCGGTCGCGGATGTCTTTTGAGCTGACTTTCAGTTCGCCCCGCCGGTTGACGGTCGTCCGGTACAGCGTGTAGCCGTAAGCCTGGCCAATATCTTCCATTGAAAGCGGCACAATATGCTCGACTTTCTCGCTGATGTCTTTTAGAACATCGAACAAACTGGCCGATTCGGTCAGCGTGACAGTTCCGTACGCTTTCGCAGAGACGCTCTCCTCGAAATCGGCTGGTACTTCCCGATACTCACGCAACACTTCTTTAACCGCCTTGTATTTTTCCGTAATCGCCCCGCCTTCTGTCAGCAAACTGTCGTAATCATAGCTGGTGATCGTCGGATAGTAGATATCGTAATGGTTCGCGCCGTTCATGAAGCCGAAGTTCGTGCCGCCGTGGAACATATAGAAATTGACAGAAATATTCTTTTCCATGATTTCCTTGAAGACCGAAGCGACATCGTCCCCGCTCCGTACGGTATGTTCCCCTGACCAGTAATCAAACCAGCCGATCCAAAACTCGGCCACCATTTTCGGCGAATCCGGTTTGAAGGCATCGAGTGCTTTGAATGACTCGTCCACACGCGACCCGAAATTCAAGGTCGTTGTCACATCCGGCATCGAGCCTTGCGTGATAAAGTCCGGACCGTCTGAAGTGAACAAGAAGGTATCAAGTCCATGTTGTTCGTATTGCGCTTTAAAGAAATCGAGGTATGCCGAATCATTGCCATATGCGCCGTATTCGTTTTCGATCTGCATAGCGATGACCGGGCCACCGTTTTGGTATAGATGCTTAGTGAATTTCGGCAGCAATTCCGCAAAATAATCTCCCACATGCCCGAGAAAAGCCGGATCGCTGCTTCGCAACACCAAATTTTTGTCTTTCATCAGCCAAGACGGCAAACCGCCCATTTCCCACTCTGCGCAAATATACGGCGCCGGGCGCAAGATGACATACAACCCTAAGCGATGTGCCAGCTCGATAAAGCCTTCGATATCCGCCATTCCGGAAAAGTGGAATTGGCCTTTTTTCGGTTCATGGAAATTCCACGGGATATAGGTTTCGACTGTATTCAGCCCGAGCGCTTTTAATTTCTGCAAGCGGTCTTCCCATTGTTCCGGCACAGTGCGGAAATAATGCATGCCACCTGACAATATTTGGAATGATTCTCCTTCAAAATAAAACGATCCATTTTTAGCAGTCAGCACATCGACGCCTCCTATGTAAGATTCCGCAAGGAGGTTAAGCTTTGCGGAACTGTTCAGTTACACTCGCGTTAATTTATAAATAATAGAAGAAAAATCAGAAGGATGTTGATTTTGGCGGTAACGATTGAGCTGCAGGCCTGCTCCCATCAATTCATCCCCGTAAAACGTATCGTCGATCCCATCGATGGCGTATTCGAATTCGGGGTTGAGCCCTTTGAAGAATGCGCGTGCATATCCTGGGTTCGGTTTGGCCAACACTTGGTAATAGCCGAATATCGCTTCGCTCTGGTCATCTGACACGACCATCCAGCTCGTCACGTTGCCATCTTCTGCGAACGGACTTGCTAGCCGGTAAAATTGTCCTTGTTGGATGAGCGAACGGTTTTCTTTGTAGAAAGCGATTTGCTCCGTAACGATGGCTTTGTCTTCATCGCCCATCTTCGTGACATCAAGTTCATAGCCGAATGTGCCAAAATACGCGACATCCGCCCGCGTCTTCAGGCTCGTGATGCGTCCCACTTGATGATTCGGCACCGCAGAGACATGAGCGCCCATCGAGCTGATCGGATAGACCATTGACGTGCCGTATTGAATTTTCAAGCGTTCGACCGCATCGGTGTCATCACTCGTCCACCCTTGCGGCGCGTAATGGAGCATTCCTGGGTCGAAGCGGCTGCCGCCTCCTGCACAGGATTCGAACAAGACATCCGGAAATTCCGAAGTCAATCGTTCGTACAATGAATACACGCCGAGGATATAGCGGTGTGCGACTTCACGCTGGCGATTCGCCGGCAATTCCAATGAACCGATTTCAGTCATATAGCGGTTCATGTCCCATTTCACATAGGAAATCGGCGCATCGCGCAGTACGCCGGCTACCAAGCCGTGGATATAATCCACCACTTCCTGGCGGGAGAAATCCAATACGAGTTGATTGCGGCCGTGCGAGCTTTTGCGATTCGGCACATGGATGATCCAGTCCGGATGCGCTTTGTACAATTCGCTTACTTTCGAGACCATTTCCGGTTCGAACCACAAACCGAATTTCATTCCCAAATCGGTAATGTTTTTCGCCAATTGACTGATGCCGCTCGGCAATTTGCGCTTGTCTTCAAACCAATCGCCGAGAGACGTCGTGTCCGCATCGCGCTTGCCGAACCAGCCGTCGTCCAGCACGAACAGCTCCACACCCAATTCCTTGGAAGACTTCGCGAGTTCCAAGATTTTCGTTTCATCGAAATCAAAATACGTTGCTTCCCAGTTATTGATCAACACAGGGCGTTCCCGGTCGCGCCATGTTCCGCGCGCCAAGCGGTTTCGGTAAAGCTTATGATAAGTCTGGCTCATATCGTTCAAGCCATCCGCTGAATAGACCATCACCACTTCCGGCGTCTGGAAACTTTCGCCGCTTTCCAACAGCCAATTAAAATCAAACGGGTTGATGCCGATCATCAAACGCGTCACGTCGTAATGGTCGACTTCCACTTGCGCCAGAAAATTGCCGCTATAGACCAAACTCACGCCATACACTTCGCCGTGATGTTCGGTAGTCGATGGGCGTTTCAGCGCCAGGAATGGGTTTTGCTGGGCACTGCTCGTGCCTCTTGTGCTGCTGATGCTTTGAAGGCCTGGCACCAATTTGCGGTTTTTGATATGACGCTCCCTCACCCATGCACCGGACAATTGCACCATCTCGAAATCCGAATCCGGCAAATCGATGCTGGCACTCATTGCTCTCGTCAAATTGACGTCTCTTTGGCCGTGATTAATAAAGCGGGCAGAGCGAGTGATCGCGTTCAGTTGTTCAAAGACGCTATAGGACAGCTGGATTTCCACATCGATCGCTTCGTCGTACAAAGAAATCTCCAAGGTGGTAGCTTCTTCGTCTTGCTCGACATATGTCGCGGGCAAGCCAGCGAGCTTGTTTTTCCCTTGATTGATGGTGTGATTTTGATAGACGAAGTTTGTGATGCGGCTGCCGCCTTGTTGCAGCACCTGATACGCCGGCTCGCGGAAATCCGTCGTTCCGTATGCTGGGTATTCCTGTTTGAGAATATCGAGCGAAAACACCAAATCGCCTTCGTAAACGCAAGCGGTATTCGGCATTTCCTCGATATGAAACAAGCGCTCGTACGAGTCCCGGTGACGCAGTTTCTTACCGTAATACAACTGGCCGAGCTGTTCATTTTTCAGGATGTTGAAAATATAGCTGGTCTTCTCGGTTTGCAGATGAAACTCACGTGTGGCGTCGTTATATAAAATCGGCACAATTTACCTCCCGTATCGGCTAAGTTAATAGTTTTGCAGTGACGATATTCCGCAAAACAGCTGCGCTTTCCGGCAGGCGTCTACGCTGTTTTTGCTCCATATCTGAAGTTCGAGTAGTTGGAAAGTAGAGTTGCTTTTCTTTAATGCATTCATTAGCGCCGGCGCGTCCACGGGCTAGGCGAAGCAAGAAGACAGGTGATTTTCCTGGCTTCTTGCGGGAGCCATGCCCCAAGCGGCCGAAGCGGCGTTCAAGGCAACACGTCTTTAACTAGTGATATGTCCCATTAAACTAACTTTCATTTAACCCTTAACCGAGCCCATCATGCCTGCAACAAAGTGCTTCTGCATGAGGAAGAACACAAGCGCGGTCGGCAATGTTGCGATGACGATGGCTGACATGATGACACCGTAGTCTGGCGAGTAGCTCGATCCGAGATTCGAAATCAATAGCGGAATCGTCCGTTTTTCAGGCGACTGCAAAATGACCAATGGCCATAAGTAGTTATTCCAGCTGTTCATGAAGGCAATGATCGCCGCAGCTGCGTAAGTCGTTTTCATCGTTGGCACGTAGATTCGGAAAAAGACGCCGATCTCACTCAAGCCATCGATGCGCCCCGCTTCCACCAAATCTTTCGGAAACATCTTGGTATTTTGGCGGAAAAAGAAGATGAAGAACGCCGTTGTCGCTGTTGGCAAAATGACCGCGCCGAGCGAGTCGATGCCGATAAGCGGTGCCGTTTCACTGATGCTGCCGAACATGCGGTACAAAGGAATCATGATCGCCGCAAACGGAATCATCATCGACAACAGCAAAATGGTGAAGACGATGTCTTTTCCTTTGCTGCGGTGGATTTCAAACCCGTAGCCCGCAAGCGATGCCAACAACAGCGTCAAGAAAGTCGTGATGATCGCGATAATGGATGAATTGATCAAAGCTGGAACGATATCGACGGTCGCAAAAAGGGTTTTAAAGTTTTCGATTAAATGCGTTCCTGGAAGTAAACGCCCTTGCGTCACATCGACCGATTTATTGGTGATGCTGGTGAGCATCCATAGGAATGGGAAAATGGAAACAATCGCCGCGACACTGAGAAACGTATAGATGAAGATTCGTTTTAAACTGTTCATTTTTTCTCACCCGCCACTCTGAATTGGATAATTGAAAGGATCACCACGAGAATTACGATGACGTAGGAAACAGTTGATGCGTAACCGAAGTCAGGCGTGTATTCAAATGACAAGTTGTAAATGTATTGCGAAATCGAAATGGTCGCATTCCCAGGGCCGCCGTTGGTGATGTTGACGATTTCGTCAAAGATCTGCAACGTACCGATCGTTGACGTAATGGACGTGAACAAAATGATCGGCTTGAGCATCGGAACCGTAATTTGGAAAAATTGCTGGAACGAACTGGCGCCATCAATTTTGGCAGCTTCGTAAATGGATTTGTCGACGTTTTGCAATGCCGCCAAATAGAAGATCATATTATAGCCTGTCCATCTCCAGGTAATGGCCAAAATGATGACCACTTTCGCCCAAAACGGGTCAGCCAAGAAATTGACCGTCTCGGAGATAAAGCCAAAATTCAGCAAGAATTGATTGATGATGCCATCGATGCCAAACAAGTATTTAAAGACGACCGAATAGGCAACGAGTGATGTGACACACGGCAGGAAGATCGCAATCCTGAAGAAGCTTTTGAACTTCAGTTTCGGGTCATTCAGTAATACGGAGAAGAATAGCGCCAATACGATCATTAACGGGACTTGGATCAACAAGTAGATCGTCGTATTGGTCAGTGCTGCGATAAAAGTCGGGTCACCGAACAGGCGGCGCCAGTTATCGAGCCCTACATATTCCAGGTTCGCGCCCATTCCGGATTGGAAAGACAACAGGAACGCTTGAACCATCGGGTAAAAGTTGAAGATGGTGATGGCGAGGATCGAGACAATGATAAACAGCCAACCCACTTTTTTCTTGAAAAAGACACCTGTTTTTTGGCGCCTGCTTTCTTCGTATTTCGTACGAACCGGGAGATCCACTTCGGCTTTTTTTGTTCCTAGCTGGCTCATGCTTTTCATTCCTCCTATAAAAAAACCTTGAGCTGTGCCCAACTGGTAAGTGATAAAGCACTTCTACCAGTTCGTCGGCGTCAACTCAAGGCTTCATTTATTTCCGATCAATTATTTGAGTTGTGCTTCAGCTTGCCCTTGGACATTTTCAAGTACTGTATCCAGTTCTGCGCCGTTCAAATAATCTTGCATTCCAGTCACCAGGATATCTTCAATCGCGTACGTGTGAAGGCCATAGTTAACTGCTGGAATTTCGTCTGTCCATGTAGAAAGATCTGTGATGAGCTGCTGTCCGCCGAAGAATTCATCTTCCACTGCGTATGCATCCCCTTCAGCTGCCGGTGAGTAAGTCCCAAGAGCGCCGATGTCTTCTACAAGCGTTTGATACAAATCAGGATTTGAACCGAATGTGTTCAAGAGGAAGTCTGCTGCTTGTTCTTTGCCGTCCACATTCAACACATACCATGAGCTGCCGCCTAGGTTGGACGAGTTAACCGCGCCTTCCATATCCAAGCGAGGCATTGGAACAACTGCCCAGTTACCGGATTGGTCAGCTGCTTGCTTGACGCTTGGCGTGATCCAGTTTCCTGTTGGCACACTCGCTACTTCGCCGCTGTTGAAGGCGCCGACAAATTGGCTCCAGTCAGAAACGATTTTCGCGATGTCCGCATCCATCATTTCTTTGTATGTTTCAAAACCGGCTTCAAGTGTTTCGTTTCCTGCAATGTTCGGTGTCGAACCATCTTCTTCCACATACCAAGATCCGTTTGTCTGGATCATCATGCGCACTTGCGCCAAATCGTTCGGATCCAAAGTCAGCATGTTCTTGCCTGTTGCTTCTTTGACGTCTTTCCCGATTTCGATGTATTCCTGCCATGTGATGTCAGTTACGTCTTCAACTGAGTAGCCGGCTTCTTCCAAATAGTCTGTACGGACGTAGAGTGCTGCTACGCCTGAATCGAACGGCAATCCGTATTGCTCGCCGTCATAGCTGGTTGTAGCAATTTTATAATCTGCGAAGTCGTCAGAATTGATGACGTCCGTCAATGGATGGAAAGCATCCGGATAAGCTTGTAGGAAGCTTTGTGCACGGTAATCTTCAATCAAGACAATGTTCGGCATGCCGTTTGTTGTCCCTGAGCTGAGCCCCGTATTGAGTTTTTGGATAATATCGTCTTGTGCATTTTCAATGATGTTCACTTCGTAATCGCCGTCGCCATTGTACGCTTCTTTTGCGTTTTCAAGAGCTGCAATGTTGAAAGCTGGATCCCAAGCCCATGCTGTAATCTCGTCTACGTCAGCTGAACCTTCTGATCCACTGCCACCGCTCGCCTCTTCATCCCCAGAAGAACAAGCTGCTAACGCGGCCATGCTCGCTGCCGCCAAAAACATAAGATTAAACTTCTTCATTTGAAATCCCCCTTTTTGTAAGCGCTTAACTTTTCGCCTTGTAAACAGTATAGCGGCCAAAAAAAAAAGATTGTTAGCACAATCTTTAGGTGTTCTATTCGAAAATTTTTAGACATTTCAATTTTCTCTCTTTTTTCTTGTACTATTATTAGGTTCTTGGAATTTCGTTGGCTTTTGGTGAACAAATAAATCAGAGATAGAAAAATAGAATTTTAAAATCGCTTCAGGTGGGCGCTTTCCGGTCCACAGGGTGTGGATCATGCAGCTGGCGTGACAGGACGTCGCGATGCCAGCTGCCAGGACACGGCTTCAGCCGCTTCCCTCGCTTACGCTCAGTCCAGGGTCTTCAGCTCGTGCTATTTCCGCAGGAAGCGAATCGTGCTTGGCAGGATTCGTTTGCGACGCAGCAGCGCAGCGATGTAGGAGCACCTCTTTGCTCTTCGCCACCTTCCGCTCTTTCGGATGAACTATTGAATAGATATGTAGCAAAATAGCGCAGACTCCTTGGGGAGCAGAAACGGAGGTGGCTTTCCAACTCCGTTTCGACGAAGTGCTGAAATCCATTCGGGCGTTTAGCCCGAATTAGTTCAGCGCAAGCCCCCAGGAAGCGAATTAGTGAAGCGGAGCTGAGCCAATTCGTTTGCGATGCTCGAACAGAGTGAGAGTAGAGCAAAGCTTTTCAGCTGTTTTGGGGAATATCGCTTATAAAGAAATCTAAAAAATTCATTCAACTTACACCATGACTTTCTGAAGCGGCAATTCCACTTTGACTTTGGTGCCTTCGCCTTTGACGCTTGAGATGTCTACGCCGTATTGTTCGCCGTAAAGCATCTGGATGCGTTCGTGGACATTGCGGATGCCGATGCCGCTGAACAGGTGGCGTTTTTCCTTGATATCTTCTTTCGTGTGGTCGCCTTTGATTTCCATGCCATCGCCGTTATCGACGATTTCGCACAACAAATTGTCGCCTTTTTGAGCCACTAGAATTTGCACAAAGCCTTGTTTTTTCTCATTGAAGGCATGGAAAAACGCATTTTCGATAAAGGGCTGCAGGATCAATTTCGGCAATTGGCAATCCAGGCAATCCGGCGAAATGAAGAAATTCACTTTGATGCCATCGCCGTAACGCGATTGGTTGATCAACACATAGTTTTTCAAATCCGCTATTTCCTGCTCCACGGTAATGGTCTGTTCGACATTGCTGAGCGCATTTTGCAGCAGCGCAATCAAGGCGTGGATCATATCGGTCGCTTGCTCTTTTTTGCCTTGCTGGATCATGAACTTGATCGACGCCAAGGTGTTATAGATAAAATGCGGATTGATCTGGTGCTGCAGCGCCATCAATTCAGCGCTGCGCTGCTTTTGCTGGGCCTGTATCGCCAAATCCACGTATTCCTGTAATTCATTGAGCATGGCGTTGAAGGCATTGGCGATTTTCTTCGCTTCGTAGCCACCGGTTTCTGCAACCGGCACGTTGAAATCGTGTTTTGCCATGGTCGAGATTTGCTTGACCAGGCGGCTGATCGAATTGGTCATGCGCCGCGAAATGATAAACACGACGATGACCGCGAGCAACACGATGCCAAGGCTGATCAGCAGGATTTCCCTCGTATTGATGAGGTTGGCGAGCACCGCGTCTTTGTCGACAAGATTAACCAAATACATATTATAAGTCGGCAAGTATTGCGCCATCAGCATATAATCCTTGCCGAACACTTCGACGTCTTTGTATTCCAGCCCCTCATCGTCCACTTCTTTTGCGAGGGCCATCAACTCGGGCGCTTCTTGGCCGATCATCGCCTCTTGATTGCCAGAAACGATTTTCCCTTCAGCATCGACCAGCATGACTTCGTTTTCTTCGCTCGTATAGCCTTCGTAAAATTGCTTGAGCTGCGCTTCGCGGATTGGGAAGTATAAGACGCCGTAAATCTCGCCGGTCGATCGCTCCATCAATGCTTTTGTCGCGACAATCATCGGCTCATCTGCGAACGATGTGGACGGTATAAACTGATAGATTATCCGGTTAGGCCGATTAATCGTGTACTGCGAAATCGGGTGGTTGCGCAACGCTTCCCACGACACCGGCCAATTTGTGTAGTTCACATTATACAAGCGCTCGTTGTTGCCGAGCACGATCATATTGGCATCATACGACTCGACGGTCCGATAAATGCGCTCGATCTGCTCACTGATATCGTGATAAGAGCTATAGGTTTCCAAAGTAGTGGCGTCCGTTTGTGTCAGCACCCGTTTAATCGTGCCGTTGTTTTGTACTTCATTCGTGGCCGCAACGATCGCAAAGCTATAGTCTTCGAACTCGTTTTCGATCTGTTCCAAAGCTTTCGTGTTCGAAATGCTGAAAGTGTCCATGAACAAATCGGACGACATGCGGATCGAACTGAACGTGATCAATAAGGAAACCGCCACGATGCTGATGACCATGATCAGGAACATTTTGATGAACAAGCTGTTATTTCTTAAGATGCGAAAGGCCTTTTTCTTCATGTTCATTGCGGGCTTGGAGCTCCTTTCGATAGCTGCCTGGAGACATCCCGGTTATGCGCTTAAACACTTTGCAATAATAGCTGTGCTCCGAATAACCGACCATGCCGCTGATATTAGAGATGGATACCGTGCTGTTTTCCAATAATTCCATCGATTTCTTGATGCGCACACGGTTCAAGTATTCGCTGAAGCCTTCTTTATGGTGCGTACTGAAATAAGACGACAAGTACGACGCATTAAAGTGGAAATGGTTGGCGATTTCCGACAAACGCAGCGGCTCGGTGTAATGAAGTTCGATATATTCAAGGATCTTATCAAGGTTATTGGATTCGCTCGCTTTATCCCCCAAATGGATAATTTCCTTTGTTTCTTCGAGGAACTCACGGAGCAAGCCTAAAGCTTCATTGATATCGGCAGCTTCGTTGATTGTCGAGAAATAGCTGTATTTTTTCTGTTCGAGCTCTTCGGTGTCGTATTTCATGGCATCCAATAATACGACGATGTTGAAGACGATATTGCCCAAAAACGACTTGAACTCAAAGCTGTCATTGTTGTAGCGCCCAGACAAATAGTCCACATGGTTTTCCAGGTAAGTGAACGCTGCATTGAACAGCCGGTCCTTGAACATCTCGATAAAATGATTCAAATCGAAAGTCGCTTGTTTTTCATTTTCCTGAGGCAATTCACCAAAGATGAACAGCTTGTCTTCCGGCAAATAAAATGCATATTTCTTCATCTTCGCGCAGCCTTCATCGTGCGCTTTCTTTAAACCTTCGATGGCATCGACCGGCTCGCACATCATCCATGCGGCCTCTGGCAAGCGAGCCGCCTGCTGTTTGATGGCTTGTTTAATGGTATCCAGTTGATGCGGATGGAAATTCAGCAGCAACAGCGCATCGGCATCGCTGGAATTCAAGGCGAGAATCGGCATTTCTTCCAGCATGGAGCGCTCCAAAGCCGTTTTCAGCTGGAGCGGATCGACGCTTTTTCCGCGGATCGCCACCAAAACGAAGTCGCTGTTCGGCAGAATGTCGGATAGTCCGTCCCGTTCGACAGGCAAATGATAGCCTTGAATCACGCCTTCCAACATCTCTTCTGTCGTTGGTTCGGCCTGCGCCGCCGAAACACAATGCTGCAGGCCCGGAATGCGGTTCACCACACGGTTTAATATTTTCAATAGCTCAGGGCCGTTGAGTTTCGGCTTTAAAATATAATCGGCAACGCCGTTCTGGAACATCGACCGGACGTATTCGAAGTCTTCGAAACTGCTCAGCACAATAAATTCGGTGTCAGGAAACTCCATCTTTCCTTCTTTCACCAAATCGATGCCATCCATGATCGGCATGACGATGTCCGTGATGACGATATGCGGTGCAAATTCTGCAATCAAGCCCATCGCTTCTTTGCCGTTCGAAGCTTCTCCAACAATTTGAAAGCCTTCCTGTTCCCAGGCAATATAATTGATGATCCCCTGCCTGATCAGCATCTCGTCGTCGACAATCAGGACCTTGCACACTTCTCCCATGATTTTACCCCCATCATATGAAACTCTTTGGTACATTCCGAGCCCTTACGCCATCCCTCTCTGCTTGGCACGCTCGACCTGCCCATCTCCGTGGCAATTCTCTGAATCCTTTTCTTGTTGATATGTTACCACCTTTTGAGCGCATTGGGATAGTTCCCAAGTTCTGACTCTCGGTAGAAGGTGACATCTGAATGAATTGTGTCGTGCACAGGGACGGTTTCATACCTACATCCACTCTCCGCGCGTTTTCAGTGCTCTAAATTGTGTCGTGCACAGGGACAACCACAGAGTTTTTTCTCTTTTTCGCTAGGTCTTGTCACCAGTCTGCTGTAGAATAAAGCAAAACTTATTTCGCGTTCAATATGATACCGAGCAATCAAAGGAGCATGAGTAGCCATGAAAAAAGCCCAATTGAAAAATAGAATCGATGTTGCAAATAAACGAAAAAAAGCGGACTTGGTTATTCGCCATGCATCCATCGTCAATGTCTACACGAAAAGCTTGACGGCTGGTGATGTGGCAATCACTGACGGCGTGTTCGTCGGAATCGGAGACTATGAAGGCGTGCAGGAAATCGATGCCACCGGAAAATTCATCGCGCCCGGCTTGATCGATGCCCATGTCCATATCGAGTCGTCCATGGTGACGCCGCAACAGTTCTCACAAGTCGTGCTGCCACACGGCGTAACGACAATCATCACCGACCCGCACGAAATCGCCAATGTCAGCGGAACGGCGGGACTTGAATTCATGTTGAAAGATGCAGAGCAGGCCATGCTCGACATTAAAATGATGCTGCCGTCCTGCGTTCCGGCAACGCCTTTTGAAAACGCTGGCGCCCGGCTGTCCGCTGAAGACCTGGTGCCTTTTGCCAGTCGCGATTCAGTGCTCGGTTTGGCGGAAGTGATGGATTTCCCCGCGGTGCTTCAAGGAGACGAGGCGATGCTCGATAAACTACTGCTGAGCCGGCAGATCGACGGCCACGCAGCAGGCCTCACCGACAATGACATCAACGTCTATGGCACCGCGGGCATCTTGACGGATCATGAATGCGTAACGAAAGACGAAATGACAGCCCGCATCGAACGCGGCCTGTACGTCATGCTGCGCGAAGGTTCGGTCGCAAAAGACCTGCACGCGCTGCTTGAAGGCGTGACCGAACAAAACGCTCATCGCTGCTTATTCTGCACCGACGACAAGCATCTCGATGATCTAATCGAAGAAGGCAGCGTCGATCATAATATCCGGACAGCGATCCGCTCCGGAATCAACCCCATCACCGCCATGTCGATGGCGACGCTGAACGCTGCCCAATGTTTCGGGCTGCACCAAAAAGGCGCTATCGCTCCCGGATACGACGCGGATTTTATTATGCTCGATAATTTGGAAGAATTCACGATTGCGGAAGTCTATAAAGGCGGGCAATTGGCGGCGAAAGACGGCCGCTACGCAGGACCCATTCAAGAAGATAACGAAACGGCAACTGTGCGAGACACAGTGAGCATTGCCGGACTGTCCACAGAAAATCTGCAAATTCTGATGGAGACGAATGCGAGCGCCCATGTCATCGGCATCAACCCGAACAAATTGATTACCGAACATTTAATTGAAAAAGTACCAGTCGCCGGCGGATACTTTGTTTCGGATGCAGCGAGCGATCATTTAAAAATCGCCGTCATCGAACGCCACCGGGCGACTGGCAATATCGAGCTCGGCATCGTCAAAGGGCTGGGCCTCCAAGACGGCGCCATCGCCACAACCGTAGCGCACGATTCCCATAACATCATTGTGGTCGGGACAAATGATGAGGATATGTTGGCGGCAATTCGTGCACTGCAAGAGCTACAAGGCGGGCTAGCCGTGGTCCAAAACGGCAAAGTCTCGGCCAGTTTATCGTTGCCGATTGCCGGATTGATGTCCGATAAACCTATCCCCGCTGTTTACAATCAGCTCAAGGCAATTGACCAAGGCCTCCTGCAGATCGGCGCCCCAACGCATTTCAACGCCTTCCTGACTTTGTCGTTTCTGTCGCTGCCGGTCATTCCCCACCTGAAACTGACCGATCGCGGATTGTTTGATGTCGCGAGCTTCCGGCATATCGAGGTAGTGGTGCGGGGAGAGTAGTCCCTGTGCACGACACAATTCAAATGCCGATGATCACTCCAGAAAGTTGGCATAACTGTATTTCCGTGTTGGGCGTTGCTGTTTTTGCCCCTGTGCATGACACAATTTAAGCGAAAAAGGAACGCAGCTACCGGATGTATCCCGGCACTGCGTTCCTTTTTTAAATATGGAAATAAAAGATAAATTGACTTTTATTTCATTTATTTATACTATAATGACAAACGAATTGGCCAGCATTTAATTGGTCCTTTGCGGAGGAGAATGCTAATTGATATTAGATCTATTGACTATCTTTTTCATTTTATTGCCGATTTCCATCCTGATCCACGAACTCGGACATGCTCTACCGATCGTCTTATCGACAAAATCTGGTGAGGCGAATATTTTTCTGGGCACGCCGCATAAAGAAAATAAGTTGGCATTCAGCATCCACAAGTTTCATTTTTACCTTGGATTGGGATTATCAGGTTTTTGTTTAATTTCCAACTATAAAGACATCCCTCCCTTATCAAACGCACAGAGACTCTTAGTCGATGCTTGCGGCCCGTTGTTTTCTCTTATTGCCGGGACGCTGGCTTATGGCTTGTCTATTAGTGCTTCAGGAAGCTTTCAATATGCTTATCCGTTTGCTGCGGTCAATTTCTGCCTGTTTCTCACGAGCGTAATTCCCGTTACATATCCAGGGTTTTTCGGCGCATTGTCGGGCTATCCATCCGATGGCCTGCGCATCTATCAAAATATCCGCGGTAAGGTCAGCGATAAAACGATTGGCTAAAAAGTCTTTTTATTGTTTCTGTGTCCCTGTGCACGACACAATTCTACTCATAGAAAATGAGCGGCAATATTGATTTGACTGCGGTCGTTACTGTTTGATAAACGTATTTGCCCCTGTGCACGACACAATTTAATTTCAACACCACAACACAAAAATGCATGAAGAACTTCCCCCTAATATCGGGAATATTCTTCATGCATTTTTTGCTAGTATTATATTTTGTACTGGAGGTTCAAGCGTAGGACAGTCAGTGCACAATAACCACATTCCCTTTTTTCATCCCGCTCTCCACGTAATGATGCGCCTGAGCTAACTCTTCAAGTGGAAAAGTACGATCAATGACCGTCGTGAGCTTTCCTTTTGCAGATAAATCGACTAAATAGCGCAAGTCACCGGCTTTGTAATCCGCTACACCCACAAACACTTTCCCTGCACCTTTCTTTCTCCCACTAAACTTCCGTAGGACTTGGCCAAGGCTTGGATTGCCAATTAAGTAAATGCCTGTTGGTTTCAACGAACCCATGGCTTGTGAAAACGTATTTTTCCCTACAATGTCAAAGATGACGTCATAAGTTTCGCCACTAGCCGTAAAATTTTCCCGCTCATAATCAATAACCTTGTCCGCTCCGATTGATAAAAGCATGTCTAGTTTTTCCTGCCGGTCGATCGCTGTCACTTCAGCTCCTGCGTGTTTCGCGAGCTGGACAGCGATTGTGCCGATGCTGCCGCCCGCTCCGAGAATCAATACTTTTTGCCCGGCTTGAATATTAGCTTTCCGCAGAAAAAATAAAGCATTCATCCCGCCTGTCGGAATCGTTGCGGCCTGCTCATAATCCAACTCTTTAGGCATGTGAACGATCGCATAACGTTCTGGCAAACACACATACTCGGCGTTCGCACCGAGTTTCATCCCGGTCGACCCGACTACACGGTCGCCTTTCTTGAAGTGTTTCTGGCTTTCGCCGACCGCCTCCACCACACCGGCAAATTCCTGCCCCAACACTTTCATTCTCGGCTTACGGACACCGAACAATAAACGCATTGGAAGATGCAAATATAGAGGAAAAGTAAAGCTGCGCATCTCGCAATCCCCTGCAGTGACAGTAGATGACAGGACTTTGATGCTGATTTCGTTGGCTTTTGGCAGCGGTTGTTCAAGCTCCTGCAGCTCTAGCCTATCCGGAGTTCCATAACGCGTGCAGACCATCGCTTTCATGTGTCTTCTCCCCTTTTCTACAATTTGGCCATGTCTTCCTCAAGCCTCATTACTATGGCTTGCATGGTTCCCTTGCATTGGATCGACTTTGGAATGTTCAATGACCAGCAGGGGATGGGACTCCATCCAACTAGCTGCCAATCGGATACTTCATTACTTCCACTTCGATGCCGCCTATTCCTGCCCTAGGCTAGATGGATAGCTGTTGAATTGTGTCTTGCACAGGGACGCGCCCCGACTATACACGGCAGAAAAACCAGCAACGCCGCCATTTCTGTCTGAGCGAATTGTGCCATGCACAGGGACATCAGGACAATAAAGGAATTCTGTTGCGGTATTTCTCCACAAGTCGGTGGTTATGGCCATCTGCGCCATCAATATTGCCACTTAAAAAAACAGGCGGTTCGAACCCTTCGTCTGCCATCAGGGCTATCGCTTCAGCGAAGACGGCGTTCAAGATGGCGGCTCCCGTCACAGTTGACGTAGGGCCGAACGGGACTTTTACTTTGGCATCTGAAAGGATGGCGTCTCCGGCGACAGAATGGTTGTCTATGGCAAGATCGACAGAGTTATATAAATGTTTTCCGCTGCTATGCCGGGAAGGCTGGCTTTGTGAATATGCCAGGGAAGTCAGCCCGATGACATACACGCCATTTTCACGCGCATGATGGGCCACATCCACTGGCACCGGATTTCGGCCTGAAGTGGATAATACAATCAGCACATCTCCAGGACGAAAATCTTGTTCCGCTAGAAAACTCGCGGCGTAATCCGGCTGCCGTTCCAATTGCGAGGAAGTGACGGCGCCTTCATGAAGCATCAGCGGTTCTATCAATATCGGCTTGATTGGCACCAATCCGCCCGCGCGGAAAAACACTTCTTCCGTTAAGATATGCGAATGCCCGCAGCCGAATAGCTGGACGATATTGCCCTGCTTTATGGCTTCGGCCACTTTTCGTGCCGCTTCGGCCATATTCTCTTTTTCACATGCTTCAATCGCTTGGAGCTTTTCTTTTATTTTTTCAAAGTACGCAGTTAACATTTATCCCAGCTCCCTGCTTATTCAAATAGCCAGTGGCTTATCAGTTCCTTCAGACAACTCGTTTTCCCCACTTATGCCACTTCGGTTTGCTCCACAGAATGGGGGCCACTGAATTCATTTTCTTTAACGCTTAATTTCGGTAATGAATTTATAGCGGTCTGCGCGGTAGATGCTGCGGACCACTTCAAAGGGCTGCCCGTTCGTTAAGTAACTGGCTCTTTCTATGAGCAGGATGGCCGAGGGAACATGGATCTGAAGCAGTTCCGCATCCTCCTGTTTAACGAGTGCCGCTTCCATGCGCTGCTTTGCATGGCTGATCATCAATTGTTGCTCCTGCTCAATTAATAAATAGAGAGAGCCTTTCAACGCTTCTTTGCTGAGCTGGGGAAAAAGTTTGATCGGAAGGTACGTCTTTTCAAGTGCCATCGGCTTGTCATCTGCATAACGGATTCTCTCCACATAAAAAACCTTTTCGCCGCTTTGCAGCTGAAGCTCTTTTGCGATGTCCGGGCTGGGAGTCATTTTTTCGAAACGAATCAGTCTATTGCCAGGGACCATGCCGCGTGACTGCATGTCTTCGGTAAAACTGGTCATGCCGATCAGCGGCTGTTCAACTTTCGGCGAAGCGACAAACGTGCCCCGCCCTTTTTCACGGTACAGCAACCCGTCGTTCACCAAATTAGTGATGGATTGACGGACGGTCATGCGGCTGACCTTGAAAAGCTCCGTCAGTTCGCGCTCAGAAGGAATGGCGGCCCCTACAGGAAACTCGCCCCGCTCTATGCGGCTCTTCAATTCCTCTTCGATTTGGACATACATCGGTATCCGTGATTGCTTGTCTAGCAAAAGATTCACCGCCTTTCTGTTTGGGCCAATTAATAAGCATCCCGGTCAACAATCAGCGTAACATTTTGATGCTTCCACAAAAAAGAAGCAGGAAAAGCTTCGCTGATTTCTCGATCAAGCAAGCGCTTTACAGCTTCCGCCTTTTTTTTGCCAGAAGCCAGCACAAGAATTTCCTTGCTTTTTAGAATCGAGGCAATCCCTAAAGTGATTGCATGTGTGGGCACTTCATCAGCCGATTTGAAAAAACGCGCATTGTTCGCCCGCGTCGACTCATCGAGTTTCACGCAATGAGTCAAGCTATGTTCTGGAGTTCCCGGTTCATTGAACCCGATATGCCCATTCGTCCCCATGCCTAATATCTGCAGATGCGGCGGCCCGATACGATCCAGAAGGGCTTCGTAACGGCGGCATTCCGCTTCGACCGGACGGGCAATTCCGTCGGGCAGATGGACATTTTCCAAAGGGATATCGAGCTGGTTAAATAACTTTTCGCACATAAACGCATAATAGCTATTCGGATGATCTTTGCTCAAGCCTCTGTATTCATCCAAATTGATAGTCTGGACATGTTTATAGGAAACTCCCCGTTTTTTGTATCCTTCAATCATATTCTCATAAAGGCCAAGCGGCGTGGATCCTGTGGCCAGCCCCAATACCATCTCGCTGTTTTCTGAAATTTGCTGTTCTACCAGTTGTGCGGCTTTCTCGCTCATTGCATTGTAATTTTCGACTATAATTATCTTCATTGCAACTCATCCTTTGCAAATGCGATATTTCCTCTGCAAATCGTGAGCAGGACGTTCGCGTCGCCATCTAAAATGACCAGGTCTGCATCTTTCCCCGTCGCGATAACGCCTTTATTTTCAAGGCCCAACTGTATGGCGGCATTGGCAGAAGTCATCGCTGCAAGCTCCGGCCATGTGCAATGGGTGATCGCTTTTACATTTTTCGCTGCAGTTTCCATCGTCAAGATGCTGCCGGCCAGCGCGCCATTTGGCAAGCGGGCATCCCGCTCACTCACTTGTACGTCCTGTCCCCCTAAATCATAAGTTCCCGGCACGAGACCTTTAGCCCGCATAGCATCCGTGATGAGAATTAAGCGGCTTGCGCCTATTTGCTGGTAAGCCAAGCGGACGGATTGCTGATGGCTGTGGACAAAATCCGCAATCAGCTCCACCGCCAAACCTTCTTCCAGAAAAGCAGCCCCGACCACTCCCGGATTCCTGTGATGGAACGGGCTCATCTGATTGTACAAGTGAGTGACTTGTTTCGCTCCCGCTGCTATCGCTTCTTGGACTTTTTCGAAGCTGGCGTTCGAATGCCCGATTGAGGCCACAACTCCATTCGCTGATAGCGTTCTGATGAATTCCATATTGGGATCTGCCTCAGGAGCAATAGTGATTTGCTTGATGCGCTTGCCGCTCAATTCCTGCCATTTTTCGAATAAAGAAAGCGACGGGGCCATAATATATTCTAGCGGCTGTGCCCCCGCCATCTCCGGAGAAATGAACGGCCCTTCTAAGTGCACGCCGAGCATTTCTGCCTGCTGTTCATCGGCTTGAAAAGCACTGGCGGTTTGCAGAGCTTTCGAAATGGCTTCATCTGACTGCGTCATCGTGGTCGCCAGAAAACTGGTTGTCCCTTCCCGCGGGAGCGAACTAGCTAATCCATTCAATGCCTCCGATGTCGCATCCATCGTATCAAAGCCTGAAGACCCGTGAATATGGACATCAATAAATCCTGGCATGACAACCCAATTTTCCCCATTTCCATCGATGTGGAAATCTGCTTCCCGGGATAGGCTTTCTCCGATCTCCGCTATTTTGCCGCCTTCCAAAAAGAGATCTGCTATTCGGCTTTCGGTTTTCGCATTGGCGATGGCCACATTTGAAATCAATATTGTTTTATTCAAAATCAGCACTCCTTACGAAAAGCCGGGAAAATCATCACTGACATCCCCGGCTTTTGCTTCTTTAAGTTATTTAATTTTCAAGATAGACGCCGTTCCTTGCTGCTGGAATCCGTTTTTTAACATATCCAGTTTTTGGCCTGTTAAATTAGTGAAAACAATTGGTGTAACGATAGAAGGCGCATTGGCTTGCAAAAAGGCCAAATCGAGTTTCAATAAAGCGTCTCCCCGTTGGACAAGCTGCCCTTGCTCGACCAGCGATTCAAATCCTTCGCCGTTCAGCTTGACTGTATCCAGCCCGACATGGATCAATATTTCCACTCCCGTGTCAGTCTCAATTCCAAGGGCATGCTTGGTCGGGAATACAGTAACCAACCTTCCGTCAACCGGTGAATAGACAATACTGCCCGAAGGCTTGATGCCAAACCCTGGCCCCATCATTTCTTTTGCAAAAGCATCATCCGGGACTTCTGATAAAGGAACGATTTCCCCTTCGATCGGCATAACGAAATCTTCAGCTAAAATTTCTTTTGTCATTTCTTGGCCAGCCGGTGCGTCTTCTAGAACTTGATCCGTGTTTTCCGGAGCAGGATTGCCATCTGCCAACCGTTGCTTCATCGCATCTCCCAAGAATTCCACTGCAGTTCCGATAACGACTTGAACATTGGTTTTGTTCACTTTCATAACACCCATTGCGCCGTGGCGTTTCAAATCTTTTTCGTTCACTTCCCCAGCATCTTTCACCGTCACTCGAAGACGCGTTGTACAATAATCCACTGACGTGAGATTGTCGCTTCCGCCAAGTGCTTCAATCGTGTGGTAAGCTCTTACATCAATTTTATCATCTCCGGAATAAGCATTCCCGTCTTCTGCATCTTCATCTTCACGGCCGGGAGTTTTCAAATCGAATTTTATGATCATGAAATAAAAGACCGTAAAGTAAACAATTCCTGTAACGAGCCCCATGACGAGAAGAAGGAGCGGATTTTCCGCCAAACCATAATTCAGCACATAGTCGATGGCGCCCGCTGAAAAGCCAAACCCGTGCCGGATGTCCAGCGCATAGGCGACCATCATGGAGACTCCTGTCAGCAATGCATGAATGACATACAATATCGGAGACAAGAACATGAAAGAAAATTCAATTGGCTCTGTAATCCCTGTTAGGAAAGAAGTAAATCCAATACTGAAAAGCATGCCGCCCACTGCTGCCTTACGCTCTTTTTTCGCAGCCATATACATGGCAAGGCAAGCAGCCGGAAGCCCGAACATCATGACCGGGAAAAATCCGGAAAGGAAAGGCCCGGCTGTCGGGTCGCCTTTTAGGAAGCGGTTGATTTCCCCGCGTATCACTTCGCCGTTGGCATCCGTGAAAGTACCAAAATCGAACCAAACAACTGTATTGATGACATGATGCAAACCGGTCGGCAATAACAGGCGGTTTAAGAACCCATAGGAACCAACCCCAAACATCCCTGCATTTAAGATCCACGCCCCGGCCGCGTCAATTCCTTCTTGAACCGGTGGCCATAAATAACCGAGTGCGCCGGCAATTATGGTCATGGTGGCCGCCGTAATAATCGGCACAAAGCGCCTGCCTCCAAAGAAAGCCAGCCAGCTCGGCAGTTTCACATCATAAAACTTGTTATACAGCAGCCCGCCAACGATTCCTGAGAGAATACCGGCGAAAACGCCCATATTTATGGATTCGTTGATGGTGACAATGGCTGAAGTTAAAACTAAATAAGCGATGGCCCCGGCAAGTGCCGCTCCGCCATTTCCATCATGGGCCAGCCCCATGGCAATACCGATGGCAAAAATAATCGCCAAGTTATCAATGATCCCAGCGCCCGCTGCCGATAGAAACGGAATCCCGAGCAAATCGTCCTGCCCAAAACGCAACAGCAATGCGGCAGCCGGAAGTGTCGCGATCGGAAACATCAATGATTTACCAATTTTCTGCAGAAAACCAAACATTTTATTCCACCCCTTTATGTATTCTTGCTTTTTACTATAGAGTTAATTTGTATAGTTGTCTATACCAATTAAAGTATTAATCAAAGAAATGTATTCGCTTTCATATCAGTGATCAGTACGATGAAAAACCGTGTATCCTTGCTAAAATTGTGTCACGCACAGGGACGCAATCAACCACTCCCACCATAAAAACCTACTCCTACCGCCATTCTTCCTCGCTCGAATCGCTCGAATTGTGCCGTGCACAGGGACGCCACTTGCGCAAAAAAAAAGAGCCTCCTATGAGACTCTTTTCGCTCCGTCTATTTCCCCGGAATATCGAAATACTCTTCAAGTGTTTTTCCACTAGCCTTGATTTTGGTAGCGTTGGCCTCCCCGATGTAACGGAAGTGCCATGGCTCAAACATGTAACCCGTGATGTCTTCCTTGCCTTTTTGGTAGCGCAAGTGGAAACCATATTTATGAGCGTTTGAAGCCAGCCATTTTCCTTCTTTAGTGTTTGCAAACGACTCTTCAAACCAATGAGCTTGATTAACTCCGCCTAAATCGAAGGCCAGTCCAGTCTGATGTTCAGAATGTCCAGGACGTGCGCTGAAGCGATCTGCTTTTGCTTTGCCATGCTTTTTCACATAGTTATTATACAGGGTGTTTTGATACCAATAAGAACGGTATGAACTCGTGTTCTTTAATGTAACGCTCTGTTTTTTTGCATCAGCAATCATAGCATCCAATGCTTTTTTCGCCGTAGCATTTATTCCTGGATTGTAAGTTGAAGGCAATGCATACTTTTTATTCACAATCAAAATGTCTTCTACATATTTGCCCGGTGTGTCCGTCGAAGGAGCCGGGTATTTCGATGGTTCTGCTGCTCCGATTTTTGCTAGGTAGCCGGAATGAACATAGCCCGTTTTCGTGCCGTACTTCACTTTATACCAAATACCGCTCTTCGAAATATACGAAACTTTTCCGTTTTTAGGAATCTGCAACACAATTTCGTGTTTGGTCGAAGCCCCGGTACGGAGGTTGAGGTTACTTTTCGCAAAATGGGTTGCCGGGATTTCTTTTGGTGTCTCTGGTGCGACTGTCTCGATTTTTGTTAGGTAATCCGAGTGAACATAACCCGTGTTCGTACCATACTTCACTTTGTACCAAATGCCGCTTTTTGAGATATACGAAACTTTTCCGTTTTTAGGAATCTGCAACATAATTTCGTGTTTGGTCGAAGCCCCGGTACGGAGGTTGACGTTACTTTTCGCAAAATGGGTCGCCGAGGTTTCTTTTGGTGTTTCTGGTGCGACTGTTTCGATTTTCGTTATGTAGTCGGAATGAACATAACCCGTGGTCGTGCCATACTTCACTTTGTACCAAATACCGCTTCCCGAGATGTACTCAATTTTTCCACCCTTAGGAATTTGCAAAATGATCTTGTCCTTTAATGAACCGCCACTGCGAAGATTCAAATTCCCTTTCGCCACATGCGTGGCTGTCGACGCCTCTGCTTGAATCAGGCCGAATTCGATATTGCTAAAAGCATTGCCCGTTGGCACGATGGAAATAGCCAATGTGAGTACTGCTGTTGAGATAACCGCTTTTGTTGTCATTTTGTTTTTCGTCATAAAAACCAACTCCATCTTCTTTTGCTGTATCTTTATTACACATAAAAATCAGGTCGCATATCTTTGGGCACCAGGATACAAGCTTTTCGCTACGTCCATGATCATACCATCCAGATCAACTGCCTTCCACGGATAGTCATTCGAGCCATTCACTTCGACTGTGGCTGGTGTCGCTGTGTCTGCAACTGCTGCTTTACTTGCTACCGCTTATTCTTGTGCTACTCCCTCTTCTTGCCTTATTTCTTCTGAGGTGCTTTCTTCTCGAATCAGCTGCCTGTTTTCAGCTCCGCTTTAACGAACTAAATTGTGCCTTGCACAGGGGCTATTTCACACCCAAATCCACTACCTATGCATTTTCCGCTGCTTAAATTGTGTGATGCACAGGGACAAGCGACGAAATCAAACAAAAACCGGCCCATTTCCCGTGTGAATTGTGTCACGCACAGGGACGCAACCAACCACCCGCCCCCCGTAAATCCATTCCCGCCGCCATTTCCACCCACTCCTCGTCGCCCGAATTGTGCCGTGCACAGGGACACTCACGCACCAAACTTGTTTTCACATGCCCTTTTCCTGTATAACTTGAATTATGCTTAGCGCGTCAAGGCGTTTTTTTTGAATGGAGGAAATCATGGAACAGCTATTGACCATTGAGAAAGTATTGAATAACAACGTCGTGATCGCCCGCCATGATGTCTATAAGGAAGTTGTCTTGATCGGAAACGGCCTTGGCTTCAACCGGAAAAAAGGCGATGTCATTTCCTTTGATCATGCCGATAAGACCTTCCTGTTAAAAGATGAGGCGGAGAAGGAACAATACGTCAACTTGATCCCTTATATCGATGAAGACTTGATCGCGTTTATCAATGATCAACTATTATATATCGAAGAACAGATGGGCACCGAGTTGAATGAACACATTCACGTGGCGCTGACGGATCATTTGTCTTTTGCCATCAAGCGCATCCAGCAAAACATGCAGTTCTCTAACTCCTTCCTGTTTGAAATCGAGTCTTTGTATCCGAAAGAATACCAAGTGGCAAAAGGTGTCGTGAAAGAGTTTGAACGCCAGCTGGGCATCGTGTTTCCGGAAGGCGAGATCGGTTTTATCGCACTCCACATCCATAGTGCCGTGACTGACAAATCCTTGCGCGACATGAACCGCGACCACGCACTCATCTCACGCCTGACAGAATTGATCGAAGATGGGTTGAAAGTCGACATCAGCAAAGACAATGTGAATTACCATCGCTTGATTCAGCATTTGCACCGGGCGATCGACCGCATCCATCACGGGGAATCGCTCGGTGATGAAAATAAACTCCAAGAGCTATTGAAAGCCGAATACCCCGTGTGCTATAATCTGGCTTGGAAGCTCATTAAAGTGATGCAAAACCAATTAAAAAAGCCTGTCGACGAAGCGGAAGTACTTTATCTGACGATTCATCTGCAGCGCTTGACCCATACAAACTGATTCATACGTGTTACTGATTCGATCAGGCATGAGTATGAAAAGGTACAACGGTTAATCTAGGGGATCTCTCCCCTTTTTTTACCGATGCCTTTTCCGCTCATGCCTTTTTTGTATGCTTTAGCTTCCGCCAAACACGCTCAATCCCGTTTGATCCGCAGTAAGTTTTACCAATAAAGGAGGAAATTTTATGTCTACTAATGTATTCGGTACATTGCAAAAAGTCGGGAAGGCATTGATGCTGCCTGTCGCACTCTTGCCTGCAGCAGGAATTTTGCTGGCATTCGGCACAAGCTTTTCACAAGACACATTTGTGGAAGCGGTACCATTCTTCGGCACCCCATGGGTCCAGTCATTGCTCTTTATCATGGCGGAAGCCGGCGGTGTCATCTTTGACAACTTGCCACTGCTCTTTGCGGTCGGTGTAGCGATTGGCTTAGCCGGCGGTGACGGCGTCGCAGGTCTTGCCGCGATCATCGGCTATTTGATCATGAACGTCACAATGAAAGCAGTCGGCGGCATCACAGAAGAGTTGGCCACTTCAGATCCTGCGTACGCCATGGTCCTCGGCATTCCAACCTTGCAGACCGGCGTCTTCGGCGGGATCATCGTCGGGATATTGGCCGCAGCGATGTACAATAAATTCTACAATATCAACTTGCCGCAATTTCTCGGCTTCTTCGCCGGAAAGCGCTTTGTTCCAATTATTACTGCATTCTCGGCATTGTTTCTCGGTGTCGCGATGTACCTTGTGTGGCCTTTTGCACAGAACGGCCTAAACACGCTCTCTTATTTCATCCTAGACACAAACCGCACACTTGCGGCGTTCGTCTTCGGCCTTGTCGAACGCTCGTTGATTCCTTTCGGGCTTCACCACATTTTCTACTCACCGTTCTGGTTTGAGTTCGGCACGTATACAAATGAAGCTGGCGAAATCATCCGCGGCGACCAGCGCATCTTTATTGAGCAATTGCGTGATGGAGTCGATTTCACAGCCGGCACGTTCATGACAGGAAAATATCCGTTTATGATGTTCGGCCTTCCAGCAGCAGCGCTTGCGATCTACCACTGCGCACGCCCTGAACGCAAGAAAGTTGTTGGCGGCATTATGGGTTCAGCTGCCCTCACTTCATTTTTGACAGGGATCACTGAACCGCTTGAATTCGCATTCCTTTTCGTAGCACCAGTATTGTTCGGGATCCACGCAGTATTCGCTGGACTGTCCTTTATGATCATGCACATTCTTGATGTTAAAATCGGCATGACTTTCTCCGGCGGCCTCATCGACTTCCTGCTGTTCGGCGTCATGCCGGGTAGAACGGAATGGTTCTGGGTTATCATTGTTGGTCTGTTCTTCGCCGTCATTTACTATTTCGGCTTCCGCTTCGCCATCACAAAATTCAATTTGATGACGCCAGGGCGTGAAGACGACGAAGCAGACGAAGACGACGATTCAGCCGTTGCCGGTGAATTGCCATACGAAATCCTGCAAGCAATGGGTGGCCAACAAAACATCACCCATCTCGATGCCTGCATTACCCGCCTGCGCGTCAGTGTAGAAGACAAGAGCGCAGTCGACAAAAACCGATTGAAAAAACTCGGTGCTTCCGGCGTCATGGAAGTCGGCAATAACATCCAAGCGATTTTCGGGCCGGTTTCCGACAATCTGCGCGGGCAAATGCAAGACATCATTAACGGCAAAACGCCGCGCACAAAACAAGATGTATCCCAGATCATCGACCAGGCAAAAGATGCTGGAGACGCACCGGTACGCCTCGGCACAGTTGATTTCGGCATCCCGATCACAGGCGATATCCTACCGATTACCGATGTACCGGACCAAGTCTTTTCCGGCAGAATGGTCGGCGACGGCTTTGCAATTAAACCGTCCGAAGGCAAAGTGTTCTCGCCAGTGAACGGAGAAGTCGTTACTTTGTTCCCGACGAAACACGCCATTGGCCTCAAAGCAGATGATGGCACTGAAATGCTCATCCATATCGGCATCGATACTGTCCATCTGAAAGGCGAAGGTTTCACTGCCCATGTTGAACAAGGCGACCTTGTCGAACAAGGACAATTATTGATGGAAATGGACCTCGCCTATATCGGCGAACACGCTCCTTCCATCATCACGCCAGTGGTATTCACGAGTCTCCAAGAAGGACAGCAAGTGAACATCAAAACATCCGGCCGAGTAGCCGCGAATACGAAAGACTTGATTGAGATCACAGCTGGAACTGAAGAAGTCTAACAGAACCTTCCTTACCAGCTTCAAACCCGGACCCGTGCGAATCTCTTCGCATCGGGCCGGGTTTTTTAAACTAATGAAGCTCACTCATTAAACCGTTTTGGAGGAATGAATCAATGAAACTACTGACCTTGAATTGCCATGCGTGGCACGAAGAAAATCAACTGGACAAGATTCGCCATTTGGCACAAGCCATCGCAGAAAAAGAATATGACGTCATCGCCTTACAGGAAGTCAACCAGTCGATCGACGAGCAACCAGAACATGTCATCAAGCACGATAATTACGCATGGGTCCTGCTTCAGGAAATGGAGCAACTCGGCGTTACGGGCTATTCGATGGTATGGGACTTTTCCCACCTCGTCTACGGGCGCTACGAAGAAGGGCTGGTGATCTTGACGCGCCACCCAGTCGCCGAGGAGCACAGCTTCTTCGTCAGCCAAAACACCGACAAAAATTCCCCGAAAACGCGGAAGATTGTCGGCGCAACCATCCATTACGAAGACCAGCCCTTCACGTTCTATTCCTGCCACACCGGCTGGTGGCACGACAGCGTAGAACCGTTCAAATTCCAGGCCGACCAGCTGCTTGGGCAAATGACCACAGACACCCCAGCCTTTCTGATGGGCGACTTCAATAACGACGCCTCACTTGACCAGCAAGGCTATGCTTACTTATTGGAAAATGGGCTGCACGACACGTACACATTGGCTGAGGAAAAAGACGCCGGCATCACCGTCAAAGGCAAAATCGCCGGCTGGAGCGACAACAAGCAAGACCTGCGCATCGACTTGATCCTCTCCACCGAACCCGTAACCGTCAAATCGTCGAAAGTCATATTCAACGGCGAGCACAAGCCGCTGGTGTCGGACCATTTCGGTGTGGAAGTTTATTTAGTAATAGATTAAAAAGATAGTGATGAATCGTTCCAGGCGGACGCTTTCGGGCCCACAGGATGTGGGTCATGCAGCTGGCGCGACAGGACGTCGCGATGCCAGCTGCCAGGGCATGGCTTCAGCCGCTTCCCTCGCTTACGCTCAGTCCAGGGTCTTCAGCTCATGTCGCTCCGTCGCGCTGCTCCGTCACTGCTCCCTTAGGAAGCGAATCGTGCCTGACACGATTCGTTTGCGACGCAGTAGCGCAGCGATGTGGGAGCACATCTTTGCCCTTCGCCGCCTTCCACTTTTTCATCTGGACTGTTCAATAGATATGAAACAAAATAGTAGGAGTATCCGGAAATTGCACTGCCTAAGGCTCAGTCAAGAAACAGTTCCAGAGTGATTTTGAGTAATGGCACTAAATGAATTTCATAAGTTCATTTTAAATAAAAAAACCGCTCTTCCCTCCACATATACTGGACGGGAAAAGCGGTTTTTTTGTTGACTATTTTCATTAAAGCAACAGCTTGGTCACTTGCCGAGAGATCTCGTGCGTGTTGATTGGGGACTCTATTTGGCCTTTGTGTACGCAACGGGTAAATTCATCGAGTTCGTAATACATGGTATCGAACTCGTGCGGGACGGAAATGTCTTCGGTTGTGCCGTCGCGGTATTTGATCAGCACGTGTTTCGGGTCGCTGATTCTATCGATTTCAACGACGCCGTTTTCCCCTTGAATTTCACTTGGCAAATACGAATCCGAAATCTTCGAGTACATAATGATCGCTTCGCATTCGCCGTAATCGAGAATCATGCTACCTTGCCCTTCCGCACCGGTCGACAACAGGTAGCGGTTACGCAATACGTCATCCGGTTCGCCTGCCAAATGGACGAGCGGCGCCAACCCGTAAACACCGAGATCCGTTTTCGCGCCGTTGCCGAGTTCCGGCTTGAACGCATTTTCGATGATCCCTTCTTTGTATTTATCGTAGCGGGACGAGTACTGGTTGTAATGGAATACGTAGCGGCGAACCGGACCGATTTTATGCAGCTCTTCTTTCAGCCGCAGGAAAGTCGGCGTCACGGTCGACTTCATCGCTTCCATATAAGTCATGCCGGTTTCTTTTGAAGTCGCAATGACTCGGTCCATCTCGTCCAGGCTGACAACAGCTGGCTTTTCACATAGCACGTGCACGCCGTGTTGCATCGCGAGCAGGCTTTGTTCAGCGTGAAACGCATTCGGCGAAGCGATATAGACCGCATCAATTCCGCTTTCTTCGAACATTTTTTTCATGTCCGTATAAACCGCTTCCACTCCGTATTTCTCTGCAAACGCGCGGCCGGTCTCTTCCGTTCTCGAATACACTGCGCCGATGCGGAAATCCGGGTGTTGCTTCGCTGCTTTGATAAATCGATCGGTGATCCAATTCGTTCCAATGATTCCAAAATTCATGGTTGGTTCCCTCTTCTCTTTAAGTACTTGCTTCAAGCATAATGCAATCACGCCCATGTGTCACATGACATCAAATCCCGCCAATGTTTCGACTGAACATTTCATTTTACTTTTATCTTAAGATAATGAATTTAAAGATTTTCTGGACGTGTACATGAAGCAATAAAAAGTGTTTAGTCCTCAAAACCCATTGGGTCCGCTTTCACTTTCACTCGCCTTATCAACTATCTATCGGTTTGCTATAAATAAATAGAAATATTAGTTTTTTCGAAATATTATAGTCGATTCTCCCCGAAAGATGCTATCATGTGTATACGATATATCACTGACATCAGGAGGACGACGCATATGATAACATTTTTCGCAGCACTTGCACTTTTGATATTGGGATACATATTTTATTCGAAATTTATCGAAAAGGTATTCGTCGTTGACGACAAAACTCCAACGCCCGCCTACGCACAGGCCGATAATATTGACTATGTGCCGATGAGCTGGTGGAAAGGCAATTTGATCCAACTGCTGAACATCGCAGGGCTCGGCCCGATCTACGGAGCGGTAGCGGGCGCATTGTACGGACCGGTCGCTTTCATCTGGATCGTCGTAGGCTGCATTTTTGCAGGCGGCGTACACGATTATTTTTCCGGCATGATGTCGATGCGCCACGGCGGAGCGCAATTCCCCACTCTCGTCGGGCGTTATTTAGGAAAGAACGCCAAAGTCTTCATCAACGGTCTCTCGCTCGTATTGATGCTGCTCGTAGCGGCCGCTTTCACTGCAGGTCCCGCTCAATTGATCGCACAAATTACGCCGATCTCCTTTATCGCGGCGCTTGCCCTTATTTTTGCTTATTTCGTTCTCGCAACCATCTTGCCGATCAACCGCATCATCGGCCGTATCTACCCGCTACTCGGCGGCATCCTGTTGTTCATGGCCATCGCAGTAGCTGTGGCACTCGTGTTCTCAGGCAAACCGATGCCGAACTTGACCTTCAGCAATTTGCATCCAGGCGAATTGCCGATCTGGCCGCTATTGATGGTTACCGTTTCTTGCGGTGCGATCTCCGGCTTCCATAGCACGCAAAGCCCGATCATTGCCCGCACGATGAAAAAAGAAACTGACGGCCGTAAAATCTTCTACGGCGCCATGGTCATCGAAGGCATCATCGCATTGATCTGGGCGGCGGCTGGCATGACCTTCTTCAACGGAACTGAAGGACTTGGCGCAGCGCTTGCAGCTGGAGGACCATCCGGCGTGGTCAATGAAATCTCGATCTCGCTCCTTGGCACACTCGGCGGCATCCTCGCGATCTTCGGCGTCATCATCTTGCCGATCACGACAGGCGATACCGCACTTCGCTCATCGCGCATGATCTTGGCTGATTTATTGTCGAAGTTCACCAAAACTGACGGCACCTTGCGTATCCTGTTAATCACCGTCCCACTCGCCATCCCGACGTTCTACATGGCAACGATCGACTATACATTCTTGTGGAGATACGTCGGCTGGACCAACCAAGTCGTCGCGACCTTCATGCTGTGGACAGCGACGATGTATTTGCTCAAGAACTACAAAATGCACTGGATCAGCGGCGTGCCGGCCATGTTCATGACAGGCGTCGTCTCCATGTACATCTTCTACGCACCGGAAGGCTTGAACATGGAATACCACATCGCCGCCATGATCGGCTCGGTCATCACTTTGGCTGTTGCTCTCTGGTATATCGCGCAGATAATTAAGTACCGCGCTGCGAAGCAAGTGGATTCGGAAGTTGAAACGGTTTAAATGAAAAAGATGAGCCCTGGCAAAATTGCCGGGGCTCATCTTTTTATATTCCGTATTTCTTGCAAACTTCCATATAATTCATATGAAAATTATTTCATAAAATGATGACCTTTATTTGCAGCAATTTTTCGTATCGCAAAATTATTATCATTCTTTGCAATTTCATAAATGGTTCTTCCTACTTCAGCATCCAAGTCAGCAATAAAATCAATTTTATGTGCAATTTGACTTTTTACTATAGCATTGTCTCTATTCATAACGCCCACTAGATTTTGACTAATTATTTTCCTATACTTTTTTCTTTCCATCAATTTAATTAGTATTTGTATATTATACCATCTGACATCAATATCATCAGAGTTAACCCACAGTAGTGAACATTGCATAAACAAGCTTTCTAAGTTTTGTTTTACAGGCAATTTTTTATAATTATAAAGGAACCGATTAATTATTTTACAACCTTCTATTTGCCTTCCCGCTTCATTGAAAGTTGATATAACCTCTAGAATTCCGTTAAATTTTTTCTTACCTAAACATTCTAACAATACAAAATGCGCGAAAACTAAAGTTGTACTGTCGGTGTAACTTATCATTGACTCTTGCGCAGATTCATAATCCTCGTAATTTATTATTCGATCAACTATCACTTTATTTCTCTCAATAATATTTGTATCAAATCTAGTCAAAAATATCGCCAGACAATAAGCTTTTAGTTTATCCTCAACTAATTGATTATTAGTAATAATACTGTTTGCTGTTGCTATGAACAGTTCATCAATTACTTCAGTTTTAATCATTCCATCCGACTCTTTTAAAATAATTTCTGTTTGAACGTATGGATCATTAGTGTAACCGTGATAAATACCGTTTTTACCTTGGTGGATATTTCTATTTTTTATTTCTTCAATTCTAGACTCAATAAGTGATTGGCTAGATTCTTTATCTTCATATTTTTCGAACGTGTATTCTGTCAAATAAAATTCTGGCCATTCTTTTTGAATGAAAGCTTCCATCTCTTGTCGCATCTCATAACTTTCATTCTTCAATAATACAAAGATTGATTGTACTCTCCTTATTTCATTAAAATCAGTGTTATTAGTTAAATGGTTAATAAGAACTTGTATTAACTTATTTGAATTATCCACGTTTACCAATCTGTAATCGACATAGTTTTCGGATAGTAATTTTAGCACATCATCGTAATAACGTTTTTTTGATGAATCTAAAATACTCAATCCAAAATCGACTATGTAATCATCTTCAATTCGACCATTAATTCTTTTTATGCAACGGAATATATATGATTGCAATGAAACCATACTATTTTCTTCAATAACCCAAGACCTTATTTTCGATTTAAGAGAATTCCAATATTGAATAAAATCAGCATCACTTAAATAATAGCCAATTTCAGACATAGAAATCAGGTTTGCTTTAAACTGGTTCTGAGTTAATTTAGCATTATTGGAAAATTCGTATACATCTTTCGCATCTTCTTCATTCATTTTTTCCATCATTTCCGCAAAATTTCTTGTGATTTGAGTTACTTTTTTATAATCCAGAGTAACAATAGTGGTTTTCAAAAGCAACATTACAGAAGGCCAGTAATCTGTAAATTTACTTAATTGATATGATAGTTTTTGAATCAATGAGTATATTCTAGTTACATGAGTAAAGGAACCAAATAACATAGCTTGATAGTAAATATCAGCAATTAAATTACTTAGGAAAAAGAGGTTACCATAAGAAGACCAACTAGAATAGGATCTCATTTCGTTTTTTTGTCTTTCCTTTTCTATCCATTCCATAAGATTTTTTTCTTTTCTATCAATTAAGGGATAATATAATTCTTCTAGCCGATTTTCCAATTCCTTTTGACTAGCCGATTCAAAGATATATTCATTTTTGGTTTCAGCAATACTATTTTCTCTATTTCTCAAATCAATTAATATATCTTGAATAAGCCATTCAGCAATTTCGCCATTAAGTGATTTAGCCATATCAAAAGCTTCTTTAAGTAATTTGAGAGATTCATCATATTGTTTTAATAAATATTTTTGATGTGATAACCATCTCTTTTCCACTACTTTGTAGTATGCATCTGGTAATTGTAATTTTAGGTTATCGAGAAAAAGGGTCATATT
This sequence comes from Planococcus sp. MSAK28401, assembly GCF_018283455.1. NCBI lineage: Bacteria > Bacillati > Bacillota > Bacilli > Caryophanales > Caryophanaceae > Planococcus > Planococcus alpniumensis. The sequence goes on along the minus strand of NZ_JAAMTH010000001.1, from coordinate 733,185 downwards.
AAAACTTTCAATACTCTCGTTCTCAAAAATTATTGACAAAAATTTAGAACAATAATAATCAAAATCTTTTTCTTCAAAGTTCTTCTGCTTTGTACCGAAAAGTAAATACGAGAAATAATTCCGACACACTGCATTAGATAGCCGTTCTTTATCTAAAAGTAAAGAGGGGTTTGTGTTTATTTTTTCCGACTGTGCTGCTGATTTCGACTCCGAATTTAAAGCTTCTCTTGTGCTAGCAAAAGTTTCATCCATTATATTGCTTGTTTCATTGATTTGTTTATTCATTTGCTTATATGTAAGTAATACATCGCTTAGTAAATGTGTCGCACAATTTTCAATGAACTCACTAAACGAATTTATTATACTGAATTTAGGTTGAGTTGACTGCTGCAAATCGATTTGAGTTTGTGTTTTTTTCTTTTCATCGCTTTGACAAAAGTAATAGAGGGAAGGTATTTTATATTTTTTAACAGTGTCAATCTCTACTTGAACGCCAAGTGGAACACCATCTTTATTGTCAATTAAAAACACACAAATATCACTTTCCTTTAAGCCCCACGTATAGTGATTTAAAGCTGAAGACGTTGATGGGCCTTCAGATTCAAATGAATATACTTCGAATAACCCGGTAGATTCTAAGGTTTCTTTTGCAGCAATTCTTGCTAACACATATTTTTGATCAGCAAGGGTTTCTCCAGTCTTCGAACTTATGAAGACTTTCAATTTATTTTTTTGCTTTCTCATATTTTCCTCCTCCGAATCAACCTATTTTGTGACATAATTGCACATTATCTTAAGTTCTATGTATTCGTACCTTTCAGTTGATAACATCTACTATTTTATCACGATGTTTGCCATTAAATCGATTTCTAGAAAAACACCTATAAAATTTCTACCAAAGAAAACACCTACATTATTTCATCTGCAGGTGAGAAAATAGAAGAAACACAGAAAATTTCAGTGGCCATCATTATTGTTAATGTTGATTATCGTTCATTCAAAAGCTTCTACTGTCCTATGCTTTTTAAAACTCCTCGTGAGTCGCCGGGTCTATATCGAACAGCCTGCCATCTGGGCGGAACAATCCGGCGATCGCCGTCATTTCGGTTTCGCTTAATTCAAAATCAAAAATATCCAGATTTTCGCGCTGACGCTTGGGCGAAGTCGAGCGCGGAATGGATACAGAACCGATTTGGTATTGCCAGCGCAGCAACACTTGAGGGATTGTTTTGTGATGGGTTTCCGCGATTTTGCTGACTGTGTCATTCGATTGGATACCGGTCGCTCTCGCTATCGGGCTCCATGAGTGCGTTTGAATGCCGGGTTCCGTGTGCGCTCTCCGCTGGTCTTCCTGGTTGAAGAGTGGATGCAACTCTACTTGGTTCAAGCTCGGTGTCACCTCGGTTTCCTTTATAGTGCGCTCGAGATGCTCAGGCAGGAAGTTGCTCGCGTCGATCGACCGGATCCCCCTATTTTTGCGCATCGTCAGCGCTTGCCATGCTTCCATGTATAAGTCTTGAGTCGGAAGCAGCCAGTGGATCACGTAGGGATCGAAATAATCCAGCTTCGAACGCTAGAGCGATTCCTGGATCACTACCATGGCTTTTTTTGTATTCATCATAACGCCTCGACAGCTTGGAGGTGATCTACAAATCCTCTCACGAAATGCCGCTGCATTTGATGCCTTCCCCGACTGCGCCTTCATTTTCGTAATTATACGCCGTGTCGATCAGGCGGTAACTTGCGTTAATCCCGCTGATTACCGAGTTCGCGCCGGCATTGCCCCCCATATGTACCGAGCCCGGTAACCGACAAGGTCGTTCCGTAGTTAAATGTCACTTCTGGAATTACTATATTCATCCACTTTCACTCCTCTCGATTTTATTTTCAGATTACTCTTACATTATCAGGAACTCAAACTATATGGATTAGCTTGGATGGTTCTGTCCCTGTGCACCACACACGGCCATCACCTTGGCTGTTGCCCAGTGGCATGTGGCGCAGATCATGAAGTACCGCGCTGCGAAGCAAGTGGATTCGGAAGTTGAAACGGTTTAAATGAAAAAAGACGAGCTCTGGCAGTTTTGCCGGGGCTCATCTTTTTCATTTATTCCAGGTTTTGTACGGCGTAGTCAGCTTCTTCTTGTGTAAACTGGCCGCCATAATCCGAAGTCAATTGATCGCGAATAGCTTCTTTGGACATGCTCATGCTTTCCTGATACGTTTTGGCCGATTCCAAAGCGTTCGCTTTCCAATCAGCATCTACATTGTCAATCGCGTATTGTGCAGCGTCTTCCGGGAACTGCCCGCCGTATTCAGAAGTCAATTGCTCGAACAAGCCGGCTTTCGACATATGCATGGTATCTGAATAGTTTTGTGCTTGATTCAATGCAGATTCAAACTCAGTCGATACTTCCGGCTCAGCTGGCTCTTCTTCGACCGGCTCTTCTGTTGCAGCTTCTTCTGTTGCCGGTGCTGTTTCTGTCGTGCCCTCAGTTTCCGTGGAATCTTCTCCGCCACCGACCAAAGCAACTAGTATGGCCATTAATACAAATAGGCCAATGATGCCGAGACAGCCAATCTTAAATACTTTTTTCATGATGCATCCCCCTTTAATTTCGAATGAATTTCACTCATTATTGCTTTTCCTGCTTTCCTCGAGCCTTATAATCCCGCTCAATTTCCTTTTTCCATTCCCGGTCAATCTTCTTCCCGGTCCGGAACGAACTCACCGCTTCACTCAACACTTGATAATTCAATTCCGTCCCTTCCGTATCCGCGTGGTAATCCACCGCAAAATCCTCGTCGACACCGAATTTCTTTGCCGTCGCGGCCGCGTCGATATTTGCACCGAGGAATATGAATTCCCAGCCTGCCGTCTTTTTCGAGGAGATCATTTCATGGATTTTCTTATACGTGTATTCACAGCTGGAGTTTTCCAGGCCATCTGTTGTAATGACAAACATCACTTGATCGGCCTGGTGCTTTTTCAATGTCCCTTTTTGCGCGTTGCTGATTTTCTGAATCGTCGAGCCGACCGCATCGAGCAAAGCCGTCATGCCACCTACTTCGTAATCACTATCCGTCATCGGCGAAATGCCTTCGAGCGAAATCCGGTCGTGCAGCAGCTCGTATTCGTGGTTGAACAGCACCGTCGTCACGCGGACCTCACCGGGAAGTTTTCGCTGCTTGTCGATCAAGGCATTAAAGCCGCCGATCGTATCTTTCTCGAGCCCCGCCATCGAGCCGCTTTTATCAAGAATAAACACCAATTCCGTCGTTTCATTTTTCATCATCGTTTCCTCCTTCGGGTTACTTGCTACTCCAAGGATACGATTTCCCCATAGAAAAAAGGTCGCTTCGAAAGCGACCTTTTATCACAGTGTTGAAGAAGCCTATTAAAAGGTTATAAATTATAATGGGATCATCTTTTTGGCATTCAAAAATTAATGAGCTATCTAAGTATTTGGAGAAGTGTTCGCTCGACTCCAGTGGATCAGCGAGACGACCGAGCCCCCGCAAGACGCAAGGCGGCTGAGGAGGCTTGGGCGCGAGCCCACGGAAAGCGAGCGATAAGCTTCGGAAAATACGACTTTCTGAAGTTTTTCGACAGACTAAAAAAGGTCGCTTCGAAAGCGACCTTTTACGAACCAAGAAGCGCTTCGTCAAATGCAAACAAGGCTTCATTGATTTCAAAAATATTGTATTGTTCACGCTCGATGAAATAATGGACGATCAAGTCGAATTTATGGCTGTTCGACAAGCGATAGCCGGCTGTCCCGAGCAGTTCTTCCGTCTCATCGAGATCCAGTTCGAGCGCGATCGCAAATGCGAGGATGGTCTTTTTCTTCGGCGTGTAGCCGGGGGAATTTCTGATTTTGGAAAACAGCTTTTTGTCGAGATTCGCCTTTTTATAGGTCTCGGCATCGGTCATGCCGCTGTCATCGATAAACCTGAACAGCCGCTGCGAGAAGGATTCGTCCACCTCTTCCAAAAACTCTTCTAGGCTCAATTGCTGCTCCACTATTTCGATTGGTGCAGACATCGGTATTTCCATTTCCCGCCGGTCTTGGTAACGGACAGCCTGTTCTTCCAAAACCGACGCTTCCTGTTCGTTGATGAATGTTTCGATCGATTCGTAAAGCTTCTGGCTGAGGCCAAACGACTGCTTGTCCAACACGACCAGATAGACGTCCATATCGTGCTCGTTCAGAAATTCATTGATTTCTTCCGTCGCGACCCGCAGCGCCGACTCTTTCGGATAGCCGAAGATGCCGGTCGAGATAAGCGGAAAAGCGATCGACTCACAGCCAAGCTCGATGGCAAGTTCCAGCGAGTTGCGGTAGCAATTGCGCAGCAACACTTCCTCGTTGCGCCCGCCGCCTTCCCACACCGGCCCGACCGTATGGATGATGTACTTCGCATTGAGTTCAAAGCCGTCAGTAGGCACCGCTTCCCCGACCGCACAATGGCCGACCCGGTCGCACGCTTTCTGCAGCTGCTTCGGACCCGCTGCCCGGAAAATCGCCCCGCACACACCGCCGCCCATCTTCAGATTGGAGTTTGCGGCATTGACGATGGCGTCGGTTGTCATTTTGGTGATGTCGTTGCGCACGATTTGCAGTGGCATGGGCTCATCCCTTTCTGTTTCTTGTCTCTTTTCATTCTACCACCCGTTGTGTCCCTGTGCGCCACACAATTCTGACCCCTGGATTCTTAAAAAAGATAGGTAGGGCAAGGGTTTTCGTGTTCCGCGAACTGCTTGTTGTCCCTGTGCACCACACAATTTGCACATAAAAAAACACGCGACAGGCAGCCGCGTGTGTTTTTTGCTGTTGAAGTATTAGTTTTTAAACGTTCTAGTAGCCGCCACCGCTTGCTTCCAGCCATCGTATAATTTTTCACCTTGTTCGGCTGGCATCTCGCTGGTGAAGGTTTTATCCACTTTCCATTGCTGCGCAATTTCTTCTTTGCTTTCCCAGAAACCAACTGCCAATCCCGCTAAGTAAGCTGCGCCTAGCGCTGTCGTTTCCTGGATCACCGGACGCTCAACTGGTACATCCAAAATGTCGCTCTGGAATTGCACGAGGAAATCATTCGCCACGGCGCCGCCATCCACACGCAAAGTTTTCAATTCAATGCCCGCGTCTTCGATCATGACGTTCACGACATCTTTCGTCTGATATGCGAGTGATTCAAGCGTTGCGCGGATCAGATGCGCCCGTGTCGTGCCGCGCGTCAAGCCGAAAATGGCGCCGCGCGCGTCTGTATCCCAATAAGGCGTGCCGAGCCCGACAAATGCCGGTACCATGTAGACGCCGTCTGTCGATTCGACGGATGTGGCGTATTGCTCACTTTCCGGCGCAGTGTCCAAGATCTTCAAGCCATCACGCAACCATTGAATTGCAGAACCCGCAACGAAGATACTGCCTTCAAGTGCATATTCCACTTTGCCGTCAATGCCCCACGCTAACGTAGTCAACAAGCCGTGTTCGGAAACGACGCCTTCTTCCCCAGTGTTCATCAGCATGAAACAGCCGGTGCCATACGTATTTTTAGCCATTCCTTTTTCGAAGCAGGCCTGGCCGAATAATGCAGCTTGCTGGTCACCGGCGATACCCGCGATCGGCACTTCATTGCCAAAGAAATGATAGTTGATGGTATTGGCATAGACTTCAGACGATTGGCGTACTTCCGGCAGCATGCTTTTTGGCACCGTCAGAATATCCAGCAATTCCTGATCCCATTCCAAGTCATAAATATTGTACATCAGCGTACGGGAAGCGTTGCTGTAATCGGTGATGTGCGCAGCGCCGCCAGATAGTTTGTAGACGAGCCACGTATCGATCGTCCCGAACATCAAATCGCCGTTCTCTGCTTTTTCACGCGCGCCTTCGACATTATCCAAAATCCATTTAACTTTCGTTCCTGAGAAATAGGCATCAATCAATAGGCCTGTTTTCTTGCGGAACAGCTCTTCGTGCCCTTGCGCTTTCAACTCACCGCAAATGTCCGCCGTTTGTCTCGATTGCCAAACAATCGCTTTATAGATCGGTTTTCCAGTGTTGCGGTCCCAAACGACAGCCGTTTCGCGCTGGTTGGTAATGCCGATCCCTGCAATTTGGTTTGCTTCCACATCCGCTTTTCGCAATGCGCCTGCCATACAAGCTAAAACTGAGGTCCAGATTTCATTCGCATCATGCTCTACCCAACCCGGTTTCGGAAAAAATTGTTCAAATTCTTGCTGGCCCGTCCCCACGATTTCCCCTTTGTGGTTGAACAATACCGCCCGTGAACTCGTTGTTCCTTGGTCAATCGCCATAATATAATCTTTAGTCATCAATTATTCCTCCTCAAATGGTCTTATCTTCAATTCTTATTTGTCATCTACTAAAGTGTCTTCGATTTCATTCGCTACCGTATGCCCTTTTTTCAATTCGGCGCTTGTCGCCCCGATCAAAATACCGGCCATGACTACGCTTAACCCCCAGAACAGCAGGCCGTAATCACTCGTGAAGAAAGCTTTATAGAACACCGCGCCATAAATACCGCCGAAAATCGGCCCAACAACTGGAACCCAGGCATAACTCCAATCTGAACTACCTTTTCCAGGAATAGGAAGAAAAGCATGCGCAATGCGGGGGCCAAGATCTCGTGCCGGATTGATGGCATAGCCTGTAGCGCCGCCGAGTGACATGCCGATCGCAATAATCAAAGCTCCAACAATCAAAGGATTCAAGCCATCTGTAAAATCATTGGCGCCGATGAACAACAAGCCCATCACCAAAACGGCAGTTCCGATGATCTCACTGACTAAATTCGAAAACGGGCTTCGAACAGCGGGACCCGTGGAGAATACAGCTAATTTCGCTCCTTGATCTTCCGTAATCTTCCAATGCGGCAAATAATTCAAAAAGACGATTACTGCGCCGATAATCGCGCCGATCATTTGAGCGAGAATATACATTGGAACTTTCGACCATGGAAATTCTCCTACTGAAGCCAACCCAAAAGTTACCGCCGGATTGACATGGGCTCCTGAAAAACTGCCCACTGCATATACTGCCATGGTTACGGCCAGCCCCCACGCAATCGTGATGACGACCCACCCGCTGCCTTCAGCCTTGGAATCTTTCAAGACCACACCCGCCACTACACCGCCGCCGAAAATAATCAAGATCATGGTCCCGATCAATTCTGCTAAAAACTCTGACATCGCTTAACACTTCCCTTCCTTTTAAAGCAACAGCTGTGTTAATGCCCATTAAAAAAATCCGCAATTAATGAAAGTTCTCCTCGATAGAAGTACTCATTAATGTGCGAATCTCCGGGTCTCCAACACAACTCTTAACTTGTTATCTATAAGTTATACTTAAAAGAAAGCGCTGTCAATATATTTTTCTGAATTTTTGTTTAAATATTCCTGCTCGGTCTTTAAAATAGTTTCCTCTGCTTGCTTCAAATAACTTCGCTCCCGCGCATCTGGTGCTGAGAAAAGTTTCCTTGAAAAGCCGGTGCATGAGTTTCTTCATTCGAATAAAAAAAGCAAGGCTTTGCACGAGAACGCTGCAAAGCCTTGCTTATGGAGATGGCGATCTTGCCGCTCATCACTTAGTTGTTTTTCTTATCCAATGCTTTGACCAATTCCTCAGCCAATGCTTCAGAAGCAAACGGGTCGCGGCCCGTCAGCACTTGCTCATTGCCCCATACCACTTTTTCGTCAGCAGTATAATTGGCCACTTCGCTCATCTTGCCTTCCAAGCTGAACGGCAGGATTTCTGGGAGCCCTTCTGGTTCGACAGCTTCTGGATAGCCAGTGACGTCCAATCCAGCGATGATGCTTTGGCCGTCTGGGCGTTTCGTCCAGATCAACGGCGCCGGTCCGTGGCACACTGCCGACACGATATTGCCGTTGTCGTATACAGCGTTGATGATCCCGTGAAGCGTTTTGTCTTCCGCGAGGTCATACATCGCCCCGTGTCCGCCGACGATAAATATGGCATCGTATTCTTTCGGCTCCACATCCGATAATTTTTTCGTGTTGTCCGCAAGGCCGGATTCGTACATTTTCTTGTACTTGCCTTCCGGATCATAATCTTCGCTGATGCTGACTTCGTCAAGCGTCGGTTTGCCGCCTTTTGGTGAAGCGAGCTCCACGTCATGTCCTGCATCTTTTAAAATTTCCATCGGCGCGAACAATTCTTCTGCCCACCAGCCAGTTTCGTAATTATTTTCTGCGTCCTTATGTCCGCTTGATAGCACTGCTAATACTTTAGCCATTAATAGTTCCTCCTCTGAAAATCATTCTGACACTAGTTGTTCCCGAATGTTTTCGGATTTAAACAAACTTACAATTCCCTCAATTTTTTATTACACAAGCTTTCCTTCCTAAACCATCTTATGTTTCGGGAAAAGGGATTTACCGTTTTTAAAGAATGTCCACACCACAGCAATCAAGAAAATAACAATGCCCGCCAATAAGGCTCCTTGAATAATCGCCGCCATCTCCGGGTCGAGCGTCCCGTTCATATAGGCGCTATAGATGCCGAAGAATGCCCAGGCAATCGGAATCGGAAACGCTGCGTTTTTAAAGCGAGACAAGTAAAACAACACAAATACGACGGCAACGCCTAAGACGATGAGCGTCCAGACGGAATCGGAAATGCCGAAGCCGTCCCACCCCCATTGCACTAAGGACAGTGAAATGTTGACAATCGTTGCAATAAATACCCAAGCGCCGTACAACGTGAACGCAAGCCCTGCCAGTAACGACGGAAACTCAGAACGGTGTTTGTAGATTCTTTTCACAATAAAGAGCAAGGAAAACAACAAGCCTATAATCAATAGTGTCGAAACTCCCAGCCATTCATAAGAAAATACGACAATCCAGCCCATATTCAGCAGCGAACTCGCGATGAACAAAGGCGAGATCAACAGCACCAACCGGCTGACCCTATCGTCTTTTCGCTTGATGAATAAATAAACGAGCGTCACCAGTACGAGCGTGTAAATGACGCCCCAAATCGAAAACGTAAACGGCGCCGGCGAAATGAGCGTCATGTATTTGTCCGAAATATCTTTTTGCGTGTTGCCGTTAAAGAACCCCGACGACCCCAAGTAATTGACGCCAAGCGTCACAAAATAAGCGACCAAGTTCAAGACGGTAAACAGTTGGGTTTTCTTCAATGTGCGTTCATCCATAATGATTTCATCCTCCTGAAAGATAATAGTCACTGGCAATATGTGCCTCTTGCTTTCTATCTTCCCGTTTTTGCCAGTCAGCAAAACGGTTTTCCGGAATGAATCGGGTGAATTGTGTCATGCACAGGGGCGTTTCGACTGGAGAATGCTGCTGCATCAAGGTTTCTCATGCTGAAATTGTGTCTTGCACAGGGACAACGCGAGAATCAATACAAGCTCTCTGAACCCGAGAATTGTGTGGCGCACAGGGTCGTTTCCACATCGAAATACCGCTGCATCAAGGTTTCTGCTTCCCGAATTGTGTCGTGCACAGGGACAGAACGCTGCCACTCTATCCCTCAACCCCATTTCTCAACCATTTCGCGGTCAAAGTGTCCGCTTGAAGCATCTCTTTCGGCGTGCCTTCAAACAGCACTTCGCCGCCTTTTTTGCCGCCGCTCGGGCCCATTTCGATGACCCAATCGCTCGCTGCGATCAAGTTCAGGTTGTGCTCGATGAGGATGACCGAATTGCCTTTGTCGACCAGTCTTTGGAAGACGTCTAACAAATGAGCATTGTCTCGCGCATGCAAACCGAGTGATGGTTCGTCCAATAAATAGATCTGCCCTTCTTTTTTCAGATGGCTCGCCAACTTCAAACGCTGCACTTCGCCTCCGCTTAAGGAACCTGTCGTTTGTCCAAGTGTCAGATAGCCTAAACCAACATCTTTTAAAGTATCCACTTTTTTGACGATTTTCGGCATTTCCAAATACTCGTTCGTTTCGTCGATCGTCAGCTCCAGAATTTCCACAATGTTTTTTCCTTTATAACGATACGACAAAGCTTCATCTGAATACCGCGTGCCACCGCACGCTTCACAGGTTACCGTCACGGGATCCGCAAACGCGACATTCGGCGTGGTGATGCCTTTGCCTTCACATACGGGGCAAGCGCCCAATGAATTAAAACTGAACAAGCCCGCCGGCTGTCCGGTTTGTTTTGCCAGGATCGACCGGATGTCGCTCATGATGCCCATATAGGTCGCGAGCGTTGAACGGCTGGACGTGCCGATGCTGCCTTGCCCGACCGCAATCGTTTCGGGATAATTGCCGGTAAATGCGCCGAACATCAATGAGCTTTTTCCGGAACCGGAAACACCGCACACCGAGACGAGGGCATTTTGTGGAATTTCCACGCTGACATTTTTCAAATTATTATCCGAAGCATGTTTGATCGAAAACGTATTTTCGGATGTTCTCGGCTGTTCATTCACCGTTACGGTGTGGTCCAAGTCAGTGAGAGCGGAAGCTTTTCTCAGGCCTTCCTGCCCGCCTTGATACACCACTTCACCGCCGCTTCTGCCTGCGCCCGGGCCCATTTCGATGATTTCATCCGCCGTCTTGATGACCGCCAGATTGTGTTCGATGACGACGACGGTATTGTAATTGTCCCGCAAACTTTCCAGCATATGCGTCAACATATTGATTTCTTCGGGATGCAAACCGGCACTCGGCTCATCGAAAATATAGGTGATATTGTTCAAGCTACTGCCTAGGTGGCGCGCGATTTTCACGCGCTGCGCTTCCCCGCCGGACAAGGTGCCCATTTTACGTGACAGGCTCAAATAACCGAGCCCCAAACCGACCAGCTGTTTCACGCTCGGATGCGCCTGTTGGGCAATCGACTTGCCGATCGGGTCGCCGATTTTCTCTAGTTCACCGAGCAGTTCCGTTAATTCCAAACGGGCGTAATGGGCGATGTTCAAGCCGTTGATTTTGCACTCCAACACTCTCGGATTGAGTCCCGAACCTTCACAAACTGGGCACGGGGTACGCGTCGTCAGCGCCAAGACGTCTTCCTGGGAGACGATTTTCAGTTTCGTCAGGTCCCGGTTGATGTACAGGCGAATAAACCTCGGAAGCAGGCCGTCCCATTCGATGTCGCGATCGCCTTCTTTGTAATAATAAGTGCTAAATGCACGTTGTCCTTCCGGCGGCCCGTATACGAGCAGATTGTATTTTTCTTCCGTGAAATCTTTGATGGGAAGATCGGGATCGAACAATCCGCCGTCCCTCATCCACCTGCCTTGCCAACCAGGAGGCGCAAGCGGCTTGAAGCGCACCGCGGACTCCCGGATCGATTTCGTGTGATCGATCAGCTTGTGGATATCCGGCGTAACGACTTCCCCGAAGCCATTGCATTCCGGACAGTTGCCAAACGAACTTTCACTCGAAAACTCTGTCGCCGAGCCGATCGGCGGACTGCCGATTCTCGAGAACAACAGCCGGATCAGCGGGTCGATGTCCATATACGTACCGACCGTCGAGCGCGAATTGCCCCTGACCGGCTTTTGTTCCACAACCACTACCGGGCTCAAATGCTGCATCAAGTCGGCATGCGGCCGCTCGTACCTCGGCATCTGGTGGCGGATATACAGCGGATAGTTCAAGGTCATCTGCCTTCTGCTTTCAGTCGCCAAGGTATCGAACACGACCGAACTTTTCCCCGAACCCGACAAGCCGGTAAATACGTTAATTTTCTCTTTCGGGATATTCAAATCGATATTTTTCAAATTATTTTCGCGAAGCCCTCGCAATATGATTTCATCTCGTTTTTCTGGCATGTTAACATTCTCCTTTTCCAATCCGATCAGTGGATTACACTACTACATAAAAGTGTTCCCTGTTTCGGGGTGGTTCACACAACCGACTTGTCCCTGTGCACCGCACAATTCCCACACAATTCATCAGGGCATAGAAAAAAGACGCATCCGCCAGCGCGGATGCGTCAAATTGTGTGGTGCACAGGGACATTCTTTCACCAAAATACTGCTGCATTAAGGATTTTATCCTCCGAATTGTGTCATGCACAGGGACACATTAAAATGCAGCCACTGCCTTCGTTTTCGGAAACACCATGCGCCAGCCGATCCCTATAGCCGCCAACAACACGACGACATACACATAAATGCCGTAATCGAACGCATTCGCGAGGAAATGCATGCCCACAAAAGCGCCGGTGATCAGTGTCAGTAATAACATCTTCGCGCCGCCTGATTCTTGGGCAAATTCGAAGGAAGTTGAAAACGGAAATTCGCCTTCATTCACTATTCTATAGGTGATTAATATTTGCAGAAGCCCGCCGAGCAATACCGCTGCCAAATCCGGCAGAATTCTCGCCGAAAAAATCCAAATGAAGACGATGGACAAGAACAGGAAAACCGGCAGATACATTTTCACAAAGAAGGCTTTCAAGGTGCCGCTGTAGGCACTTGATGCCTGTTCAATCGGCGCCGCCCGAAACAGCCAGCTGCCTTTATAGCCTTCCGAAAATTTCAGCATAAACACGACGCTCGGAATGATGACATTGCAGAAATAGATGAACATGAACATATTGCCGCTTGATATCTCTTCCAAGCCGCCGTCTACTGAATACGTAAAAATAAAGAGAAACGGGAAGAACAACGACATCCCGAGCACCGGGAACACCTTCAGTTTGAATTCGCGTTCTTTTTTCATCATCGATGCAGCGAAGCGGTAAAAGACGCGTTCTTCATTCGAACGGCATAATAATTTAGCGCCCATTTCATCCAGCCCATTCCTGGGTTTCTTGCGGGTTTTCGTGTCGCTCAATAACTTTTCAAGATTGCGTTCAAACGACGGCATCAGTTTGGCATAGCCAAAAATGGCGATGACCGGCACCAGCAACGCGAGCATTGTAAATGCGATGAAATGGCTCGACGTATTGCCGTTCAACAACACTTCAAATGGCGCCCCATACCACAGCGGTGGAATGAGGAAATGCCACCAGCTGAACGCGTACGTCATGTTCAAATCAACAAATTCAAACGACCGGATCAATACTTGATAGCCCACCACAACTCCGACCGACAGCAAAATCTGGACGTAATTGATGATGTCTTTCAGCTTTTCGCCGTCGAAAAAGCGCAGGATGAATAAATACAGCAAGGACGTCAGGACAACGACCAATAAGATCGTCAACACGAGTTCAATGAGGAAAATCAATGAAAAGACAATGCCGTGCTGAAACAGGCCGACGAGGAATGGAATCGTCGTGAAAGCCCCCGCCACAAACGTCATGTAAATCATGATGTGGACGATTTTCGCCGCCGCGATGGTCTGTTTATTGACCGGCTTGGTCTGGATAATGTTCTTATCCCGAATATCCAGCAGCACCACGGAAAAGTCGGAAATCATTGAGGTCATCAAAATGAACAGAATCATGCCAAAAACGAGGCTCAATTGATACATATAATTTTCCCCGAGCAGCAAAAACGGAATCAAAATCAAACTGTAAAGCCCGTAAATCCACAACGATTTTAGAAATTGGTTGCCTTCCTTCTTCTTTTTGCCGTTTTCGCCAAAAATCGTCGGCACGCGGCGTTCGTCCATCGTCAATTTGATCTCCAGTATCTTTTCCATCACCGCATAATCGACGCCAAACCTAGTAAAAATGCCTTTAAATGCTCCAAGGAACTTCAGTGACTTGAATTCACGCATACTCCTCGTCTCCCTGTACGATCGACACGAAGTCCTTAGCTTTATTGCGATGCTCCGTAAACCCGGTCAATTGATTGAAAATCCCGGAAAGCGACCCTTCCTCACTCATTTCCTGCAGTTCTTCAAACGTCGCATCCGCCACCACTTCACCTTTCACCAGCAGCACGATGCGATTGCTGATTTTTTCCACGAGATCCATAATATGTGACGAATAAAAAATCGTTTTTCCTTGCGCCGCCAATTGCGCCAGGATTTCCTGGATGACCATCATGCTATTGGCATCGAGCCCACTGAGCGGCTCGTCCCAAAACAATAGATCCGGATCATGAAGCAGGCTCGCGATGATCAGCACTTTTTGCTTCATGCCTTTTGAAAATGAAGACAACCGGGAATGGCCGACATCTTGCAAGTCAAATTGCCCCAGCAGCCGCTCCGCTTTTGCATGCGCCGCGTCACGGCCCATGCCATACAGTTCTCCCGTAAATACCAAATACTCCATCGCCGTTAAATTGTCATAGGCTTCCGCATTTTCCGGTACATAGCCGATTTTCTTTTTGTAAGACGGGTCGCCTGACGCAATATCTTGCCCGAAGATCACCACTTTTCCTTGGTAATCATCAATCAGCCCAAGCATGATTTTTACCGTCGTACTCTTGCCCGCTCCATTCGGCCCGATGTAACCGATGATTTCGCCACTTGCCACTTCAAGATTGATGCCGTTCAACACTTTCTTGCCGCCATAATTCATTGTCAGATTCTGAATCGATAGCACCTTATCGTTTTCTCTAGTCATCTAAAAACCCCTCACGCTAATTATGTGTTAATTCTAACATTCAACTGAAGTGATTTGGGAGTTTTTACCGATTTAATGGAAATCGACTTGAATTGTGTGGTGCACAGGGGCACTTATATGAAGAAAGCCTAGCAGTATAAGCTTTTCGCCTGCTAAATTGTGCCGTGCACAGGGACACTCGACACAGATGATATACTAAAAATACAGAAATTCTACGCAAAGGAGATAGTGGCTGGATATGATGCGATCCTTTCAATTCGCTGGCAGTCGAATAATAAAAACCGGGTTGGCCATCTTTTTGACTGCCACGATTTGTCTATGGTTTAACTGGCCACCTGTCTTTGCGGTCATCACAGCGATTGTGACAATCGAACCGACCGTCAGTGATTCAATAAAAAAAGGGCTGGTCCGCTTCCCTGCTTCGGCTATCGGTTCAGCTTTTGCCGTGTTCTTTATCACCTTGTTCGGGAATTCCCCGATTACCTATACGCTTGCCGCGGTCGCCACAATCCTGGTGTGTTTCCGGCTCAATCTGCATGCCGGCTTGCTGGTTGCGACGTTAACTTCTGTTGCGATGGTAGAAGTCATCCATGACAATTTCCTGTTCTCGTTCTTCATCCGTTTAGGGACGACAACGATCGGCCTGGTCGTCTCGACCGCCGTCAATATGCTTGTGTTCCCGCCAAATTACAGCACCGCTATCTTAAAAAGCATCCATAGTATTAGCGGGCGTGCCGGAAGCATGCTTGAACATACTTTCCGGACCATCCTCTTCGACGGAGATGCAAACCTCCAGGAAGATAAAAAAATCGTCAAGCAACTGACGACTGAAATCCGCAAGACCGAGAAATTGGTTCATTATCAGCGCGACGAAGCGAGCCTGTACCCTTGGGTTCGCAACCGGGAAGCCGAGCTGCAGATGGCGGAACGGCAATTGCTGTTTCTAGATAACTTCGAATACCATTTGAATGCTTTGCTTCGCGCCCCGTTCCAACAAATCCAATGGACAAAAGCCGAGCGGGAAATCATTATGGATGCCGTTATGGCACTTGCAGACGACTTGCGGCATTCCATCAATTTCGATCACGAAAAACACCAAGAGCAACTGAAAAGCATTACCGATCTGTTTTGGGAAAACAGTAAACGCGTGCCAGCAGATGACGCACTTCACCCAACGCTGTTCCCGCCAGAATTCACGATTCTATACGAACTCATCACCATCTACGATTTAGTCGATAAGTTTTTCGATCCGAATAGCGTAAAAGCCGTGCAGGAAGCACAACAATCGTAAGAAATAAAAAAAGGCCGTGGCGGAATTCCGCCATGGCCTTTTTCTGTTGAATTGTGTCTTGCACAGGGACATTCCGAGATGGAAATCCCGCTGCGATAAGGATCTTACTGCTAAAATTGTGTGGCGCACAGGGACAGAGCCGCTATCTATCCCGATTGGTCACCTTATACGTTTCGCCCTTGTTGTCATAAGTGATCCACTCACCGACAGGTTCGCCCTGTTGAAAATGACCTGAGCGTTTCAATGTCCCGTCAGCCCAGTACCATTCCCAGTAACCCTCGGGTTTCCCATCAACGATTTTGCCTTTGGACCACATCGTTTTTCCGTTGGCATGGTATTTGATCGTATAGCCATCAATCACTTCGAGCTTCTTTTCCTTCACGCCGTTTGGTTTCACTACATCACATTTTTCCTCATCCATGATTGCTTCAACTCCTCCCGAATGATTTAATTGTGTCACGCACAGGGACATTCCAGCCACGAAACTCCGTTACTACAGTCATTTCACTCTTGAAATTGTGTGGCGCACAGGGACACAACCGTCCTCCCTACATCATCGTCGCAAACCACAAACCGAGCGTCGTCCCGATATAGTTGCCGATCACATAGCCAATCGTCCCGACCACCAAGATCGGTCCGATCAGTTCGCGCCAGCCTTTGGCAATCGCCATCGCTGCAGCCGTTGTCGGGCCACCAACGTTGGCGTTAACCACCAATAAAATCTCTTCAAGATCGTATTTCAACAATTTCCCGGCCGTCAGCGATACCGTCAAGTTGACGATAACGATGACGGCGACAAAGACCAGCAACAATGGCGCGTTCTGGACGATCAGTGGAATCGATGCCGGGATGCCGATGACCACGAAGAATAAATAAATCAAGAACGTCCCGATTTCCTGACTGCCGTTGATGCCGTCAAAATAACGTGGGAACAACGCGAGCGCAAGGAATGTCAAAGTCGTCAGCACCAAATACTGGTCGCCGATCAAGCCGCTGAGCAAGTTCCAGCCGAATCCGACTTCTTCACCGGACGGAACGACGCCGGCAAAAAACTCAGCGATCTTCGTCGCAACCACGACGAGGAAAAACGCCGTCCCGAGTGACATGGCGATATCTTTCAATGAAATATCCTGACGCTTCCAGAAGTTTTCGGCGTTGGTCTTGCCGCCGTTCGTCCCTGCTTCCCGTTCTACTTGCGCAACGTGCGGATGCGGATAAGTTTTCCGGAAGAAACCAAATGTCGGAATCGCCATTAAAGTGATGAACACGAGCGCCATCATCAAATTGTCCGCCACGACCGCAGCGGACACCAAATCTTCCGGCGCTTCAAACTTCGCCGTCATCGCCGCGAAGTTGACACCGCCCCCGACATAAGAGGCGCCCATCATGCCTCCGATACGGTCGAGAAACGGAATCGTGTCTTTTAACAAGAAGAAGCTGAGGATTGTCCCGGCCACTGTCCCAATTGAACTGATCAAGAAAATCAGCAGCATGCGCCCGCTTTCTTTCCAGATTTTCTTGAAATTCACATGGAACAACAACAGCGGAATGGCGAGCGGCACGATAAATGCCCATACTGCGTCATACGCAGGCGACGCCGTTGGGATAATGCCGGTATTCGATAAAATAATGGCAGACACGAGCGCAATGATGGCGCCAGAAATCTTCCCGGCCCAGCTGTACTTCTGCTCGAGCACAATGCTCATCGCCGCGACGATAACGATGATGCCCCATAACGTCAGCAAATCATCTGCCCGAATCAATGAATTCTCCATATGTATTCTCCCTTCGCTCACTGCACTTCAAGTCTTCCCGATTTGTGCGCACGAGCTATATTTAAACTGACCGCTTCATCTCCCAGTATCCTATTATTGTCAGATGATGTCGAGTAGTCTCACAATTTTACACACTTGTTTACAATCATCAAAAAGGCCGTACCGGAAACGGTTCAGTTTCCGGTACGGCCTTGAATTGTGTGACGCACAGGGACATTTCAATCCCTGAATGCCGCCACTACAACAATCTCATCGCTGAAATTGTGTGATGCACAGGGACAACTAAAGTTCCAAGCCCAATGCGATTCGAATATGCGCCAGATGATGCTCTTCGTGCCACGACAGTTTTGCTAGGGTTTCAGCGATGCGAACCTCGCCGTCCGTTTCGTGAATGAAAACGCGCTCCAATTGCGTGCCCGTCACATAATTTCCAAGCGCAACGATCCGTTCGTTCAACCCCTCCAACACGCGAATGGAACTTTCCACCGGCAGTCGGTTGTCCGGGAGATACGCCCATTTGTCCTGGTCAAACTCAGACACGTTCGGTTGGTATTCCGTCAATCCCCTTTTCAGGCGGTGGTAGAGAGACAATTGCGAATCCGCAATATGGTGCACAAGCTGCCGGACTGTCCAGCTGCCTTCTCGATAGGTTTTGTTCAAGTCCTCATCGTACAAGGAATCCACCACCTCGCGAAGACGCGTGGTGTAGCTATTGATTTCTCTGAGCCAGTTGTTGACGTCTTCATTCGTTACTTGTTCTGGAACTTGCATTTGTCCAATCGGAAATTTCACATCCATTTGTTTAACCCCTTTTTTCTGTATTTGTTGAATGACATATTTCCAACAGTCCTACCAACATACCATTTTTAAACCAGAAAAATAACCATGTTTTGTCCCAAAACCGAAATCCCGGCTTACAGGCAAAACAGTGAACGCGGCATCCCCTTTAATTAGTGAAAATATAATCCTTACTGTTAAATCGGCCCGCTTTGTTCATAAACGATAGCGTCGTCCCCGGCCAAAGTGTCGAGTTGCGCCCGGTTTCATCGAGATACCAGCTGCGGCATCCTCCGGAAACCCACACTGTTCCGTTCGTCAAATGGTCCGTTTCCTCAACAAAGCGTTGCTGTGCTTGTGGGTTTGGCTCAATTGTTTCGAGCTGGTTGCGGTTCATATGCTTTAAAACTTTCAGCACATGATCCACTTGAGCTTCGATCATCAGAATGACCGATGTATGCCCGAGTCCTGTGTTTGGCCCTTGAATCAGAAATAAATTCGGGAAGCCGGAAATGGTCGTGCCGAGATACGCTTTCGGGCTGCCGTTCCATTGATCCTCCAAGGAATGTCCTTCACGGCCGTAAATGTGCCGGGCGATCGGAAAATCCGTGACTTGAAAGCCTGTGCCGAAAATGATGCTATCCACAGGCATTCGCTTACCTGCCCCATCGATCACGGCGTCTTCTGTCACTTCCGTTATGCCTGCTGTATGTACTTCTACATTCTCCTGTGCCAAGGCTGGATAATAAGCGTTCGACAGCAAGATGCGCTTGCAGCCAATTCGGTAATCGGGCGTCAGTTTGTCCCGCAAAGCCGGATCCTTGATCGCTTTATTCATATGATTGACCGCTATTTTCTCCAGCAGTTTCAGCCAGTTCGGATGGCGGAAACCGAAAACCATCGTTTCCCGCTTCGTGTAAATGTTCAACCGCGCCATTTTTTGGAGGGCTGGAAAACGGCGATAGACTCGCTGCCGCTTGCTTTTGATAAATTCGTTCTGCTGCGGAACCACCCATGCCGGCGTCCGTTGAAACACATGAAGAGACGCAGCTTGCGGCTGGATATGCGGAATGAATTGAATGGCAGAAGCCCCTGTCCCGACCACGGCAATGCGCTTACCTGTTGAATCAAAATCCGCGGGCCATTGCGCCGAATGAAACACATCGCCTTGAAACCGCTCGATTCCATCGATCGTGGGAATGGAAGGCTCGCTGAGCGCGCCCACTGCCCCCACTACGATTCGCGCCGCAAAATCCCCCATATTGGTCTCGATCCGCCATTCCTTATGCCGCTCATCCCACTCCATGCGCTGAACTTCGTGATGAAAACAAATATGGCGCATAACGCCGAACTCGTTAGCACATTTTTGCAAATACGCGTGAATTTCGGCTTGAGGGGAGAATTTCCGGCTCCATCCCGGATTCGGCGCGAAAGACAACGAGTACAAATGCGATTCCACATCGCATGCACACCCCGGATAATGATTGTCCCGCCAGACCCCGCCGACATCGCTGCCCCGCTCTAGCACAAGCAAATCCCGTTCGCCTTCTTGCAACAGGCGGGCGGCGGCTGCAATGCCGGAAAATCCGGTCCCGATCACGATAATTTTAGCTTTTCGAATGCTTTTCTCTGGGCGTCCGCTATGCATGTTTATCCCTCCTCTTAATGCTGGCAATAAATTCTCTTGTAAACCGGGCTCTTTTTGTCATTTTTTGTATTCAGCGCAGCAGTTGATCATCCTTTATTCATTTCTTTCTGAACGTGCGCAAAATCGTGATATTATGAGATTAAAATACAATTCGTTCTGCACTTTACGGAAAGGCGGCGATGAGGATGGTCAGGGAAAAGAAGCCACGGTTTGTTCTCGGTTTGATGACAGTCGCATCGATCGTCTCGATTTCTTTCTTGTTGCAAGTTGCCGGCAACCCCTTCCTGAACAGCATCGTCATGTTGCTCATTTTCTACATCGTTTTGCCGGGATGGATTTGCAGCTACTACTTCCAAAAGCGCGGCGTGAAAGTGCGCGAAGTCGTCTTTTTCCGCGGCATCGCCCGCTGGCTATTGCCGATCGCCGGGCTTACGTTCTTAATCATGGTGTTTTCCATAAGCATCTATTGGCTATTGCTGCGCGGCCTCATGGCGACAGCGCCCGCTTTGGTCGATCTCTTTCTTACACCGCAGCCGCTCCCCGATGCCGTTTGGTATTTGGCCGCCACCGGTTTCATCGTTGCCGTCGTCGCGCCGATCGCCGAAGAATTCGTCTTCCGCGGCGTCCTGTTGAATCAGCTGATGGACGTATTCGGCTTGTGGAAAGGCATTGGCATCACGAGCTTGATCTTCGCCGTCTTTCACCTCAATTTTTTCGGTGCCTTCCTGTTCGCCGTCATCGCCTCTCTCCTGTATGTCAAAACCGGCAATTTGCTCGCGCCGATTTTGCTTCATGCCGCCAACAACACACTCGCCGTCTACCAGGCCTTTGCCGACACTTCGTTTATGGAATGGCTGTCGGTGACGAGCGTCAACGACCTGTACACAAAAGCTGCACCGAATCTCATCGCGCTGATTGTGAGCACGGCGCTATTGCTGCTTATCGTCGGTTGGATGTCACGGGGCTTGGAACAGCGCAGATCGGCCATTCGGTAAGCAGCCCCCGATTCTCCGAAAACAAGCGCGAAGCAGGTTTTTGGTGAATAAAAAATACCCTCGCTAGCCAAAGCACAGGGCACGTATCATTCGAAATAAACGCCCGCCTCATTCTTTCTTCACGAAATACACCTGCTCACCCGGCAGCTCCAAACAATTCAACTGCCCGCCATACACCGCGCCCCCATCGATGCCGATGATGCGGTTATCGCCAAAATAAACGCTCGTATCATCCGACCCTCTCAGCTTAAATGTCGGTGTGTGGCCGAAGACGACTTTTTTTTCGCCTGCGTAGCCTCGATGAAATTCATCGCGGATCCACATCAACAAATACGGATCTGTCTCTTCAATCGCAACGCCTGGCTGAACCCCTGCATGCACGAATAAGTAGCCATCTGCTTCGTAATAAAACTTCGTCTCTTTCAAAAACTCGATATGTTCCCAAAACAGCTCCATCGCCGGAAGCTTCATGCCTTTTATGGAAGAATCGTAACTTTGCAAAGTGGAAAGCGCCCCGTTGCGCACCCAGTTCCCCGCCGCGCCGGTTTCACCCCTCGCTGCTTCCAGCATCATTTGGTCGTGATTGCCGCGCAGCACAATCGCGCCTTGCTGCTTCAATTCGACGACCCGCTCCAGCACGCCTTTGGAATCCGGGCCGCGGTCCACATAATCACCGAGTAAAATCAGCTGGTCATTCGATGCGTCATACGCCACTTTCTCCAGCAACTCATTGAATAATTCCAGCTCTCCGTGAATATCGCTGATGGCTAAGATCCGTTTCATCGTGTGCACCTCCTGCTTCCCGTTTTCCACAATAACTCTGAATTCACCTGACTTCCCGTTATATGCGTATTTCCCTGTTTGCACTCAAACTCCTGCCAAAACAATCTCCATTTACGTTTACCATCTTCATCCAATTATTTACCCTTCACGTGAGCAGCAAAACCCTCACGCCTTTTTTGCACTTGGACAGGTTTCACTTGCATCCGCTATCCATAGCTGTTAATTTTAGAGTGACCGTTATATCTAAATTAATGGAGGAGTGGCTCATGAGCACCAAGAAAGAAGATTTACTGGTAGCTGCTGAACAGCTGTTTTACCAACACGGCTTTCATGCCATTGGCTTGAAGGCGATTGTCCAAGAAGCGGACGTGGCGCTGATGACGCTGTACAATCATTTTAATTCCAAAGATGAACTGATCTTGGAAATCTTGACCCGCAGATCGCAAGTTTATATGGACTATCTCGAACAGGCGAAACAACAAGCGACGGGCTCGGTTGCACAACGGCTAGCGATCGGCCATTTGAATTGGCTAAAGCATACCGCTTCCAATGGCTGCATGTTTTTGCGGGCGAAAGAAGAATTCGTCAGCGAACCCGACCACGCGATTGTCCAGCTCGTGACGAACCATAAAGAAGACACCAAGCAGTTGTTCCTGTCGAACGGGCTTACGCCCACCGAAGCGACGCGCTTGTCCTTGCTGTTTGAAGGAGCCGTATCCTTGGCGGAATTTTCTCCATTGGATGATGTCGAAGATGCCTTGATGGCTTTGGTGCAACATTTATAAGTAAGCGGATTGCTTACTTTTTTTACCTCAAAAGTATAGTGACCGTTCTATCTATAATAAGAAATTAAGAACGGCACTCAGAACAGTTCTATTTTTTTATCTTAAAAATATAATGACCGTTCTATCTAATAAAAGGAGTGAATTATCATGTGGAAAATCGTTTTGCCCGGCATCGCCATGATCGGTGTCACCTATGCGTTCGCCAGATACAGTTTCGGTTTGTTCTTGCCGGAAATCAGCAGCGCCTTAAATTTATCCGAAAGCCAGTCGGGATTGATCGGTTCGGTGGCGTATGCCGCCTATACACTGGCCTTGGTGACAGCGGCTATCTTCATCCATAAAATGAGCGCCCGCCACGTCGTGTTGTATTCCGGCGCTTCTGCCTTTATCGGCATGCTCGGAATGGCTATGTCGCCAGGTTTCTATACACTCGCCATCAGCGCATTTGTCGCGGGACTCGGGAGCGGTTGGGTATCGCCCGCCTTCAGCCAAGTCGTCGCGCAATCGCTTGAGAGCCGCGAGCGCGATAGAGGCAATACGTGGATCAATACCGGCACGAGTGTCGGAGTCGTCGCGAGCGGCCCTGTCGCACTGGTCTTTGCCGAACAGTGGCGCTGGGGCTACGTGCTGTTCGCAATCCTGGCGTTCTTGACGCTGTGGTGGAATGCACGCGCGATCGACCGTCCGGAAGAAGAACCGGAACAATCCACTGGCAGCCAGTTTAAACTGAGCCTGCTCGGCCAAGCGCGCTTTATGATTCTCGCGGCAATCGGCATCGGCTTCAGCTCCTCCATTTACTGGACCTTTTCAAGAAGCTACCTGACCGAAGCGCACGATTTCTCGGTGCCGGAAAGCATGATTTTCTGGATCGTCATGGGCGCAGCCGGCATCATCGGCGGCATCGCCGGAACGATTATTCAACGTCTGGGGCTCGGCTGGTCTTACCGTCTCGGCGTGTTGGTGGCGACGGCGTCTCTCGTCACCCTGACCATTCAGCATTCTGCCGCCATCTACCTGTCGGCGATTTTATTCGGCATCTCATTCATTTTCATGACTGGCTTATTCATCGTCTGGGGCACACGCCATTTCCCAGATACGCCGTCTGTCGGCGTGAGCTTGTCGTTCTTCTCGCTCGGCATCGGGCAATCGATCGGATCGATCGCGGCGGGCGTCTTGATCGACGGCATGTCCTACCCGATCGCTTTTCTGTCATTCGCAGTGATTGGCTTGCTGTTTATCTTTATTAAAACGAATGCTCAGCCGGTTTCTACTCAACAAACCGCTGCACAGCCGTAAGCCCTGTCCCTGTGCACCACACAATTCCCACACAATTCGTTCTGATGAATAAAACAACAAAGACACATCCGCTAGCCTTCGCAGCGGATGTGTCTTTAATTGTGTCTCACACAGGGATATTTTTTCACCAGATTCCTTCTAACACAGGAATCCGGATACTCGAATTGTGTCTAGCACAGGGACATCAAAACTCCTCATGCGTCGCCGGGTCCATATCAAACAACCTGCCGTCCGGGCGGGACAAATCCGAAATCGCCGTCATTTCACTGTCGCTTAATTCAAAATCGAAAATAGCCAGGTTTTCACGCTGGCGCTCAGGCGAGGTGGAACGCGGAATCGACACCGAGCCGATTTGGTATTGCCAGCGCAAGACGACTTGCGCGATGGTTTTATGATGGGATTCGGCAATTTGGCTGATGGTGTCATTCGACAGGATATCCTTCGCTCTGGCGATTGGGCTCCACGATTGCGTTTGGATATTGAGGTCCGTGTGCACTTTTCGCTGATGTGCCTGGTTGAAGAACGGGTGCAATTCCACTTGGTTCACACTCGGCGTCACCCCTGTTTCTTTGATGATGCGATCCAAGTGCTCAGGCAGGAAATTACTGACACCGATCGAGCGGACGAGCCCCCATTTCTGTGCATCGATCAAGGCTTGCCATGCCTCCACGTACGTATCTTGATTCGGCAATGGCCAGTGAATTAAATACAGGTCGAAATAATCCAATTGTGCCCGGAATAGCGATTCCTGGATCGCCACCAAGGCTTTTTCGTATGTGTGATAGCGTCCCGGCAGCTTGGAAGTCACCCATAGCTCGTCACGGGAAATGCCGCTGCGCCGGATGCCTTCGCCGACCGCGCCTTCGTTTTCGTAGTTATACGCCGTGTCGATCAAACGGTATCCCGCATTGATGCCGCTGCTGACGGCGTTCGCTCCGGCATTTCCCCACAGTCCGTATGTACCGAGCCCTGTCACCGGCAAAGTTGTGCCGTCATTTAATGTCACTTCTGGAATTGCTTTTACCATCTACTTCCACTCCTCTCAAATCTATTTTCAGATTACTCTTACAGCTCTATGAATTCAAATCATTCGGCTTCCGAAATTTCTCTGGCGAATAAAAAGAGATCCGCTCCATTGTCGAATGGAGCGGATCTCAAATTGTGTTGTGCACAGGGGCGTTGCGTGACGCAAACGCCGCTATATCAAGGTTCTTACCCGGAGAATTGTGTGGTGCACAGGGACATCACCTACTGCTTCTTCTTCCCTTTCCCCTTCACCACCACTTCAGCTTCAACGCTCACTGCATCGTAAATCGAGTTCGCAATGAAGCGGTAGCTGTGCTCAGTATGGGCACGGAATGCCAGAGAGTTGGCAAACAAGTTAAACGTCGTCTCTCCCTCATCAGCCGTAATCGCCATCGTTTGGCCTTGCGCTTGTTCATAGCCAGGCCACCAGCCGGCGAGGTAGAAATCGTCGCTGTCCTGGAAGCTCGCGAGCACTTCTGCGCCTTCCGGTACGCTTGAAATCCACGAACCGGTCGTGACGTAGAGATTTTCTTGCTGCTCGTATCCGGCAGTCAGCGGATGCTCCGCGACATCGGCTTTGACGAGCCCTTCGTGTCTGCTTCCGGTGCTCGTGTACGCAAAGCCTGGAAGCAAGCCGCTCTTACTGACAGCGTTAAGTGCAGGTGCACCGATCCCGACAAAAGTTTTGCCGGTGATTTGTGCTGCGTTAAATGAACCGCCATCGCTGACGATGACATCCGCTGCTGCAGCGTCCGTCAGTTCAAAGCCAAGCTGGCGCAACGAGAAGTTCAATTGCGCAGAACCGGTGGCCGCAACACTTGGCTGCTCCAGCACTTCGGTTTCGGCATTTTTGCCGTTGCCGAATACTTGCGTCTCAAAATAATAATCATCGGCATACGCGCGAAGATCGTTCGTTGCTACGACGAAATCGCCAGCCTCCGCTTTTCCTTTGCTTTCCGTCAGCACTTCCACTGTTTTGCCGTCAGCAAGCAACGCGTTGACGACGCGGATTGCATCGTTCGTGGAGTTCTCGAGAATTTGTTTCGGCGGGTTTCCTTTTACCGTGCTTGTCGGAACAACCGCTTCTTCAAGTTCTTGAGTCTTTCCATCGAATGCATTTTCAACACGAACTTCTTCCAAATCAAAGCCTCTCAAATCGGAGAAGTTGACGACGATCGGGTCATACATCGCATCCCAATCGGAAACATTATCACCTTCATAGAGCATGGCATTCGCCAAGCCGCGTTTCGCCTGGTCCATCGGCACGATGAATGTGCCTTTCGGATAAGTTACCCCGTCCACCTCGACAGGTTTCACGGTCTTTTCGACTTCCACGCCGTTGCGAATCAAATAATCCGCCATATTATAAGCTTCCAACGCATTCTTCTGGTTCTTGTCATCTGTCGGAATCACGTAGTAATCCGGGAAGAAGTTTTCATTGTCTCCGCGGTCACGGCCGATCACTTCACCTGCCGCATTGACGTAATATTCATCGACGGCACGGTTATCTTCCCCGTCCACGCCGCGTTTGAAGATCTCCAATTGCTCTTTATACAATTGGTCTTTATTGTCATGCACGTAATTCGCCGCGCCGAGTCCGCTGCCGACAAGTGCATTATAGCCGTCCTGGCTCAATGTCGGCACTTCGATCGTATGGCCGAGCGCACCGTGAAGCATCGCGTAAATTGCGGTGTACGCTGGCGTCATATCATCCCAACCGGAACCGTAGCCGTCTTTGGCAATGAAATACGAGGTCAGCTCGGAATTCGCGATGCCCGCCTGGCCCATCGCATTGGCTTGTTCCATCATATTGTCGATCAATAAATCGTATTCAAAGTTCGGGTTATGCGGCGGTGTTGCCGGTTCGATCAAGAACCCGTCCACATAGCCGTGGAAATCCACAAATGATAGCGGCGTCCATTTCGACAGCACTTCATTCACTTGCTGCGTTTCCACTTGCGTTTGGTACGCATTGTCGCGGTTCAAGTCAAAGCCCTCGGCGTTCGCGCGCGTGTTGGCCGCTCTGCCGTCCGGGTTGCTCGTGAACATATAGAGGAAAATCGCATCGTCGAGCACCTCGTCAACGTTCAAGTTCTCTTCAAATTCCGTGTCGCCGTCTGTATTCATGAATTTCACTTCGTCTTCCAAAGCGAATTTCTCCAACAACTCAACTTGCACGTCCACGCCTTCCACTTCGTCCGGGTGGATATTATTGAACCAGATCGGCACTTGGTAATCGCCCATCGTATCGTTCTCAAGTTTTTCAATTAAACTTTCCGGATCTTCAAGCGCAGTCGGCAAAGTTTCATTCAAATACTGATCGACCGCTGCCTCATCTCGCGCCAAAATGACGAAATGAATATCGCGCCCTTCCACCGTTTTGCCGACGGTCTGATACTCGAGGTAGCGATCGTTGTCCGCATCTTCTTCAGCGGCTGCGAAAATATCATCGATCGCCGGTTTTAATTCATCGTAAAACTTGAACTCATCGTAGACATTCAATTCGACAGTCGCTGCCGCTTTGTCGCCGCTTGCCGAATCAATCAGCGCCAGTTCATAATCGCCGATAAATTGCTGGTATTGCGTGCGGATCGTGCGGTTGGACAAATCATCCGTCCCGTACAATAAACCAAATTCCAGCACGGCGGTGATTTTGTTCGTGCCTTCCACAAAAGAAGGCTCTTCAACCACTGTGATGAATGGGTCGCCATTGTATTGTTGGCCTTCTGTCCATTGCTGCCATTCAGACAACGGCTTTCCTCCGAACTGGAATTCGACATCTTCCAAATCGACCCCTTCGCCTAAATCAGCCGACACTTCGACAGTGCGCGCTTCGGTCAACGAAAAGACCGAACGGCTCACTTCAAGCGCAGTCGCTTGTTCTGTCGCACTAGCCCCCGTTTCATTTGCGGCCATTGTCGGCACAAACGCTGACAACACCAGCATTACCGAGAGCTATCCTGCAAAAACTTTTTTCATCCACATAACATCCCTTCACCTTGAAATTTTTATTACCAGCTCTTAATATAACAGAATATTTCGTATTCCGAAGTAGGCAAAAGGATTAATTATTAAAAATAGGACTTTATTCCAGTTATTGAAACATCTATTAATTGTGTGGTGCACATGGATGTCGCAACATACAAATCCTTCCACAACAGGGTTTTCACCTGAAGAATTGTGTCGTGCACAGGGACGTCGCAACATTCAAGCCCTTCCACACCAAGGTTTTCACCCGGAGAATTGTGTCGTGCACAGGGACATCGACCAAAACTTTATACAAAATTACGAATTCATGTACAATTAAAGGTAGTACATCATTATAGCGAGGAGCATACATATGGAAACAAGCACATTTAAACTGATCGAAGCGACCATTGAAGATATTCAACAAGCCTTCCATGACCAAAAACTGACCTCCGTCGAATTGGTCCAAGCCTATCTCGACCGGATCGAAGCACTCGATCAAAACGGACCGAAAATCAATTCCGTCCGCGCCATCAATCCAGACGCATTGGCAATCGCAGCCGAGCTGGACGAAAAACGCGGACAGGACGGTCAAGGCCCGCTCTACGGCATTCCAGTGTTGCTGAAAGATAATATAGAAACAAAAGACAAGATGCCGACTACTGCCGGTGCCATCGCACTTGAACACAATTTTGCGAAAGAAGATGCGTTCGTCGCGAAGCAACTGCGCGACGCCGGCGCCATCATTCTTGGCAAGGTGAATTTGAGCGAATGGGCGTATTTCATGTCGCAAGACGGCCCGAGCGGCTATAGCTCACTCGCCGGCCAAGTGAAAAATCCGTACGGCATCGATGTCTTTGAACCGGAAGATGTCGGTGGTTCGAGCTCCGGGACGGGTGCTGCGATCGCATCGAATTTCGCGGTGGTCGGTGTCGGCACAGAAACGTCCGGCTCGATTCTCAGCCCATCAAGCGCCAACTCCATCGTCGGCATCAAGCCGACCGTCGGGCTCATCAGCCGCTCGCGCATCATCCCGATTGCTGAAAGCCAGGATACCGCAGGACCGATGGCACGTACCGTGGCAGATGCGGCAATCTTGCTCGGCGCCATGACCGGCGTCGACGAACAAGATCCGGCGACACTGGGGAGCACAGCATGCGCACTCACCGATTACACGCCGCATCTCAAATCAGACGGCTTGAAAGGCGCCCATATCGGCGTCGATCTTTCGTACTTGAACCACGAAGCACCGGAAGAACGCGCCATTATGGACGCAGCAATCGAGCAAATCAAAGCACTCGGCGCCACCGTCGTCGAATTGACGATTTCCCAGCAGGAGTTTGAATCAGACGTGTTATGGTATGAATTCAAGCGCGGCGTCAATGACTATCTCGCCACTACACCAGATGACGTGCCGGTCAAATCACTCGCTGACGTCATTGCCTTCAACAAACAAGACCCCGAGCGCCGCATGAAATTCGGCCAGGCGGAACTGGAGAAAGCACAAAACTTGAGCGACGATCCGAACGACGCGACATACTTGAAGCACCGTGAAATCGATTGGCGTTCTTCAACGACTGAAGGCATCGACCTCGTCATGAAAGAACACCAACTCGACGCATTGTTATTCCAAAACAACCGCGGCGCGGGGATGCCGGCAAAAGCGGGCTATCCGTCTATTACCGTGCCAGCCGGTTACGCGAGCAGCGGGCATCCGGTCGGTGTTACGTTCAGTGCACAGGCCTTCAGCGAAGCGCGGTTGATTGAACTGGCTTATTCATATGAACAGGCGACGCAGAAACGGATTAAACCAGATTTGGAATCGCACTGAATTTTAAAAATGTAAAAAAACACCCAACACTAAAGAGTTGGTATTCGGTATCAACCATTTAGTGTTGGGTGTTTTTATAAATGTGCCATTTGAATTCTCAAAATATAAAGTTTATACTATCTTTAAAGAAGTTCCTTTAGGGGTGCGGGAGAATTGCTGCTTGTTATATCGGTGATTGAGTTCATCGATACGTTAATTCGAAGTAATTCCGAGGTTCGATTCCTTAAAGGGGGAATGTATATGCTAAAACAAACTACATTGAGAGTAAGAAACTTGCTTAACAATTTGGGTGTTAAAGCACTTCTCCTGATACTGGGCGTGTGGTCATCCCACCCGCTGCCCTAAAGAAATTTCTTAATGAATTTTATTGGGAAATCTTATTATTCATAAAGGATCAAGGTTGGCTTTGATGTATGCCGCCTCGATCTTTTTTTATTTAATGAATGTGGCACAAGTTCCATACATTTTATCCGCAATAGTAAACTCTCTATCTGCGTGATAAAATAAAAAATGCAGCTACATAAAGTGGACGGGCGGTTGGCACTCCCTTGAGAAAGGGGGTGTTTAGATATGGTAACTTACGATGCTATGAATATGCTATTTCAATTTGGTATATTCCTCACTTCAGCTTTGACCGCTGGAGTCGCGATCATCGCAATTGCCATCAACAAAAAGAAGTAACCGCCTTCTCCCTGCCAGGATTGTAGGTGGTTACTCTTTGCTTAAAACATCTTCAATTTGGCCAGCCGCACTTATACGGCATGTACTGCATCGACCGGGTGTTAGCGCACTCGGTCTTTTTTTATGTCTAAATTATAGCATATTAAGTTTTTGGGTTCTATTATTTAATAGTTTATTAATAGACTCTTTCGGTTTTTATCTCATACTAATTAAGGTCGCGGCTTTTGCTTTTATCTCTTTACTGATCGAGTGATGCTTTGAAGCAATGACTTCTTTTAAAGCTTCCTCTTCCCACCCATTTTTAAATATGGTAATAGCTGAAGAAATCCTGATTAATTGTCCAGAAATTTTAGAAGCATTTGGATTATCCTCTAAAAGCTTTTTAGCCAAAGGCATTTTATCTTTCCCGCTTAGTTTTTCCTTGCTAAATGCCAGTTCCTTATAATCCTCGAAGTAGTGAACGAAATTAGATTTCCCTATAGACTGTAGCGCTCTATTAACTGTACTCATGCTAGATTCCCCTTTCCCTTGTAAGACAATTCCAGAATAGCACATGAAATTACAGCCCGATTCAGTGAATATTTTATTGTTAATCATCAACATCTTATAATTAACAAGAAAAGGTGTTATTACATATGGATACATAAATCGAAAAGAATTAAGTTCCGTCAATTCTACGTTTCTATGTTCATCTGATAAAAAATATATCGGAACTATTTAATACATTCCACGTATTAAAACTAAAGGGGTGAATGTATGGAAGTAATGGTAAAATCAATAAACAAATTCAAATTTTTTTTACTTAAAAAAAGGTTGAAAGAATTCAATAAGCCAGGCGAAGGCGGAATTGTGGCTACCCTTTTAGAAACAAAATATGGAGAGCCAGTTTTGCTGGCTCTCCATGAAGATAAAGAAGGTCCAGTATTGAATTTTTGGTTGTACTCAGTTCACTGGACAAAGATTGATCGATCATCAATGATTCTTTTTTTAAATGAACATTCTTTACAAATCAGTGATATTCAAGTGTTAGAGAACTGCAATAAACCTCATATAAAGAAGTATAGTAAAGGGTATGGATCTATTTTTATGACTTACCTTATTAAAGAAGCTAAGAAAAGAAACATAACTACAATAACCGGTGAAATGTCTTTCGAAAATGACGAACAAAAAATTAGACAAAAGAATTTCTATACAAAATATGGTTTTCATATCGATAATGATTATGAGCTTTTAAAAACGCTTTAATGCTGTCTTTAATTCAACTGCTTCTATAAATAAGAGAAGCGGAAATGGATCCCACCGAACTTTAAATACCACTGAATTTGATCAACTAGAATAAACACCCTCTACCAAGCGAGCGGCATTTGCCGTTACTCAGGTACAGGGTGTTTTCGGTACTATTCATTTCTCCGCGGCACATACGCATAAGCTTTCTCATCTTCCGTCACTTCAACCAACACTTCAGAAGGAATCTCTTGCTCGGCAGCTTGTTGTTCATTAATCTTCACAGGCGCCAACTCTTTCAAACTCTCCAAGTTTCGATACTTCAAGGCTTTCAGACCGAAGTTGATCTTCACTTTATAGTTTTCTTCAATGCTTTTCACTTTCTCTTCAATGCTTTGGATCAACGCGTGATTCTCCGCAACGATCTCTGCCAAAGTCTGCGATTTTACGTCGGCTTCTTCGTAATTGCGGATGGTCCGCAAATATGGCTCGTAGCATTCTTGGATAAACTGCACATTCAATAGCAATAGTTCCTGCTTGGTGTTGAAGCGCCCGATGAGTTGCTCGTACTCTTTTTTCACCGGGGCCTCTCCCCATTTCCGCAGCGTTTCGTGCTCTTTCAAACTTTCGACACTCGCCACAATGGCTTTCAAGTCTTTCGTCAGCACTTTCAAATCCTGCAGCGTCGCCGTGTAAAAGCCTTCGATTTCCGCGTCTTCCACGCCGCCGAGTGTGATGCCGTTTCTCCGGAAGCGTTCGATGACTTCTTTGAAATAGCCAAAACGCGCGTCGATTTTCCCGGCGAAATCGTGTTCACGGTGTTGAATGAGCGTCTCGAGTTTTTTCTCCATGCTCTTTAAGGAACTTTGAATTTCCATGAGTTGCTGCTGGCCAACCACCGTCGTCAACAGGCTCATGCTCGCATGGGCAACGAGCCCAGGGTTCACCCGTTTCACCAAGACCGCCTGCTCGTAAATCCCTTTCACGCCGTCTTTTTTCACCGCCGGCATATAGCCCTTGCCGTTGACCCGCTCAATGAGCGTCATACTCTTATCCTTCAAGCCTTTCACAACTTCCGGGCTGAACTGCACGCGGAACGTCCGGCTTTGATGGAAAATAACTGCTCCGTCTTTCAGCGTCTCAGCGATAACAGGCATCATATTCGCCGGGATCTCGATCCGCTTATAGCCGTGCTTGACGAGTTCCGCGTCTTCGACTTCCGTCACGACCGGATTCAACTGGCTGTCGTCGTCTTCGGGTTCCGGCTCCTCCACTTCTATCTCTTCCGCCACACTTTCGCTAGGCGTTTCTTCTATTTGAATAGATGCGTCTTTATTCTTTCTGAAATAAATTAGAAATGATAGCTTAACTATGTACTAAAATGATTGTCTAAGCATGTACAGTTTTGATGTGCATCGGCATACTAATCTAGAGGTGATTAAGTATGTACATACAGCTAGCGATTGAAACGGAATTTGAAGTGAAGAAATTGAGTGACTTACCGAAATTTAAAACCCTAATGGAGAATCTAAAAATGAAAATAAACAAAAGTGAACTGGCGAGAAAGCTTGATGTGGACCGCCGAACAATCGATAAATACCTAAACGGCTTCACGCCATCCAAAACCAAGAAGAAAGGCTCCCAAATCGACGAATTTTACGAAGTCATTTCGCTTCTTCTATCCGTCGAATCCAAACAGGTTTTCTATTACAAACGGATTCTCTGGCAATACTTGAAAGACAATCACGGATTGAAATGCGGACAATCGACTTTCCGTGCATATATTCAACGAACACCTGAATTTAATGCCTATTTCAAGGAAGGGAAACGAACGGTGCCCCTCGAATCGAGTGCACGTTTTGAGACCCCTCCCGGGGAACAAGCCCAACTGGACTGGAAAGAAAACCTGCCCTATGAAACCAAGGACGGAGAAGTCGTCTACATCAACGTCGCTGTCCTCTTGCTTTCTTATTCGCGATTCCGCGCTTTCCATCTAAGCATCTCCAAATCGCAAGCCGTTCTCTTTTCCTTTATGAACGATGCGTTTGAAACCTTTGGCGGTGTGCCGAAAGTGATTGTCACCGACAACATGAAAACCGTCATGGACGATTCCCGTACCCGTTATTCCAAGGGAAAGGTCAATGCGAAGTTCGCCCAATTTGCGCAAGACTATGGATTCAAAGTACATCCCTGCATTGCCGGAAAACCGAATACGAAAGGCAAAGTGGAAGCACCGATGAAATACTTGGATGAAATCCATGCCTATCAAGGCAAGTTCAACTTGGAAGAGCTGCATCAATTTGTGCAAAAGCTATGCGAACGGATCAATCAATCGTTTCATCAAGGGACGCATAAAATACCCGTATTTGCACTAAAACAAGAAAAGAACCTCTTATTGCCCCTACCACGGAAACAAATAAGAGATTCTTATCAGATCAATCACACGCTTGTAAAGGTCAACCCTTCAAATATGGTTCCTTATAAAGGAAAACACTACTCGGTACCAGCCAAGTATCAAGGAAAGACCGTAGGTCTACAAACATATGATGACCAACTATATGTGTATGATAACACAGAGCTGCTTGTCCAGCATCCCATTAGTCAGTCGCCTCTGAACTACAAACCGGTCCATTATCAGGAAAGTTTAGGCCAAGCCCTTCCCGATTATCCGAACATCGAGGAATTAGCTAAAGGAAATCTGGCAGCGATCGGTGAGGTGTACAAGCATGACTAATACCTATCAGCAACTTGTTCAAAATTTAGAGTACCTAAAGTTGAAGCAAATGACCGCACACGTCAATGAAGTCGTCGACTTCAGCATCTCGAACCAACTGTCATTTGTGGAGATGTTGGTGAAATTGACCAACTATGAAATCGACGTGCGCGAAAAGAATATGCTTCAATCCATGGTGAAGGTCGGGGCTTTTCCTCATTTAAAGGAGATGGATCAATTTGATTTCGACTTCCAGCCAACCGTCAACAAAGGGCAGATGTATGATTTTCTGTCCCTGCGCTTTATCGAGAACCTGGAGAACATCGTATTCTTAGGCACCAGCGGTGTGGGCAAAACCCATTTGGCCACTTCCATCGGAATCGCAGCCGCCAAGAAAAGAACAAGCACCTATTTTATCAAGTGCCATGATCTTCTTCAGCAATTAAAGAAAGCGCGATTGGAGAATCGCTTAGAGGCCCGTTTAAAACACTACACGAAATACAAACTTCTCATCATTGATGAAATCGGCTATTTACCGATTGATCCGGAAGATGCCAAAAGCTTTTTCCAACTCATTGATATGCGGTACGAAAAGCGCAGCACCATCTTCACGACCAATGTAAACTTCAAGTCGTGGGACGAGGTCTTTCAGGATACGAAGATCGCCAACGCCATCCTGGACCGCATCTTGCATCACGCTACGGTGGTCAGCATTGTCGGCGAATCTTATCGCATCAAGCATCATTTAGCTTCTGAAAACGAGTGAAGTTGTGCATCATTAAACAAGCGAAAATGTACATAGTCAAGTTGACATTTACATAAATAAAGGCGCCAACTACTATAACTAAAACTGCCGCAATCAAGAGATAAATATATTCCATTAGCTACGCCTCATTTCTTTGGTAGTTCATATTTTACTAAAGAACCGATCATAAAGGATAAAAGAAGCTTACCAGTCTCTTTTAAATCTCTCCCCTGTGCGCGAGGAAGCTAACGATTTACGACAAGATAAAAAAATTCATGAATCATCTTTCATTTCTCGAGTTTAACAATTAGTTATTCACCTGCCGCTTAGGCGGTGTTTACCAAACATATAAGATATCGAATAACATAGTATTTTCCAGAAAGCTTTGGTATTGTAAAATCAAAAGCAGTGTTATACCGGACCAGAAGGAAGTGCATAAAACCTATTATGAAACGCTATTTGATGCTCTTTGTTTACATCACTTTCTTATTCCTGTCGATCCTTTATTTTACTGGACAATCAGCTGAGCCGGTAGCAGAAGACCAGAGCCGCTTGCTGCCAGTAAAAATGAAAGCGATAAAAGCGACCGACAGCACGGCCGAAATTCAGCAAGTGGTCCTCGATGCCAATTCGGAAGGAGAGCCGATAGCCATTGCCGGCATGCAGCACAGCCAAGGTGGACATACGGTGTATCCCGACGGCATCCTTCTTGATATGAAACCATATAATAAAATTCTGAGATTCGATGCACAAGAAAAAACCATTACGATCCAAAGCGGAGCGACTTGGAGTGACATTCAGGACTATATCAATCCATATGGGCTAGCATTAAAAGTCAGCCAGTCCCAAAATATTTTTACTGTCGGCGGCTCTTTAAGCGTCAATGCGCATGGCCTCGATATCCAAAACGGCAGCTTGATCGACACTGTCGAATCCCTTCGCCTGCTTGATGCAAACGGTGAGATCCTGACGCTCAGTTCGGTTCAGAACCCCGAGCTGTTCCAAGCGGTTATAGGAGGCTATGGTTTATTCGGCGTCATTCTGGACGTGACATTGAAGCTGACAGACGATGAAATGTATGAAATACATTCTGAACAGCTTCAGTATGACGAATACAGTGATTATTTTAACGACAACGTCAAAGCAGACGAAAGCATGAAGATGCATTTGGCGCGAATTTCCTTATCCCCTGACTCGTTTTTGAAAGACATGTATGTCATCAATTATCAGGAAATGGAGCGGGAAGGCCTTCCCATGGAGCCCCAAAAATTAAAGCAGGAGACCTTGATCGCTGTTCCGAAATTTTTCCTCGGACTTGCCCGGCTGAATGAGCAAGGAAAAAAAGTGTTCTGGAATACCCAGAAAACCTATTCAGCTTCAATTGATGGAAAATTGATTTCACGAAACAATGTCATGCGGTCGGATTCCGAATTCATGGAATACAGCCATCCCGAAAACACCGAAGTCCTTCAGGAATATTTTGTTCCTGCAGAAAATTTTGAAGCGTATATTGATGACTTGAGAGAAACTTTAATCGATGAAGATCAATTTAATTTATTGAATATCACCATCCGTTATGTTGAAAAAAATGAAAAAGCGGTGCTGTCTTATGCGAAGGAAGATATGTTCTCGCTCGTCCTCCTGATCAATCAAGGAACAGATGCACAGAGCATTGAAGATACTGGAAGGGTCGTCCGCAACATGGTGGATGTGACGCTCGACCATGGAGGAAGCTATTACCTGCCGTATTTTGGCTACCCTACTAGAGAGCAAATGGCAGAAGCCTATCCAAGGACAAGCGAGTTTTTCGACTTAAAAAAAGAATATGATCCGAGCGGGCGGTTTGTGAATATTTTCTATGAGGAGTATAAGCAATGAACTATAAACGATTCATCGTCTATCAAGGAACCATCGTCATGGCCTCAAGCATGATCTTCCCTTTTTACATCCTGATGCTCAGAAACGTTGGAAATTCCTATTCCCAGTTTGGCTGGGCATATGGACTGTTTGCGTTGACCGCTGCGATTTGCTACCCGCTCATCGGTAAAATCGCTGACAAAGCGGGCGACCATGTACTGCTTAGCATCTATTCCTGGGGGATGGCGCTAATATTGCTTGTCTTCCCCCTGGCAAACGAAATATGGCATGTCTATATTTTGCAAATCCTTATGGGAGTTCTTGGTGCAGTCCAAAAAAATTCTGAAAAAACCGTATTGGCCAGACATGTATTAAAAGAAAGCGCCGGAAAAGAAATTGGCAATTACCATATTTGGACGTCAATTGCTGCAGCGGCAGCGGTCATTGCCACCGGCTATTTAGTGGATTTCTTCACAATATCAAGCATTTTCTATATCGCCTCTGCACTATTCGCCTGGAGCGGGTTTTCGATAATGAAAAAAGATAAACCCTTGCCGGAGTTGCAAACTTAAAATCCATATAGCGGTTTCCACATTCACCAGTCAAACGATTGGACATCCATCATTTATTGGCACAGCATTTACTCTAACTGAACATACTAAAGCCGGATCCATTAACCCTTAAGTGAGGTTAATGAATCCGGCTTTTTTTACTGCGCTTATCAGGAAGCAAAATGGTTATTTCAACTTCACCTTCCCCAACTCATCCAACAGCGCTGGCCGTTTCGGATACATGAATTTGATTTCTTCGACCAACCGATACGCCGCTTGAGTACCGAGCGCGTTTTTGAACGACTTGATCTTTTGGCAGGCAGTCCAATAGGCTTTACGGTTGGAAGCCCGATCGATTTGTCGGTAAATATAGGCGGTATAGATTTCATTCACTTCATGCGGATAATCCGCCAACAGGTGCGGATACAGCTGCTCGATTGCAGAGATATCCCTCCTGCAATAATCCAGCAGGTCTTCCATCCTCTTTTCTTCAATTAGAATCCCGAGATACAAAGGCCGGCTCCGCGGACGGTTTTTCATATCGGCCAGAAGCGCCTCCAACTTATTCGGCCATTGCTCGGGATTCACTAAATTCTTCAGCTTAAAGTAATATTCTTCCTCACCATCAAGTGTAAACTTGGCACTGAGGTCGATCATCTCCGCTGTATTGCCCATCCCTTCGTAAGCTTTAAAACGAAGCTTTTTCCATTCATGTAAAAGCCCAGCAAAATCCGCATCTAACTTTTCCGACTCTTCGCATAGCTTAAGGGCTTTCTCGAATTCACTGGCTCTCAGCGCCTGCAGAACTTGGGCTTTACGGATAGCCGGATAGCGATGATGCTTTGAATAAAATGCTTCGACAGCATCCTGCCCGCTGTGTCTTTGCAGCACCCATAGCTGGTACACCCGGAACCGCTCTTCTAAATAATGATACGTCTTGCTTTGCATTTCCTTACTGGCAATCAGTTTTTCAATGAAATTATAGAGCTTATCTCCGAACTCTCCTTTTTCGTTCCATCGCAAGACAGATTCCACCAAATCATTCGGTGCATCGGTCATGTCCTGCTCCAATCCAAACAAGATATGCGGATACAACAGTTCAAGCATCCTATCGACGATCGCTTCATCCACTTCTCCTGGCCACTCTCTCAGAGCTTCGTCGACCTTCTCCAAGCTTTCGTAAATCGCTGAACTGATCTCTCCGGATGAATCGTCCGCAATTTGCAGCATGCCCGTACATTCCCTGATGACGACCAAACTGAGTCGGATGATCTGTTCGGCATCCTGCCGTGAATCCAAGCCATCCAAAAACTCAAGCACTTCCTCAACGCCTTCAAGTGCTTGGCCTGTCCAGTCCCACTCGATAAAGCCATTGCGGACAGCTCGGTAAGCTGATATCCGTATCAGCTGGCGTGCTTTTTCTTCATCCATCTCTCCCGTATCCAAGAATTTCTCTGTCAAATACTGATGGACGGCAGGCTGCTTCTCCACCAGCTCTTCCAAGATTTCCAGCAGTTCCGCTTTTTTCAGCGCCTTTAATTGCGCCATTACATCCACTGCAGTCGTACCATTTACTGCTTTATATTCACTAATCGCCAAGCACACTGCGATTTCATGCTTGCACAGCGAATCCGATTCAAACGGGCACGTGCAATAAGAACCGACAATCGTTCCGTCTTTCCTTAAATTGACCGACACTTCGTAATCTTGTGTGCCCGAAACCAAAGCATGCCAGCGGTTCGGCGTATCTTCCGTCAATTGTTCCACGAAACCCTGCTCAAAATAATCCAATCCTCGCTTGTAAAGCTTTGCGGGAACGGTTTTTTTAAAATTACTTAGATTCATGAGTTCCCCTCCTCGTTTGATTATAACTTGTGAAGAGTTGCGACTGAATAAGAAGCGATTTTCTAATTGAAAACCATATTTTTTGAAGGAAGATGTGCCGTAGCTTGGCACTACTTTTATTTTCATCGATCTCCATATCGTCGCTGTGTCAGACGAAATGACGAATAGCCAACAATACAAACGCATCCCCCGTAATGTCCGACTGTTTTTCCATGCATGACAGTATATAAGTCGAATTATACCCGATACAACAAGGTCATACTTCAAATGGAATCATCAAGTAAGCAACACCTTTTTTATAATCAAAAAATAGTACCTTTTTGATGATTTAATAGAAATTAAGGTGTACAATGTAGCTATATTTTAGTAGAACAACTCTATCACAACTATTTTCGATAACAGCGAGCTAACCAGTTTCATATGCACTGACCATCTTTTCCGTTACCCACAAAGTACGGAAAATTACATAACTTACGAAATCCTGTTCCTTTTCACCATACTAACTTCAAAAGGAGGGTACGCATATGAAACTCCAGTGGCTCGTGTTGCTCGCATTTTTGTTTGCCGTATTGATTACCATTTTCGCAGTTGTCAATGTGGATACCGTGCCTGTCAACTTCGTTTTTGGCACTGCGGATTGGCCGCTTATTCTTGTCATTCTGGCCTCTGCGTTGATGGGATTCCTGTTAAGCGGATCTGTGGCGCTTGCCAAAATCTACTCTTTGCAGAAGGA
Source organism: Planococcus sp. MSAK28401 (assembly GCF_018283455.1). NCBI lineage: Bacteria > Bacillati > Bacillota > Bacilli > Caryophanales > Caryophanaceae > Planococcus > Planococcus alpniumensis. The sequence goes on along the minus strand of NZ_JAAMTH010000001.1, from coordinate 693,169 downwards.
TAAAAAAGCTGCACAAAAAGGCAAGCCCGTTAAACCGAAGAAAAATGTCTCTGCTTCTTAATTTTTTATCGCTGGCCAAGAGGGTCCGTTAAAAAACTTTGAACCGAGACAAAGTAGATAATTGTTTGGAACAGGCGATCAAATTAGGCACAGCCCTCCTTTTTTAAAGGGGGCTCTTTTTTTGAGCACCAATACCAAATGAAACAGACAAAAGCCGTATCCGCTAAGCATTGAGCTTGCCGGATACGGCCTTTTCTTCGTGTTATTGTTGTCGAGCGTGATTTCCCCTATGCGTTTTCTGTTTCCGCAGGCTCCTCTGGAATGATCAGGTTCAATGCAATCGCCATAAAGCAGGCGATTGTGATACCAGAGCCGCCAAACAATAACTTAATCACTTCCGGAAACCCATTCATCGCATCGGGTACTTGGCTTAAGCCGAGTCCAAATACCAAAGACAATCCGATGATGATCTTGGCTCTTTCATTTAAAGGCTCCGAGGTCAATATGGCGATGCCCGTTAAGGTAATCTGAGAAAAAATGATAACGGTGGCTCCTCCAATGACGGCTGGCGGCATGGTGGAGATAAGCGCGCCCATCTTAGGGATCAGGCCGGCCAATATTAAGAATCCGGCGCCCACAGCTACGACATATCGACTCATTACTTTGGTAAATGCAATCATCCCTACATTTTGGCTAAACGAGGTGTTTGGCAGGGAATTAAAAATCGCTCCTAGAGAAGACGTAAAACCATTCGCTATGACTGAGCCGGAAAGCTCTTTTTCTGTAGGCTCTCTGCCTGCTCCCCCATTCGTCATGGCTGTCACATCTCCCACGGTCTCAACAGATGTCACGATAAACATGATCATCATAGGGAGAATCGCTCCCCAGTAAAATTCCATCGGGAAATAGAAGGGTTGTGGAACTGAGAACCAACTGGCTTCTCTCATGGCTGTAAATTCGACCATCCCCAGTGGCAGAGCCACTAAATATCCAATAATAATACCGATTAAAATAGAGGATGTTTTCGCCATTCCCTTTGCATATCTATTGAGAAACAGCACAATGGCCAGTACCAATAAAGCTACCAACCAGTTTTTAGCTGACCCGAAATTTTCAGATCCGCTGCCTCCAGCCATCGAGACAATTCCCGTAGGCAATAGTGACAAACCGATCGTCAAAACGACTGTACCGGTGACAATTTTCGGAAAGAATCTCCTTACTTTCCTTATGAAAAACCCTAAAGCTCCGCCGAACAAACCGCCGATCAGGCTGGCACCCAATAATCCGCCTATGCCGTAGGAGCTGGCGATGACGAGATTGGTCGGCAGAAATCCAAAGCTCGTCCCCATGACGACCGGGAGCCGCGCCCCGACCAGCCATATTGGGTAACATTGGATGATCGTTGCAATTCCGGCCATGACCATGGCACTTTGAATCAAGATCGTCAAATCCGCTCCTGTGATGCCGACCGCACCCGCGATGATGATCGGGACCGCCACGTTCCCTAAAAACATTGCGAAAATATGCTGCAACCCCAAAGGTATTGCTTCTTTTAACGCGGGGACGCCATCCACATCGTATTTGTTTGTATTCCTAGCCTTTGTGTCAGCTCCAACTACTTCCTTCATACAACACCTCTTTTCAATTTTATTCAGCTATTAATCCACCTTATCATCTTCGGTAAATAGGACTCTGCGCTCCATGCGGACGCTTTCCGCGGACGAAGCGCTGAGCCTCCTCGTCACTATCAAAACCCTTGTGCTCAACTCTCACTGCGTTCGAGCATCGCAAAAAAACCGTTGCTCCCACATCTGCATGGCAGATGCGTCGCAAATGAATGCACTCAGCACTGCTTCGTTCATTCATTGCCTGCGGGGTCTCATCACTCCGTTCTTCCGCAGGAGTCGCCACATTGCGCTCCGAGTCCTTGAGATATTGCTTTCGAAAAGTGTAGTAGTTCGTGACTCTCTCTGATTTGGGCCACCTGCTGACAACCGGTCTGGCCACGGCTCACGCGCTGAGCCTCCTCGTCACTATCAAAACCCTTGTGCTCCCACATCTGCATGGCAGATGCGTCGCAAATGAATGCACTCAGCACTGCTTCGTTCATTCATTTCCTGCGGTAAAGCGAGACGACCGAGACCCCGCAGGGAGCGCAGAGACCGAGGAGGCTTGGGCGCGAGCCCGCGGAAAGCGCAGCTGTTTTGCGGAATATCGACTTACTAGTCAGCCTATATATTTGTATGTTATTCAATCTCCAATATTTTCTTCACCGCATAATCTGCGCCTCTGTCTCTTGAGACGTTTCGCCAATAGCGTAAATTGTCTTTAGAAGTTTCTTCTAGCTCAGCCAATGCTTTCGCTAATTCTAATTGGCTGAAATTATTCGGATCCAATACTCTTCCTAAATTGTGCTTTTCAATGTCATAGGCGATATTAAACTGATCGCTGGAAAATGGCAGGATGACCATCTCTTTCCCGTGGTACATCGCTTCTGTCAAGGTGTTGCATCCACCGTGAAAGAGAACGGTATCTACATATTGCATAAGCGCTACTTGAGGGATAAAACCTTCGATGATCGTATTGGGCGAGCTGTATTTTTGTAATTCCTCCGAATGGCTGCCTGCCGAAACGATCAGGAGCGCATCAGGATGACTTTCCCTGGCCGACAGGATCAGTTTTTCCAGTACGTCTTTTCTATTCGATAAAAAAGTTCCCAAACTGATCATGATTTTCTTTTCTTTTGTAGCTATCTTTTCCATCCATTCTTCATCCAAGGCAACCGCTTGAAATGAATTTCCTATAAACAGCTCTTTCGGGTTTTCTTCACTTTTTTCGATATTGTTGAAATCAAAATAGTTGTAGATCACCGCGATTTCAGACACTAAACTGAACGCATTGCTGATTTTTTTAATCGACTTATTTTCACTGATAATATTGTTAAAGACTTCAGTAAACTCCTGTTGCGTTTGGGTGGAAACTTGCTTTAACTTCTTCAGATCTTCTTCGTCGACCGTTATCGCCTCAGGCCAGCTTTTCGGCACATTGAAATACCGTCCATCTCTTGGAATGGTGTTGGGATGAGGCGGGCAAAACGTCACAAAAGGCACCCCCAAGAAATACAAGCTCAGCGTAACCGAATACGATAAGATGTCCACCACATAGAGATCAACATCCATGGAATCATCTATGGCCTTGATCTTGTCGATGAGCTCTTGCGGATTGTACAGCATATCGGCCTTTCGGTGGCGGGACTGGGTGATCAGTGTTTCCACCGCCCCCTTTTTAGTCGACTCAAAGAATTCTTCTAATCTCATTCTCTCCGTATCCGGCTGCACGGTGTCTTCACTGGTCCCTGTATTTTTATTGGAACTGATGTCGATTTCATAAAAAGCAAAATTCTCTTTCAGGATTTGTTCCTTGAATTCGATGCTGCAGCCAACTGTCACTTGTGCACCCTGTTCCTGAAAACTTTTGGCTAACACGAGCAAAGGGTTAAAATGCGAATAAAATGGCGGACTGACGACAAAGATTTTTTTATACTTCATTTTCGTTTGCTCCTTCTAAAGACAAATAAAATGACACGAACTCGTGTGAAATCTTTTGAATGGAAAAGTTTTCATCTACTGTTTTCTGTCCTGCAGCTTGAATTTTTTGCACTGCGTCTTTATCGATTTTAGGATCATACAGATGGCTTTCCGTTTCTTTGGCAATCGTTTCGCCATTACTTGTGTCGATCAAAAACCCATTTTCCCCGTTCTTCATATAACTTTTCACTCCGCCTTTGATTGGGCCGAGAGTCAGGAAGCCGATCGACATTGCTTCCAAAATAGCGATGCCAAACTCTTCTTTCACACTGGAGCACAGGTAGATATGGGGATAGTCAAAGTCTCTTTTGATAATATCCCTTTCCAGCAATCTGATATCCACATTCGACATGGCCCCTTTATGGATGAACCTGCCTTTGAACTCGGGATGCTGTTGTAGGAAATCCTCGAAAAACTCCATCACCATTTCTTCTTCTTTGCTCGGCCGCTCCAGGTCACCGCCGATGATGAGCAGATTATGGGTTTCCGAAAGCTTGGAGTTTGCCCACGCTTTTAACAGTTCCATCTGCCCTTTTAACACAGCCAATCTCCCGACGTTTAAGATGACAGGCTTCTCAAAAAAGCCTTTATTGGTTTCATTCCATTCGATGTGGCGGTTGGAATAGGCAGCGATCGCTTCTTCATCAATGGTTTGGCCTGTTTGTATCCCTTCACCGATCATTTTGATTTTTCCATTTACACGGTCATCTTTAAATTGAGGGAAATAAACCGCAAGTTCCGTTTTCACATCTCCATTCCCAATCCCAACGATTCCATTGCTTGTGTGGATTAATTCGTCACCTATTTTGATCTTGTTCAGTTTTTCGATAAGCTCGTTGAAACCGAGTTCTTTTAACTGACCCGAACCTTCAAACATGTTCCGGTGCGGATCCGGCGTTAGCGTAAAGACCAATTTGCTATTTAATTCCTCACTTAAATGAGCCACCGCTTTAGACGCGTTGTCTAAAAACCGGATATGAAAGACATCGGGCTGTATGTTTGAGCGTTTTAAGTAATTGGCTATCTGCCGTTTGATAAACAACTCTCTTTTGATGAACTTGTCTGATCGAGACTGGTCCAAATAAATCGGCAACCTGATGAATACGTGTTTATCGCCATGAGAGCTGATAAAGGGCTTATTCAATTCTTGAGTGATCGTAATCGTAAACACATGAGCTATGCGGCTGTCTTTCGAGATCTCTTCACCCAAGCCTTTTAATAATACGGCTAAGCCGCCATTATTCCCTTTTCCGCTATCTTCAAAATCCCCATAGAACATCGACTGCAAAATGGAAACGCCTGGCTTTTCAAATGTAAAATCTGTCTTGAGAAAGTCCATATAGCTATCAATAAACACCTGGTTTTTCTTGTTTCTTACATGCTCCTCCATAAAGGACTGATCGATAGTTTCCGTTGGATACAAATTCATTAATGCATTGATTCCCTGGATCTTGATGCCATCCGGGTAATCCATGGCTAATAATTTGTAAATCGCGTCTTTAAATTCCTGTCTGTTAAAGCGAACGATATAGTCCAGCAAGATGGAAACGATTTCTACATCCAGCTCGTATTTCTGGAGCATAGATAAGATATCGTTATCACTTAAAATATCCATATCACATTCAATACAAAGGTCTAAAACATGATAGAGCTTTTGGCTATCGTACTGTTGGTTCACGAATAAGTCTTTTATTTTTCTCTCTATTAGTTGCTTGTTGTCATCATGGAATAAATGTAAAACTGCATCTACGATAAAGCGGTCTGTCGTTGGATGCTCTCCCAAAAACGACAGCAATTCGTCTACTTCATGTTCACCTAGCTGCTTGTCCAGCTCTAGTTGCTTGATCGTTCGAATTTGCTCGACCACTCTTTGTTCATCGGAGTTTATCGCCTTGCTGTTATTTATGTACTCATCTAAAAATTGGAGAGGATAACTATAGTTACTTTCCTTATCATAAACACGATTTCTGAACTCAATAAATTCGTTCATTTTTCATCCCCCGATGCTTTCAGCAGATTAGTTTCTTCCTATTCTATACCACAGGAGGTGCTACTATATACGCATACGTCTGTTCATTCTTTTTAATAAAACGAACGATGCCAATTAATGCCAAAAATATTGAAGCAATTAGGTGCAAATATACTTTATTCCTTATACATCATTTTTTGCCCTGCATAGTTAACTAGACCATTAGATAGAAAGGATACAATATGCTCCCCCTCACTCCTTCAAGCCACTTGCTGGGTGCGGGACAATAAAAAAACACACCTGCCAGGTTGAATCGGCAAGTGTGCAAATCTATTATGTGTTTGAAGAAAAGCTATTGTAGCTCGGCCATACGACTAGCTTACCCTTCACTTATGAACAGCCGTGATCTCTTCCATCAATCCGACCCAGTCGTCTCTCGTGAAATCATACAACTCCAGCTCGGTCTTTCTCAAAACCATATGGAGGCTGTCGAATTTTTCGTCCGACCGGAACCGCCACCAACTTTTCGCGGTCGAGGTCTTGGTTCCTGGCTCGAAGTAAGTCAAGGTGATTTCAGGGTCAACGATGTCCTCCACCCGGTCGATATCCAACAAATCATGCGGGAAATCAATATAGAGACCGAGCGCCGCTTTATGAGGCGTGATGGACCCGATTTTATATTCCGAATGCGCGTCACGCTTCTCAATCACGTCACTCCAAGGAACGGGGGTGTCGCTTAAGATCAATACCTTGCCGTCCTCACTTGTCTCAACCCGGCAATTCGGCAGGCTGTTAAAGACGTCTGTCATCTCGTTCATTTTTTGTTCGACCATTCTGTTCATTTCGCTATCCATTCCTTTCAATTCATTTATCATCCTTACTATTTCTTAAATATACTTGTTATTATTCCAATCGATTTTTTCATACTTGTTCATCTCATCTTGTATCCCTAAATAACTTGCAAGCGCTAAAATAACTAGTGTCATGCTAGTCCCAATTTGTACAACATGAAAAAAGTTCTCAAAGGTATATAAACTTTCTGGAAATGATACATTAAATGCTGAAACTGAAAAACTGTAAAGAATGGTATTAATATATTCTTCGTTTGAACCTTCAAATGTAGTTTTGAGCAAATGATAAATTAATGCAAATAACAAAGTGACTTCTACATAACTATGTATAGCTAAAGATATTCTGTTCCATCTTTTAAGATTCGATGTTCTTTCACCGAATTCCAGATTAGAGCTCATGCTAGGTGAAACAACGTCATTGTAAAAAGCATAAATAATTTCTATAACTCGAGACAATGTACGCGTGATAATAATAACTATTACAAGATCTATAAAATATTTCGGTATAAAGTCTTCGTATAAGTTGAAAATAGCGAATAGAGTAAAGTAGGAAGTGACAATTAAATTGGCCCAATTACTATAAATTATAAACAACTTTCTTTTCTTCTTTTTTTCGTGAATTTCACATTCATACCGTTCACCAATCAATTCGCATTTGATTTTCTGTGCTTTATAGTCGTGATAATACTTCTTCTTTCTTATTTCACAAAAATCTTTATCATAATTATCATCTAAAACTTCTTTGTACAAGTAAGCAAACATGTAATCAGGTGATATAATGCCTAAGATTATTAATTTTTTATTTTTTAATAAATACTTAAAAATACTTTTTTCGAGATGAATAGATTTAACTTCTAGTTTTTTTAAGGTCAGTCGATATATAAAGAAGTGCAAGAAATAGGTAAAGAAAAAAAATATAAAATACCCGATAATCCATAGTGAAAGATTAATTTTTATAATCGTAAGTTCAAGATACATAGAAGTTCCAACTAAAATTATAGCGAAGAGACCGTCAATAATTATGTGTAAATAAGTAAATCCTTTTCTTGTATGTATATCGATTAGGCTTGCTTGAACATCTCAGTCAGCTCTGCACGAGCTTGATCGAATCCGATATGGCAACGGGTGGAGAAGTTCTGGTTATAGATTTCGAACTGGGAAACCAGGAAGCGATCCAAGGAATCTTCGTTCGGAAATTGCTCCTTGCGCTTGCTGTATTTCTTTACGTTCTTGTTGAACGATTCGATCAGGTTCGTTGAATAGATGCTTCGCCAAATGGATTTTGGGAAGCTGTAGAAAGTGAAAATATAGGGATTCGCTTCCAACGATTTCGCCACTTTGGGATAGGCCGTTTTCCATTTGTCGACAAAGGCTTTCAACGCTTTTTCACCCAGTTCTTGGTTCTCTGCCCGGTAGACCGATTTGAAATCATCCAGAATCTCCTTGCGATCGGTAACGCGAACTTTGTGGCGGATCCCACGCGACAAGTGGACGCAGCACGCCTGATATTGAGCATCGGGAAAGACCGCGAAGATGCGATCGGTGATGCCTTTTAAGCCGTCGGAGATAAACAAAAGCACCTCTTCGACACCGCGCTCTTTCAAGTCCAACAGGACTTCTTCCCAAACAAATGCGGATTCCGTAGGTGCCACTGTATAGGCCAAGACTTCTTTTGAGCCGTCCTCTCGGATGCCAATCGTAATATAGACGGCTTCCTTCGAGACCGTGTCGCGCTTGAGGGCAATGTAAGTTGCATCCAGATAGACACACGCGTAACGCTGTTCTAACGGACGAGATTTAAACGCCTCGACCTGTTCGCTCATGACTTTCGTCATATTGGAAATGGTTTGTGGCGTGTAATGATGGCCGTACATTTTCTCGATCAGGTCCGAAATCTCGGACATGGTCACGCCTTTTTGAAACATATGAATAACGAAGGCTTCCAGCGTATCGTTTGAGCGCTTGTACGGAGCGACCGTCTGTTGGTTGAATTCGCCGTTCCGGTCCCGTGGCATCGAAAGCTCTAAATCCCCATACTCCGTATGGAGTGTCCGCGTGTAGACACCATTGCGTGAGTTGCCGGAATTAAACCCGATGCGGTCGTATTTTTCGTAATCCAGGAACGCTGTTAGTTCCGTTTGAAGAAGTGTATTCACCGCCGTCTCCAAATGTTTGCGAAAAACTTCGGAGATGTCTTCTTTTTTTACTAGAGCTTGCATAATATCTGTTGTAAACTGAGTCATAGGGAAGGCCTCTTTTCTGTGAATTGGTTGTGGTGACTTAATTCTACAAGAAAAGGTCTTCCTTTTTCTATTTATTCATTTACACAAGATATTTTACGCTCTCATAGCGAAACGACAAAATATGAAGAGTAATGGGATATTATTAATAGAAATTAACATGATTAGTTTTTCTATCTTTGATTTTCTTGACATTATTTTTTTGGACTCTAATTTTTTATCCATCATATTAAATTTGCAATATGTAGCGATTATAATTATTAATGCAAATAACACTAAGGACCAGCCTATGACAAGAGAATGGCCTTTAGACAGGAGTTCTATCGCTTCTAATATTAATAATAAAAACATTATGCCCAAAATTAAGTTCTTCGAATATAACAAACCATGCTCCATTTTTTTCATAGATTTCACCAGCTTTTCACGTTTGAAGCCTTACTGCCTGCCTCAACATATGTCAAGGTAATATTAGGATCAACGATGTCTTCCACCCGGTCAATATCCAACAAATTATGTGGGAAATCGATATAGAGGCCGAGCGCCGCTTTATGAGGCGTGATGGATCCGATTTTATATTCCGAATGCGCATCCTTTTTCTCTAGCGTGTCACTCCAAGGAACCGGGGTGTCGCTTAAGATCAAAACCTTGCCGTCCTCACTTGTCTCAACCCGGCAATTCGGCAGGCTGTTAAAGACGTCTGTCATCTCGTTCATTTTTTGTTCTACCATTTTGTTCATTTGGCTATCCATCCTTTCAACTCATCTATCATTTATGGTTGCTGCACTTCCGATTAGACAAGGCAACTCCGTTTATTTTCTGTTTCACTCTCTGTTATTCTATCACGCTGTTCTGCTTGCTCCTTGTTTAAATTTTATTTCTCCGGAGCGGCTCAATCCTGCAACCTATTTACGCGAATAAAAGACAGTGGATTCGATCCTTCACCCCGCTAAACAGTGTCGGTTTTTATTGGTTTTGAACTCGTTTAAAGCGTATGGTCATAGAAAGGAGCAAGTCCTATAAACAGAAAAACAGGAAGGAAGTGATTGCCTGATGACTTACGTTTTATTGTTAGTCGGCTTCGCGCTGTTAATCAAAGGCGCCGACTTTTTTGTAGAAGGAGCGTCAAAAATAGCGCAAAGTTTGAGAGTATCGCCGTTATTGATCGGCTTGACGGTTGTCGCTTTCGGCACCAGCGCCCCAGAAGCGTCCGTCAGCTTCATCGCCGCTTTGGAAGGAAGCAGTGAAGTCGCGATCGGGAACGTTGTCGGCAGCAATATCTTCAACATCACGCTCATCTTAGGGGCCACTGCGCTCGTTTTCCCGTTGATGGTCCAGAGCGACACGATCCGTAAAGAAATCCCGTTCGCCTTGCTCAGTGCAGTGGCATTGCTCGTCCTGATCAGCGACCAGCAGCTCCAATCTTTGGACAGCAATCTCATCACCAGAACGGAAGGCATTGTGCTGCTATTGTTCTTCGCCATCTTTCTCTATTATATCTTCGAAGTGGCACGGAAAGACCGCCGGAGTAATGAAGACACGCACGCTAACACCGCGAACAAATCCAGGCTGAAAAATTCACTGTTAACCATAGGCGGACTTGCCGGCATCATCTTCGGCGGCAGCCTCGTCGTCGATAACAGTGTCCAAATCGCCCTTTCACTCGGAATGAGCGAAACTTTGGTCGGCTTGACGATCGTCGCGGTGGGCACGTCTCTCCCCGAGCTGGTCACTTCGATAACCGCCGCTTTGAAAAAACAAGTCGACATCGCCTTAGGGAATATCATCGGCAGCAATATCTTCAACATCTTTTTTGTGTTGGGCAGTTCAGCCGTGATTCACCCGTTAACCGTCGACTCGAAAATCTTTACGGACATCTTTCTGATGATCGCTGTGACCATTTTGTTGATGGTTCTCTCCAGAACCAAGTACACGGTTTCGAGGATCGAAGGTGGACTCTTGGCCGCCATCTATGTCGCTTATTTAGTATTTATCATTGTGCGCAATTAACCAGACCAAACAAATGTGAGCAGCGCCTAGTTTTATAGGTGCTGCTCTTTCTTCTATGACTTCACCAATCAAGAATATGAAAAAACTCCGCCCTGAATCCATAATGCATACAGCATAAATTGTAGCGTATTGTCAGAATCGTTTAGAATTGTTTCGTGCACAGGGACATTTTCTCACCCGATTATCAAAAGCTACATTAGGGTACATGTTAGTAGAATCTATCACACTAGTAGGAGCTGAGCTTGTGGAATTTAATACAATGACAGGAAAAACGGCTATTATCACAGGGGCCAATAGCGGACTCGGACTGGAAACGGCTAAAACCTTCGTCCGCTTAGGCGCACGGGTCATCTTGGCTGTCCGTGATCTCGAAAAAGGAAAGGCAGCTGAACAAGAAATTAGAGAAGAATCTCCCAAGGCACCTATTGAGGTCATGAAACTCGACTTGTCCGATTTGGAGAGCGTGCGTGCTTTTGCCGAGACGTTCATCAGCCGCTTCGATTCACTCGATTTGCTGGTCAATAACGCCGGCGTGATGACGCCACCTTATGCGAAGACGAAAGACGGCTTTGAGCTGCAGTTCGGCAGCAACCATCTTGGACATTTTGCCTTGACTGGCCTGCTCTTGCCGTTGCTGATTCACACCGAGAATTCGCGGGTAGTGACACTCAGCAGTCTGGCACACCGCAATGCCGCCATTGACTTTGATAACCTGGACGGCTCAAAAGGCTATAAAGCGATGAAATTTTATGGCCAAAGCAAACTGGCGAATTTGATGTTCGCAACAGAACTCGATAAGCGCCTCAAACAACATGGTTTATCGACGCTGAGCATTGGGTGCCATCCCGGGATTTCTTCGACCAATCTATTTAAAATCGGCGGGCGAGAAATGCCCCGCATTTTCAAAGGACTCATGAACCGCTACTTGCAGCCACCCTCTATGGGCGCACTTCCGACCGTCTATGCCGCGACGTCATCTGGCATCACAGGCGGCGAATACATCGGGCCCGACGGCAAAGGCCAACGCAGAGGCTATCCGACGTTAGAAAAGCCGGATCCGGCAGTGAATGATGAGGCAGCCCGCCAGAAACTCTGGAACGTGTCAGAACAACTGACCGGTGTCACGTTTGATTTCAATAACTAATGCGTTCGAACTGAACATGTTAAAGACAATAAAAAGAAGCGTATGCGAGGTCTCCTTCCAGGGAATTCTGCATACGCTTTTCTGGCATTTCGTTTATTGAACACGCTGATGCTTGAAACCCCTCAATTAAGGATATAGTAGCTGTACAAGGTTTTTTGTTCGGTATCACGTGCTTCAACTTTTTTATACGCGAATTTATCGCTTTACCCGATACGTTAATTCAAATCTATCAACAGGCGTGATACTCATTAGGAGGTCTATATCATGAACCCACAAATCTTAATCGTCGGAGCGGGCCCCACTGGCTTGGCTCTGGCCTATAGCCTGGCGCGTCAAGGCGTGCCGTTTCGCATCATCGATCGAAATTCAGGAACCGGTACCGCTTCACGTGCGCTCGCAGTCCATGCGCGCATCTTGGAGCATTACGAGCAATTCGGCCTCGCCGAACGCAACATCAAGCGCGGACATCCGATTTTATCGCTCGATGTCAGCGACGGCAAAAAAGTACGGGCCCAAGTGAAATTCCATGAGCTTGGCAAAGGACAGAGCCCGTTTCCGTTTATCTTGAGCTTGCCGCAAGACGATCACGAAGAAATTCTCGTCGACGAATTAAGCAAGATCGGCGTTGAAGTGGAATGGAACACCGAGTTGATTTCGTTTGAAAATACAGAAGATGGCGTGAACACTGTCATGCAGCAGCTTGGAGAGCCGGTGGAAATAGCGGAATTCGCCTATCTATGCGGATGCGACGGCGCCGGCAGCATGGTCCGAAAAGGACTGGACCTCGACTTTCCGGGCGGCACGTACAAGCAATTGTTCTTTGTCGCCGATATCGAAACTGCAGAGCCGGTAGACGACATGGAAAAAATGGACATGTACATGGACAATGACGGCTTCATGCTCTATATGAACGTCCGCAACGCCCACACGAAACGCATACTCGGCATCGTGCCCGAGGAATTCAACGAACGCACCGATGTTCAGTACAGCGAAATCACCGATTATGTTGAAAATAAAATCGGTGTGAAGGCATCCAAGGTCAATTGGTTTTCGACCTACCGCGTCCATAACCGCGTCAGCGAAAAATTCACCAAAGGGCGCATCTTTATCCTGGGCGACGCCGGCCACTTGCACAGCCCGACCGGCGGACAAGGCATGAACACCGGCATTGGGGACGCCATCAATCTCGGATGGAAACTCGCGGCAGTCGTTCAAGGAAAAGCCGATTCTATGATACTCGGCACTTACGAACAAGAACGTATCGCCTTTGCGCGCCGCTTAATCGCGACGACCGACAAAGCGTTCCAGACGATCGTCAATCAAAAACTGCCCGGGACTTTGCTGAGGGAGTATGCCGTGCCTTACGCCTTGCCATCAGTATTCAAATTTTCGTTCGCCTCAAAAAACGCATTCAAAATTTTATCCCAAATCCACATCAATTACCGCAGCAGCCTCTTAAGTAAAGGCAAAGCCGGCAAAATCTTCGCCGGCATGCGCTTACCGTGGATCGAAACCGCAAACGGCGATAATTTCGCGCCGCTGCGCTCTGTCGATTGGCAAATCCATATCTACGGAAAAGCGACTCCTGAACTCATCGACTTTGCCCGCTCCCATTCGCTTGAACTCCATGAGTTTCCTTGGGAAGCGAAAATGAAAGACGCAGGATTCAAGCAAAACGCACTGTACCTGATCCGGCCGGATGGCCATGTGGCGCTTGCGACTGATAAGCAATGGCTGCGTGTGTTGAACATGTATTTGGAGTCTTTTGGGATTGTGGCTTTTGGAGCGAAGTGAAAATAATAAAGGAGGCTAGAGGAATGAATCCATAATGGATCATTTATCTAGCCTCTTACTACTTTATTAAAGAAATTTACCTGTGATTTCAATATTTTTAATCATCCTTTCACAATAATATATATGACTAAAAGAATAATTTAAATTCCAAAAAGACGTATATATATTGCTTTTTGGTTCATTATTAAGTACACTTACTTTAAATGGTAAAGGAGGCGTACATCATGGGACTCTTTAAAAAATCAGGAATTAAGGATGAACGGATCACAAATACTAAAAATAAAATTTATGCTGAAATTCATATTTTGGTAATGGTGATCGCAGTGGTTTCAATTGTCTTCAAATATTTTATTTATCAACTTGGTATCGAAAGCGTCACCACAGAATTATTAATCCTATTCTTAAGCGCTGTTTACTTTGTTTATCGATCAACAAGACTGGGTGTATTTTCCGCTGAGATTGAAATGCATGATCGCGAAAGCAAATGGCCGCAACAAAAGAAAAATCTGGTCGCAAGTATCACGCTCGGTGTCGTTATTGCTCTTGTCTTTGGTATAAACAGTGCCGTTCAATACGCAGACGGCCTGCTTCAGAGCATCTATTATTTCTTTCTGACTGCTCTTGTTTCTTTAATGATTTACTCACCCTTTTTCCTTATTTTCATGGTAGGCGGAAATGAACTCCTTAAGAGAAACAGCGAGAGATCCATAGACAGAATGCTCCATGATGAATCTGGTGATAACGATGAAAAATATTAAGCTCAAACTGGCTCGGATCGAACATGATTTATCCCAGGCTGAACTTGCAGACCGAATCGGTGTGTCCCGCCAAACAATCGGTCTCATTGAATTAGGCAAGTATAATCCGACGCTGACTCTTTGCTTGGCAATCTGCCATACACTCGGCCGAACGCTGGATGATTTGTTTTGGCAAGAACCTGAATAAATATCCCCGACTGGAGTGGTTCCATACCACTCTTTTATTGTGGCTTTCGGAGCGAAGTAAAATCGATAAAGCAATGAAATCACCTTTCCTGAAACACCCGCATGAAAGTGCGAGTCGTTCAGCGGAAGGTGTTTTTTTCAGCACCTCCACGGATATCCAACTCATTCAAATCACATACAAAAGCCGCATCCATTCACCACGCAGGTTTCTGGATACGGCTTATTTTATATGCAATTACCATGTATACACTGAATCGCCTTTGACACAGGGCGATGATTTATTTGAATCAAGCATTTAATTTGAAGCGCCTTGCCTTGCCATACATATTTTTTCTGGCTGATAGATCCTTCAAGTCGGCAATAATGACCTTCGGGCTTGAAGGGCCCAGTATGGTCGATATATAACTCACTTTAAATGTATAAGTGGCTTTTAACCGGAAGTTTCGATATTCAGGCGAGCCTTCCGTAGTCGTCCAATAAAAAACATTGCCATCTGTATCTATTAAAGAGACTACCCGATGCTCGTCGTTTGTAAAGCATGACAAAAACTCAAGCTCCCTCGTATATTCCATACCCTTTTCGAATCCGTTCACTTCTTTGATCGCTAGCACCATCGAAACGCACCTCATTCCATAGTGATATGCTTTTAATATATCGGAACAAACGTTTGATTACTAGTAAAGAGCTCAAAAAAATAGAATATTTAGTTAAAAAATGATAAAAGAACAAATGAAGATAGTTCACATCCTTCATGGCACGTTACAACAAGCTCTTGCGTGAGCCACAGGAAAAGCGCATACTTAAGAGTCGAAAAAATGATTAGGAGTACGATACATATGGAAAACCAGGCAACAACACTTAAACAAATCACCCCTCAATACGATCCATGGGAAGCGTATATGGATATCGAAGACCACGGGAAACTGACCTTATCCAGCATCGAATTCACTACGACTTATTTATGCAATATGCGCTGTGAACATTGTGCGGTCGGCTATATGCTTGAGCACAAAGATCCGGACGCGCTGCCGATCGGGCTGCTCTTTTCGCGCCTCGATGAAATCCCTGATTTGAGGACCATCAGTTTGACGGGCGGAGAGCCGATGTTTTCGAAAAAATCGGTCGCCAATTATGTCTTGCCTCTCCTGAAATACGCCCATGCACGCGGCATCCGCACCCAGATGAACTCGAACTTGACGATGCCGCTGGACCGCTATATGGAAATCGCCCCTTATTTGGATGTTCTGCACATTTCCCATAACTGGGGCACCATCGATGATTTTGTCGATGGCGGATTTGCCAATATGGAACGCAAGCCTTCCCGTGAACGCCGGGCTGAACAATTCCAGCGCATGATCGACAACAGCCGCGCACTCGCAGAAGCAGGCGTTATGGTCTCGGCAGAAACGATGCTGAACAAGCGGACCCTGCCTCACCTGAAGAGCATACATAAGCAAATCATTGAAGAAATGAAATGCGCGCGCCACGAAGTGCATCCGATGTACCCGAGCGATTTCGCCAGCCAATTGGAAGTGCTGTCTCTCGATGAAACGAGAACAGCGATCCACGAATTACTCGATGCCCGCGATGAAAATGTCTGGATGCTCTTTGGTACATTGCCGTTTTACCCGTGCAGCCAAAACGACGAAGACATTCAACTCCTGAACCGCATCCACTCAAGCAAAAACGTCACCGTCCGCAATGACCCGGACGGACGCTCACGGCTCAATGTGAATATCTTCACCGGCGAAGTCATCGTCACCGATTTCGGCGACACACCAGCCATGGGCAATATCCAGCACGATTCCCTGCCCACAATGCTCGACCGCTGGCTGGAGCGGCCATTAGCCAAAACAATCGCCTGCCACTGCCCAGCCGCCAAATGCCTCGGCCCGAATTTATTGGTGAAAGACGCCTACTATCCGGACATCGATTTTACTGTTCAAAAATCAAAAATTACCGTTTAAATGAAAAACCCGATCCGGCGTGGAAACTTTACGCTGGATCGGGTTTTTGCGTTTCAAGAAATGTATTTAAAGAGTTGTCTCAAATCCACATCAATTACCGCAACAGCCTTTTAAGCAAAGGAAAAGCTGGAAAAGTTTACGGCGGCAGACGGATGTGGCTCACTCCAAAATATTGTGGCTTTCAGGAAGACTTTCTATATACATCAAAAGCTCATCCAATATTTCTTCTTTTCTATATTTTTTCATCTCGCGATCATACTCTTTTAAAGTAGTGGCTTGTTTTGATAAATCCATTACATCTCTATATTCTACGCAAATAAAATAGCTGGCAATGACAATGTCATATCTAGGACTCTTATGATGTAATTGCTTTGCAACCTCAATCCAACGTGCCCTCTCGTCTATTCGTCTTTGCTTTCGCTGTTCTTTCCACTGTTGTAATTGTTCTTCCCTTTTCTTCTTTCCCTCAAAATAATCTTCTAAGGTATTAAAATAACTTTCTCCTAATACCCTTTGCATTTCTTTAATCAATTCAAATGCTTGTTGAGGCTTCAGAAACGACTTCATATAACATCGTTTCATCCAGTCCGGATTGGGCTTTCTTTCATCAAGGTACCATTCTTCCATCAGCCTTTTTAAAAACACTTCGTATCCTGAGTAGCCATATGCAAAAGAAGTTTCCTTTGTTATCAATACGTGCAGAATCGTATGCTCTGCCAAGTCACAATATACTAATCTGTTTTTTATTTGGGTCTCAAAGGGGATACCATATTCTTTCACAAAATCTTGATCAGATATCTTTAACCATTTGATTTCATCTATATGATGGCAATATAGACCTTCAGTTGTTCTCGAGAATTTACCTTTTGTAATGTTCTTTATTTCTCCGTTCATAAACCTCTGGTATGAAGCTTCCCTGAAATAATCATCTTGTGCAGGACCGTATTTTTGAAGCAACAATTCGATTGCTTCTTCATAACTCTTAGATAATAAGACCAAGTATTCTTTATTACTGTCCATCGATATGACCCCTAATCTTGGTTATAAAAAATTATAGCTAGCTATTTACCTTCCTCCATACCAATTCTTCAGCCGGCGCATCAGCGGCAACTTCAGCGTCTCGATTTTCACATCGCATGCACGGATCACTGTTTCGGTCATTGGGGAATCAAACAATGTATGAAGTTCGAAGCCATCTTCTGTTTTATAAATTTCGTCATACAGCCACCAAGCACCTTTGAAATCAGCCGGAACATTTGAATAAGTCACCCCTTCAAAAGTGAATCGGACATCGGTGAAATAATGGAATCCTCCACTGCAATCGAGCGTCAGGATTAGCTGGTCTTCAGAGGGCTTTTCGACAGAACGGACGACCGCATCATGCAGCCCATTCTCCACGAGCTCGACCGCATTCGGTGGAAGCTCCGCTTTGATCGATTCAAAATGTTGCTGATACCGGTCACTCAACTCTTCCATCCGCCGCTCGTAATCCCGTTCCCATCGGTTAACGAGCATGCGCAGCTCTGGCGTCGGGTATTCTGTCACCAGTGTGCCGTCGTGGATATATGGATGAAACGTCTCTGGCAAGTAGCGCATCAAACTTTCCCGCATATCATCCAGATTGCGCAAGTTCAACTCTCGCAAATCTTTTCCTTCCTCACGGTAATAATCCACTTCCTCTTTCCAATCTTCTTCTGTCTCCGGCAATACGAGAAAACCGGCAACCTGCATTTCTTCATACCAATCTTTCGTGAAGTATTTCATCTATTCAGCCTTCTTTCTTTTCCGTTTCCCTTAAGTCGATAAACTCAAAAACAGTGAAGCCAACCTCAATTCATCGACATCTTTATTTTACATTCCAATTTAAATCATCTTCGTTCTATAATATTTCCTCAAATTCAACATCAATAATGTCCTTTTCTTTCAGATTGAAAGAGTCATAAAATTTCTCATCGGCTATAGGAAGGTCTTTAAGGTGCTTTTTCAAATTACTTGTCATTGAACTAAATGTTGTGTAAGTCATTCCACCCGAAATGGCTGCACTAACAAAAGGAATCGTTTTTCCTATCCCTTTGGCAAATATCTCTTTAGTCATCTTTACACCTATAACACCAGCAACTCTTTTAACTAAAGGATAAATGGCGCCTTTAGTAAGAGCTTTTCTTGCAATTTTCTTCTCGACATTCACCGCTGCTATTTTTGCGATTTGGTTGATCGCTGCATTAGCACCAGAGACGCCAAACATAACACCCATAAAAAGAGTAATTCTATTCATCGTTTCATCATCGAAGCCTTCTTCTGAATCATATAACTCTTCCCATCCATATAAATAAACAAGTTTTTGCATCACTCTAATAACGTGGGCAAAGTATTGAGCGGTGTCTGCTGGAACGGTTCCAAACATTGCAAATCCGCCTGGAATTCCTGCTGCTGCAGAAAGTGATGTGACTTTCATCTTTTCATATTTAATACACGATACTGCAATTTTTTCTATCTCTTTCTTTGTGATACCAGCACTTGCTGGATTCTTTAAAATTGCTTCATCTACTACATCTTTGGGGAAGTGTTTACTAAGTTGTTTCATCAAAAAATCATTTCGTTGTATCCTGACCCCAGGAG
The DNA here is from genome assembly GCF_018283455.1 of Planococcus sp. MSAK28401. Taxonomy (NCBI): domain Bacteria; kingdom Bacillati; phylum Bacillota; class Bacilli; order Caryophanales; family Caryophanaceae; genus Planococcus; species Planococcus alpniumensis. Next base: position 674,047 of record NZ_JAAMTH010000001.1, on the reverse strand, counting down.
TATTTAAAGCTGTCTTTATAGTGGCATAAAATATGTCAATATGCTTCTCTTGTACTTCTCGTGCCATTCGAATTCCTCCATTTATAGAATACCGCTTAACCAAAACTACATTTCTTAATTAATATATCTAGGCTATTTTGTTTCTTTACAGAATATAATTTTTTCAAGCTCGCTTAAGTTTTTATTTCAACTTTCACCTGACGAAAAATCAGTATTTCTTATATCTAATTCTTCTATTTCTCACTAGTACTTACAGTCTCATAATCTTTTTTATCTTTTGTTCCAAAATAAATTGCAGAAACGATTAAGATTAAAAACAAGCTAAGAGGAATCCAAGTATTTTTTTCAGATGTTATAACTGTCATGAAAGAGAGGATGGCGCTTAATCCAAAAAGTGTTATTGGACCGTTTATTTTTTCACTTTTAATAATTAGGTCACCTGTAAGAACTGTTAGCATAAAACTCATAAACAAACATATCAATTTTATCATTATCCAAAATTGATTCTCCCAAGCATAGGTAATCAGCCAAACAAATAGAGCGGAATAAATGATGAAAAAAGATAAAATCGACGGTTCAATAATTTTCCAAAGTCTTGAGAAAAACTTTTCAACATCTTCGAAAAGAAATTTCGAAGTAGAATATATTTTATTTTTCGCACTAAGTAAACTCGTTTTTTCTTGGACTAGTTCAGTGATTCCTAGTACCTTTTCTTCATTATTTTTAGTATCATGATTTATTTCAGCTAGAATTTCCTTTACTAATTGGTGCTCTATAAATGGAATGGACGAGTACACAGCCTCATAAAAACCAGCTAAATTTTTTGTTGTTTTATACTTTTCCCCCTCCACTAAAATTTTCGAGAAGACCTCTAAGGATTTTCTTATTTCGTTTTGTTGCCAAGTCCTTTCCTTATCTAGATGAAGGCGAATTTCTTTGGTTAACCATAAAAATAAACTAGTAATGACTAATAATACAAATATCGTAAGTGGATCAGCTTCGAATACTGACGTCATCGAACTAAAAATCTGGTCCAGTAACATACTTCCCCTCTTTCCCTATATACCTGATTTCTCCAAGCTAATCATCTCAATAATCTGCAGCACTTCCTGCAGCTTCGGATCCTCATACAATCTCGTCATCATATCAGCCACTCGGCTATCGTCCTGCCAGTCATCAATTACTTTCGTGTTCGTGAAAAGCCGTGTGTATTTCGCAGTTTTTTGCTTGGAAGCCGGTTTGAATTCCAATCCATACGCTTCCAATTCTTCAATTAACGAGACACGTTTTTCACCATACAATGGACCAAGCTCCAAGACCAGTTTCAGGCGGCCGTCCCGCAATTGTTCGAACCAGATCAGGAACGGTCCGTTTTGCCACCACCAGTTAATGCGGGTTTCACCAAAGCGCTCTTTCAAGCGGGAGAATGACGGCAAGATAAAGGAAGGGCTTCTGTAATGGTATTTACGCTCGTCTTCATTGATGCCTTGTGCTTCGCAAAATTGACGGAAGGCTTGCGGAGAAAAAGTGGCGCGTTCTCTTTTGAATGACACAACTTCTCTCTCCACCAATACAGCTTCTTCGTCGTCTGACATTGCCTCCACTGAATCCGCAATCTTCCGGAACAAATCATTCAGTTCCGGTGCATCATACAACACGAACATGCTCTTCAGCACTTCCTGCTTGGATGCCCAATCGCCAACATCTGTCCAGGCCGTATAAATTCTTGTATACCGTTTCCCTTCCTGTTTACCGCTCTGCTGGAAGCTGACGCCCCGCTTTTCCAACTCCGTCAGCAAGCGAAGCCTCTCTTCATACGGAATCGGCCCGACTTCAACGGTAACTTTCAAGCGCTCACCGACTTGTCGTTCGAACCAAATGATGAACGCCTGACCGAGCCAATACACAGATGCCGGTTCACCGAGTATCTCCTGGAAATCAAACCAATCCGGCAAGATGAAGTGCGGGAAACGGATATGCGCCGTATAGGCTTCTTGCGGCATGGCCGCTTCTTTGACAAAATCGAGAAACGCTTCCCGAATGACATTACCGCCGATATTGAAGACAAAATCGATTGTCTTTTTCTTAGCGCCATAGATCTTCCGCAGCGCCGCTTTCTCCGAATCATCCAACTTGGCAAGCTGCTTGTACAGGCCTTTATAGACCGCCTGTTTCTTGAAATTATCATTCTGGCTCAAGAACAGGAAATCGATGGCGTTTTTATTTTCCTCATACACTGTCAGCGCCAGTTCCACCGATTCCACGTCATGGACCAATTGCTCTTTCAGGACTTCTATGTAAAACGATAAAAAATCATAGATGGCATCTGCGGTCGTTTCTTTCGAGAACTCGAGTTGCTGCTCGATAATCTCGAGCACATCTTCATAGCCTAGGAGTAAATAGCTATTATCTGATGGCTCCTCATTTGCCAGTGTCAAAAAGATCGGCAACACTGTATAGCCAGGCTCTTGGAACTCACCTTTCGCATAAGCCAAATAATCCATGAGCTGTCCGTCTGACTCACCAGCATGGAATTTGTTTTCGATAACGAGCACCAGTTTCTGTGATGGCACATGGACAAGCAGATCAATCATCCGGTTCGTATGCGTCTTTACTTCTCGCGACACTTCCGCATCATGGAATGAACTATAAAGAAACGACAAAAAGTCGATGCTCTCCCCTTTTTCTTCGTTCTCCGCACGCATCACAAGACGCGTGAGCAATTTCTTCAAAAAGAAACTGCCGAGCTGGTGCGTTTCGTTCGGATCAAGGAGCCACGCCAAGATGTTCGAGTGGCGGATTTCAAACTGATCCACCCGCAACACTTTCAGCGGATTAAACTGATGGAACTTTTGGTGAAGCCGTGCGAATTCTTTTGAGTGTTCGAGTTGTGCGATTTGTTCTAGTGAGTGGGTCATAGTAAGCTCCTCAACTTTTGGTGATATTTACCTTTAATTTTATCATTCTTCTCAAATATTTCAGCGTTTTTTAGAATATACAGAAAAGAACCTACGACTCGACATCGTAAGTTCTCATACTTAAACTCTTTTTTTCCAAAAACGCTCTAGCTTCTATTCAATTTCCTGTTTCTCTTTTCACTTGCATTAACGCTGCATTTAGTTCCGCAGAAATAGCGGCATCATTATAACCTAGCTTCTCTAAATCTTGGACCATTTTGTCGGCGTCATAATATTTATCAACCAGCTTGTATTCTTTATTCGTGAGGCCATACGTCTCTTTATCAAATGAACAGCCGGTTAGAAATAAACTCATACTAAAGCTCGCTATCACAATGCTCTTACCTACTAATTTCATATAAATCCCCCGTCTTTAAACGTGCTCTATAAAATTATTCGCTTTCAAAAAAATCTTCATCTACTTTTTTAATAACAAAAGACTCTTCTTGGCTAACCCCGATATTGTAGGCGAACATATAATCAGTCAACGCATCCCCATCAATTAAAATAATCTTTTTATCAATCATATTCACATAATCTTTAGCACCCTCGGAGAAGTTAGATGTGGTGATAAATACACCTTTTTTAGCACGCTGGCCGTCTAGACTTCCAGCAAATTTTTGAAGTTCTGGACGGGTGACAGTATTTTCCCAACGTTTTGCTTGGAGATAAATCATATCGAGACCAAGAATATCTTCTTTAATTATGCCGTCTATTCCTTCATCGCCTGAGCGGCCGATCGCTTGGCCAGCATCTTTCATCGAACCACCATACCCCATTGCGACCAACAGCTCTACCACTATTCTTTCAAAAAACAGTGGGGTCCCGCTCTTCACTTTCTCTAACAATTCTTCTTTTATCTCATCTTTTAGGACTGCATAACTTTGCTCGATTTTTTCCAAAGGTGTAATGGAATTATCATCAGGATCCACTTTAGGTGGCGCAATAATTTTTTCTTTGTTTTTAAATTCACGAAACTCTTCATATTGCATGAGAAAGGCATTATCAATAGCTATAACTCGTGGATTCTCTAATACATCCAGCCCTGCTTCTGTAATAACAAAGACTCCTCTACGGACGATTTTCAATAATCCCGCTTTCTTCAGGTAGGTTCTCGCCCAGCCAATGCGATTATGCAAGATCTTCTGCTTACCACTTGGCAGCAATTTTTCTCTCTGTTCTTCTGATAAGTTAAATTCATCAGCCAACTGAATATAAGCATCACGCAAAGTGTGTTCATTTCGATCTTCAAGAAGTTTCAATAATGGATACATAAATTCTTGGTATCCTGGAATCATCAATACACCTACTTTCATTTATAGCATTCACTTGAGATCTCATAAGTCTATCTAGTTCATTGTATCTATTACGTATACATTTATGACTGTTTACGCCAAAACATGAAAATACATGAAGAATCTTTTCCATTACTGAGTTTTACGGATTCTTCATTCAAGTTTGGTGAACAAATGAAATTGTCTGTTACATAGGGGAGGGATTTTATTGTAATGTATTGTCGGAATCGTTTAGAATTTTTAAAAATAGGTGCGCGATTCCTAAATATATTATTTAGCACTATGAAAGAATTGAAAGATTAACTATGTGGAAACAATTTATTAATTCCAATCTTTTGACCGTGCTGCAACTTAAGCGCAACTTAAATTCCGCTTAAGAACGACCTTTTAAATGTGAATTTTCTATTGTCTTCAATACTTTTTAAACTGTAATGCAACTTACAAGCAACTTAAATTCTTTTTAAGCCCAAAACGGTACATACTTCATATGTCTCGGAGCTGTGTCAGGATCCATAGGTTTTATTTTCCCTACTGCTACTGCTTCCTTGATTAACCTTGAAACTTTACTTTTTTCAGCATCTTTCAAACCAAACCTCGCTCTTAGAGTCGCATTAGTTAATTGCTCTCTCATTACATACTTCAAGCATGCATGCAAATAACAAGCATGAATTTTTTCTTCCAATTCCATATTCGAAAAAGACTTTGGTGCATAAAGAGTAACTCTCGTATGATTATTAGAAACTTCTACAGTGGGTGGCGGTAATTGATATGTTTCTGTTTGAGCAACAACTTTATCGAAACCACTTCCTCTTTCTTCACATACTCCAACCCTTCTCAAAAATGAAGCCAAAGCTTCATTTCTGGAGCGTGGGGGACTGTCTAAAAAACGATCCACATTTACCAATGGCACTCCCGGATTAGTAATTTCCATACGATTCTCAAATATTTCTATCATTGGACCTGTCCCAGTTAGAGAAAAGTCTTGATGAACAATAGCATTTGCAACTAATTCACGCACTGATAATTCCGGATAAATCAAAACTTCTTGCCTCAAAGCTTTCTTAATGACTTCATTTCTAGGCAATAAATTATCAATAAACTGAATTAGACCTTCAAAACCACTGGCATAGCCTTTGGCACCTTCTTGCTCTCTCAAAGTCTCTAATTTACCTTTTCCTGAGTACACTATCACTCTTACAGATTTACGTTTTAAATTTGGAAATGCAGAAAGAGTGGTAGCGAATAGAATTGCTCCTAAATTAGTAATATTCCATAGACCTACCTCGTTTTTTTCAATCATTTCGTCTGCCATTAAACGTTCAAAAACTAATTTATTGTTTTTAGGAACAGGCATTCCTTGTAAAGAAAAGTAAGAAGTGTAGTCCAATAATTTCAAGACTGTTTCCTCGTCAACATTAGCTTTTGCAATCATGTTTTCAAATGGTGTCTTATCGAAAATCCGCCATAACTCTCTTTCAATTTGTGAATGTTCAGAGAGTGGTTTTTTATAAGAACCAATACGTATAAATTCTCTATTCTCAAATCGGACAGGCGAATGCATGGCTCTTTCAATTTCCAGTATGACTACTTCACCTTTTTCTGTTTTCAATTCGAAAAAAATAAAATTTATCCGGGGAGACAGCAGCCTTAATAACCAACTTTCTAACTCTTCATTTCCTTTCTTAGTTTGACTAGGTTTAAAAGTAGTCCCTATAATCTCGTGTGTCTCATCTTCAATTCCCCAGACCAAGTAGGCATGTGATTTCCCAATGTACGCGGCAGTATTACTAAGGGCAGAAATATACTGACCGATTGTTTGAGGATCTTGGTTATTGCCCTTAAATTCTACCCACCCTGTTTCCTTCGGTAATGCTCTCAGTTCATTTAAAAGACTTTCTAAATATTCTGTTGATCGATTCATTTGATCCCCCCTAATTGCTCTAAATCAATACAAGTTGGTTTTCCAATTTCATACAAATACCCCTTGCATAAAGCCTTTCTTCTGCTCTTCCAAAATCATCAACCTCTCTTTTTCTTTCTCAATCTTCCTATCTAAAATAGAAAGATAATCAGCTATTACTTTCTGCTGCTTATAACTAGGAGTCAATATTTTAATCGCTTCAATTGTTTTTGCGCTTAAACTCGGGACTCCAGAAGCTTCGTTATACAATTTCCAGTTTATATTTTGAAAAACATAAAATACGAATTTGGGATGGCTATTTTCCTTAATCTCTGAATAGAATAAAGTATCGACCGTCCAAAAGGGTGTATCCATATATACAGGTCTATCGATCGTTCCTTTTCTACCTATTAACACAGATTCCTTATCATAAATAAAAGTATCAGTTCTTCCAATTATTCCACCAGTGGCTAATACAGGAAATTTCCCATCAAGTGTTTCAATCTTCTTTTGATCTCTTCCATGTTTTATCTTTAGGACTTGTCCAATTTTCTTCTCTTCCCACTTCGGAAACTCCCCGCCATTCTCATCCTTAAACCTTAATTCCTGCGAGAAAATCTTCTGCATCATCCCTTTTTTAAACTGCTCAAGCTTTTCAATTTTCTCTTTTTGCTTTTCAATTCTTTTATCAAGAAGTATAAGAAATGATGAGATTTTTTCTTGCTCCTTTAATACTGGAAGAGTCAGACGGAATTTTTTTAAGCTATTACTATAAAGATGGACTACAGAAGCCCCTTGGGCTAATTTAGACAACTCAAATTTTCTTACTCCGTTAATCTGATAACTAATAAATGGACCTTTCACTTCACTATTTGGCCTGAATAAATTTAAATCTCCTCCTAATAGAATCTTCTCTACTTCCAAGGCACTCGCACATGCAATATCAATTGCAGTTTCACCAGAGGAAGGGATTAAGACATCATTTTTATGACCATATATTTTTTTGCTTAGTTTAATGTTAGTCTTACTAAACACATTTTGAATCACTTCACCATATTTTGTATATAATTCTCCATACAGAATGCACGGTTCTCCAACTTCACTTAAATCGGCTTTGGAAATAGCCGATCCTTTCATAAATTCACCTAATTCGCCAACGGAAACTCTTCTCCATTCCCCTTCAAACCCTTTAAATCTTAACTGAGGTACGTTCATTGCCCATGACCCCCAATTCCTTAAAATACTCTTCTAACTCTTTGTCGATCTCGGCGATTTCTTGTTCGATTTCTGTTAGGCGCGCTTGGACGGCATCCAAGTCGACCGGCTCTTCTTCCACAAAGGTGTCGACGTAGCGGGGGATGTTCAAGTTATAATCATTTTCTTTGATTTCTTCTAAGCCCGCAGCGTACGAATATCTATCGATTGTTTCGCGCGAGATGTACGTTGTGATGATTTTCTCGACGTTTTCGTCGGTCAAGTTGTTTTGATTTTTGCCCTTCTCGAATTCGTTCGAGGCGTCGATGAACAGGACATTATCGTCTGTCCGGCGATTCTTTTTGAAGACGAGGATTGTCGTCGGGATCGATGTGCCGTAGAAAACATTTGCAGGCAAGCCGATGACCGCATCGAGGTAGTTCTTTTCTTCTATTAAGTACTTGCGAATCGTGCCTTCCGCTGCGCCGCGGAACAAGACGCCGTGCGGCAAGACGACTGCCATCGTCCCGGCGTCTTCAAGTTGATGGATCATGTGCTGGACGAACGCAAAGTCGGCTTTTGATTTTGGCGCGAGCTTTCCGTAGTCACGGAAGCGGTCGTCATCCAAATATTTTGCATCAGCACTCCAATTTGCGGAGTATGGCGGATTCGCCACGACAGCGTCAAAGCGCATATCGATATGATGCGGATTCTCGAGTGTATTGTCGTTGCGGATATCAAAATCCGTATAGCGCAAATCGTGCAGAAGCATGTTCATGCGCGCCAAGTTAAATGTTGTGGTCGTAAGTTCCTGACCGTAGAATTTCCGTACTTTTGCTTCTTTCGCAACCCGCAGCATGAGCGAGCCGGAACCACAAGTCGGGTCATAGACGCTCTTCATGTCGGTCTTGTCATGCGTAACAATTTTCGAGAGGATTTTCGAGACTTGTTGCGGTGTATAGAACTCGCCCGCTTTTTTCCCAGCGTTCGCCGCGAACTGGGAGATCAAGTATTCATACGCATCACCGAGAACATCGATATCAACATCGTCATGCAGAAAAGGGATATCACTGATGCTTAGCATGATTTTCGCGATCAGCTGTGAACGGGATTTCACGTCGCGTCCGAGTTTTGTCGAAGTCAAATCCATATCGTCAAATAAATGCTCGAAGTCTTGCTGGCTCTCTGTGCCGAGCGTTGATTCTTCGACCGCTTTGATTGCTTTGTGGAGCAGCTCGACGTCGAATTTCCCTTTGTCGCCTTTCGGGATTTCGCGGATCATGTGCGAGAATAAATACTGTGGTTCGATTACGAAACCGATTTGCTCCAAAAGCATTTCCACTAAGCCTTCGCGATATTCTTCGTCTTGCCACGCGTCTTCGTAAGAGATATTGTCTTCTTCCAATAATTTCGCAATGCGAGTTTCGGTCTTCTCTGATAGATAACGGTAGAAAATCAGCCCGAGAATATAGTTTTTGAAGTCATATGCTTCCATTTGACCGCGCAAATCGTTGGCCATTGTCCATAGTTTTTTATGCAGTTCTGCCTGTTGCTGGCGCTGTTTTTTGGATGTTGTCATGGTGATTCTCCTTTGGTGTTTTACTTTAACTTACGGAACAGCCGCATCTAATGGATGCGGCTGTTTCCTCGTTTATGAATAAAGTTTTGTATTCGACAGGATAAAGTCTTTCAATTGCTGGACGCGTTTGCGCTTCTCCTTGAACGGCGCTTTTACGGCGTCGCTGATTTCCTGGTCCGGCGTGACACCTGTATATTCATATTCTCTCACGAAATAATCGAGTGTGCCTTCCGCGACTTGAACTTTTTCAGACATGGCACGGATTTCTTGCTTGCGCCGCTCTTGTTCGAAGTCGTGGAATTTCTTGTCGACCGAATCGTCGTTCGTTAGTGTCGGTGCGACGCCTTGCAAGAATTCAAGAAGCAGATCGCGCTTCAAGCGCATCTCGTCGCTCGATGCTTCGTTGACTTCCTTGATGGCACGCCTTACCGCAGAATCGCGTTCTTTGGCGTTCGTGAAATCGGTTTGTCTAAGGAGCGCCAGGATATAGTCCACATTGATGCGGTCGGTCTGCATCAATTCGATTTCGAAATCGACGTCGTTGATGACCGATACTTTATCTTTTTCGTTTTTCTCTTTTTCGTAGAGCGCAAGGTATTTGCTGCGGAAGTCGGTATACATTTGCGGCGTGATGCCCATGTCTTTAAATGTGAATTCGTATTCGACGAAGGTTTTTAGCTTTGTCAAAATTCGCGTTAAATCACGGAACGCGACAACGAATTCCTTCTGCTTTGACTCACCTTCTAGTTCATCGACCGCTTGTGGATCTACCGCAACATCGAGCAGCGTGTCGAGCTGACCACGGAAGTCTGCTAGATACTCATCATATTTCTTCATGAGAACGGTTGTCGTATCACTAGTTTGTGAGAACAAGCGGATCGCCGTATCGGTTTCGTCTTTCAGGTTGCGATAACAGACGATATTGCCGTAAGTCTTCTTCGGACCTTCCACACGATTCGTGCGGGAATAGGCTTGAATGAGACTATGGTGCTGCAGCGGCCGGTCGACGTATAAAGTGTTGAGCTTTTTCGCATCGAACCCCGTCAAGAACATATCGACGACAATCACGAGGTCGATTTGCGCCGCCTTCACTTTCTTCGATACATCGGAGAAGTACGAAGCGAAATTATCCGTCGAGTGGTTAGTGCCGAATAATTGGTTGAAGTCAGCCATGATCCGCTCCAGCGAATGGCGGGAATGCTCTTCGTTTTCATCACTTTCTTCATTCGGGGTATACGTGAAGATCGTTGCGACTTTCAGCTTGCTGTCGATGGCTTTGAACAAATCGTAGTACTTCACCGCTGCTTTGATGCTTTCGACGGTGAACATGCCGGTATAGGTCCGATTATGGGTTTTCTTGTAATGGATGTCGTTGATGTGCTCTGCGATGAGGCGCATGCGGGCGTCTGCCATCCATAGTTCGTTCTGGTCGATGCCTGGAACTTTCGTGACATCATCGACGCCTTCTCTTTCTCTGATTGTCCGGATGTATTCAACCGAAAAACCGAGCACATTGCCATCTTTGATAGCGTCTTTGATCAAGTAAGTATGTAGGCATTTATCGAACAGATCGGTAGTCGTCCGGCCGTCTTGGCTTCTATTGTCGACAAAACGCGGCGTTCCGGTAAAGCCGATATACTGAGCGCGCTTGAAATGGCGCTGGATAAGCAAGTTCATTTCCCCGAACTGGGAACGGTGGCATTCGTCGATGACAAAAATGATTTTCTCGTTTTCATACTTCTTTAAAATATCTTGGTAACGTTCCGTCTTTACCGCATTTGCCATCTTCTGGATCGTCGTGATGATGCGCTTTTGCGATGGGTCGTTTAACTGCTTGACAAGGACGCCGGTTTTCGTCGTCCGATCCACGGAATCTTTCTCGAATCTATTGAACTCTTCCATCGTCTGGGCGTCCAAGTCTTTCCGATCAACGAGGAAAATGACTTTCTTGATATCTTCTTCCTGCGCGAGCAGTTCACTCGCCTTGAACGAAGTCAAGGTCTTGCCGCTCCCAGTCGTATGCCAGACGTAGCCGTTCTTCTCTTGTTCGACAGCCTGCTTCAAGATGCGCTCGACTGCATAGATCTGGTACGGGCGCATGACCATCAAATGCTTGTCAGTATCGTTGATAATCATATAGCGGCTGAGGATATTCTGTAGCCGCTCCGGCTCGAGGAATGAATCGGTGAACTCATCAAGCTTCGTGATGCGTTTGTTTTCTTCATCGGACCAGAAAAACATATGGCTCTTCAGCGGCTCCCGGTCAGAGTTAGCAAAATACTTGGAGTCGACACCGTTCGAGACGACGAACAGCTGCAGGAAGTTATACAAGCCCCCGTAGGAATCCTTCCGATAGCGCATGATCTGGTTAAAGCTCTCATTATAATGAAGCCCGCGCCGTTTCAGCTCGATCTGCACAAGGGGCAAACCGTTGATGAGCAGCGTCACATCATAGCGGTTCGTATAGCGCCCGATCACAGTCGTTTGGTTCGTCACTTGCAGGTGGTTGTTCTCGAAATTCTGCGTATCGAACAAGCGCAAATAAAGCGTACTATTGTCATCGCGGCTGATCGTCTGCTTGATGCGCAGCAGCTTCGCCGATTCATAGACACTCTTTCCTTCGATCACCAACAGCAATCGCTCGAACTCCTTATCGGACAGCGGTGTGCCCTCCAAGTTCTTCTCGTTTAGTCGATTGACCTGGTCACGAAAATTCGCTTGTAGCTTTTTGATATCCGGTATCTTCACTTTTTCATAACCCAGCCCTGCCAGCTGGGCGATCATTTCGTTTTCCAATTGTGCTTCGGACTGTGTCCGGGACTCGTAGACCATGCTAATCCCCCTCAAAATGCCGACCTTTAATTAATGTAATTTTATCACAGGATACGGGTCTATTTCCTTATTTGAAGTAAAATAGGTGGGATTTTCCATAAAAAACACTCGCATCATGGATACTCATTTAGAGTTAGCCATGGGCGAGTGTATAGAAATTAAAATAGAAACAGTTCTCATGGTTATTTGCTTTACTTAAACAACTTTGTATAAACGGTCATTTACAAAGTCTTTCCTCACTAACTTTATGGTGCCTTCCTTTTCCATGGCATTTAAAGTGGTGCAGACCTTCCCATAAATTTGATATCGTCCTGTAGCAAATTTGTGAGAAGGGGCACCGCATTCCTCAACTAGAAACTTACTGAACTTGTCAGCCGATACCACTTCGACTTCTTTCATGTATTCACTTAAAATCTCTTCAATGTCATGATCCTCATAGACTTTTCCAGTAGTCTGCGGATTATTTTCAGGTTGACTACTAGTCGTAAGTTCTTCTTCATCATTAACCATGTACTGTTCATCTCGTTCGAGAGCTTCTTTGACAAAAACTTCTCTTTGCTGTTCTTCTACGATTGGATCACTTAATTGCATTGAGTCTTCTGTCCATAAAGCAGTAGCCATTTTAATTTCATATGGATGGTTCAGCGCAAATGCTCGGTATGGATGGCTTAATTGATCTTTTATAAAACGCTGCACTGTAAACGTAATGTTTGTTTCTGTAGATTTTACGTAGTAAAGACTAAAAACATCTAATGTAGTTGGGAGACTTTGATGATGATAATCAAAAATGTCAAAAAGATTATTGTTGAGTTCCAGTTGCTTTATGGCAGATTCCCATTCGATGTCTTCTTCCATCCTAATCGCAATATCTAATTCTGCTTCCCACAAATGGACTACCCGATGCGCTAGATCAATAGATTGTTCTGTTTCTTCTACAAACCATATTGGCTTTAGGTTTTTCGATTTGAAATATTCATTTCTCTTTTTTATTTTTCGCACCAGATTCGAATCTTTATTTGCTGTTACATCCGTCAAAATCGTAATGGCGAGTTCAGCTTTCTTATTGTTTACAATAATGTCAGGATAGTATTTCCACTTCTCTTCTGCTTTATCAACGTAGCCATATTCTACATGTAAGTTGTCGTTAATTTTTTCCTGTGTTTTCAGCTCGTCATAGATGATTTCTTTCATAACGGAATGGCTTTTCGTTTCTCTTTTTGTTTGCTGTTGATACACTTCGCTTGCTTCTGAAATGACACAGGAGTTATTTAGATGGAAGAAGTGCTTTTCTTTTACCTCACCAGCTTTTAACCTTAATACACCATCACAATACGGACACGTAAAAGCCCCTTTTTCCGCTGCTTTCTTCAACCTTTGGACTTCTTGTTTCACTGATTCCTGTGAACTTAAGTGTGATGAAAGATTAAAATTTCTCCCCTCATAAATCGCTTCTAGCATTTTTATTCCCCCTTTGTAGTTTTATTTAAAACCTTTAATCTTTTTACGTTTTAATAACCAATTAAGTTCCATATATTTTCATTTAAAATAGCCTTTATAACCGTTTTCGTGGTTTTAACGTATGCTTTTATGTTCATTTATTGTGGTTAAAACTGTTTTGGATATAAAAAAGAAGCCTTTTAAGTTCATAAAAGGCTTCTTTAATATTCATATTAACTAGTCATTTGTTGATCTTTTATAGGTTCTATCCCCAACTCATCCAATTGAACCCACAGACTCTCCAACGCTTTCACTTTATCAAAGTAAAACTCGCGTCCGCGTACACGCCAGAATTTCCAGCCTGCCCGCTCCAAGGATTCTTGGCGTCTCATGTCTTCTTCAAACTTCTCTGGGCCGTGCCATTTCTCTCCGTCGCATTCGACGGCCAAGCGGTCGCGTAGACCTTCGACGACGAGGTCGATTCGGTACTGACCGACTTTGATTTGCGGCGTGACTTTATAGCCTCGTGCTAGAAGCATGCGTAGAACATCGACTTCAAATGGCGAGTCGCATTGCTCTTCTAGATTCGCTACTTGCTCATTTAAGCGAGTCGGGTTCATGCAATAACTCAACAATCGGTAGCGCAAGTCTTCTGTGTTGAGGTCTTCAAGGTCCACTGAATGGTACAAGCGCATCTGGTTTTTCGCACGGCTTGCGGCGACGTTGAAGCGTTGCTTGTCCGAGGTTTTCGTCAAGGCCATAAATCTCCGGTTCGGTGCTGTGACCATGGATAGGAAGATGATGTCGCGTTCGTCCCCTTGCAATGTATACGGATTTCCGCAAATAATCTTGCGCTCCACGAATTCTCGATCGCCGATTTCTTGGCGAATTCTTGTTTCCAGCAGTTTGTGTTGCTGGTTTCCGAGGAGGGTGATCACACCAAAAGTTTGGCCTTTCAATTTCGGATCCTCCACCATCTCTGCCATATCGGCGACGATGGCGTCGATTTCCGCTTCGTTAATGTCTCGCTGTTCGCCGATTACTCCGTCATTCACTTTGATGGCTGTAACTGGCGGATCGATTTTCTCTTCATCGAGCGGCAGACGCAATGGAATCATTTCGCCGCCATAACTCATGTCGTTCGAGAACTGGATAATTTCCGGCACGCAGCGGAAATGCTCGCGCAGCATCAGCTTCCCTTCTTTCGGGAATGTCTGCTCGGCGATTTCGTAAAGCGACAGGTTGCCGTCAAACAAATCGGCGTTCGGTATGCCTTTCAAGTGGCGGCGGACCAATTCGTAGACGTCGTCTTGCTTCGTGCCGATTGATTGCGGGCTGATTTGTTCATCGTCTCCGACGACGACCACTTTCTTGCCGCGAAGCAGCACATTGACTGCGAACAAATCACATTGGCTGCTTTCATCGAAAATGATGACGTCGAACTTCTCGTTGGTCACCGGGAAGTTCTCCAGCACTTGGTTGATCGGCATAATCCACACAGGAATGGCGCTTTGAGCAGTTTTCATTTCTTCTCTTGCGCCTTGCAAGTTGCGCTTGGCGGATTTACCGCTGCCTTTACCGAAACGTTTAATATAGGTTTTCCATGCAGACAAAGCCCGTTTTTCTTCTTCGGTGATCCGTTGTACTTGGTTTTTCCAAGTTGACGCACTGACGATGGAGCGGACCAAGCGCTTCTGTTCTTTATGTTCTTCTTCCAGCTGCTTTTTCAACAGCGTGATGTTCATGTCTTTCGTTTCATCAAGCCAAGATTGCAATTTTTTCAGCTCGAACGCTTCCAAATAGCTTTCCGGTTTCTGGACGTCCGACTCAACAGACAGCTCATACAGTTTCGCTGTCAGCGGCAAAGTCTCACCGAATTGGTTGAGCAATTCATAGAAACGTATAGCTTTCGCCTTGTTCAACTGTAATTGCTCCAGCTGCATCAACAGCCCGTCCCATTTCGCCGTATCTCTATTGATATAAGCTTCCTTGAATTCCTGCATGACTGGATGTATATCCGTTTGCGCACTCAAGGCCTGCAGTTTGCCCAGATCCTGCTTGTACTGTTCTTCCCATTTCAAGTACTCAACCCGTTTGGTGACGAGATCCAAGTCTTTTCTTAATTGCTGGCACTCGTCAATTGAATAGAGGTCGATCTTGTATAGGTTGTAGTGCGTCAGCTTGGATTTTAATGCTTTGATCGAATCGGCGGTTTTCATGATCAGCTGTAATTCATTCAAGCGTTCTTCCAATAGATGCGGGAAGCGTCTTTCTTCGACGTCGATTGGCGTATGGCCGATTTCTTCCATATTGGCATTCAACAAGCGCGCGGCTTCTTTCTTCACCCATTCATACTCCAAATGCATTTCCAGCACTTCGATGTCGCCGAGCGTTTTGATGGAAGCATCGTTTAATACAGGGTCTTCAAACAAGTATTTCGTTTGCTTACCTTTGGTCAAAAAGAACAGAAAGTTCGGCTTTTTGCCGTTTTCAAGCGGTTCTCTCGCAATGGCAACATCCGCTTTCAATTCTTCCGTACTCTTGTTTGGCAACTTCACTTGGTATGCAACGAGTTTATTATAAGAAGCGAATAATCTTTCATTGGCTCCGGATAGTTTCTCTATGAGCTCACGCCATCTTGCTTCTCGAGGGCCACCTGCTTTAACATCATCCAAAATCAAACGGAAAGGGCCATTTTCTGTAATGGCAGACATTCCAATGATTTCATCGAGTTCTTTTTGGAGGATCTTGAGTTCATTTTCCTCTAGCGGATATTTGTATTTCTCAAGGATTGCCTTGCCTTGTTCATTTGCATGTTCTAATTGTTTTTCTGCCTCTAGGAAAGAGGTGAAAGACGAACTGTTTTGGATGTCAGACCCGACTTGAGGAAGCAGTTGTTTATGCAGCGGCAAGTCTTCTTTTGCCAACTCTTTTTTCAATGTCCATAATTCGGTGAAGTCGACTTTGTTTAACGGGAAGGTCTGGTCCATCGTCAACTCATCCTGGATCCAGCTGTAATCAATCTCCGATTCGGCTAGACGCTTTGCCACGTCATATTTGAATAGTTTTTCTCCTTTGTATTGGAGAATGGTGCCTTCTTTTTCGGTGTATACTTTCAATTGATTTTTCAATGTCGCTTCGTCACGTCTGCTTTGTTTTAAGGCATCCTTGTCGCGTGCGATTTCCTTTTCTAGCCTATCGACATCAAGTTCGCCCAATTTCTCGCCGATGACACGGATCGATTGCTCGATTTCCTGCAGCGATTCACGCCCCCCACCAAGTACCGGTACGCATAAATCCCTGATTTCTTGAGGGATTTTGTTTTTCAATACTTTCAACGGGCTTTCTTTTTGGCTGGTGATAAGGATCTTTTTGCCTTCAGATAAAAAGTGGGAAACCAAGTTTGCAATGGTGTGGGTCTTCCCAGTTCCAGGAGGCCCTTGTACAGTTACGCCTTGGTGATGCGAAATGCGCTTGATGATGGCCTTTTGTTGTTCATTGGATTCCAGCGGAAAATAGAGGATATCGTCTTCAAAATTGTTTCCTCCATCAGTTTCTACTGTCGAGTTTTTTTCAGGAGCATTTTCAACTCGTTCGCCGATAATGGAAGTGACTGTATCCGATAGTTCCAGTTCATCATTGCCAATGCCGTCAATGATTTGGGTTAAGTCGTCCCGTAGCACTCGCGCATTTTTTGTTCTCAGTGAGAGCATGTGATGAGTATAAACAGATGGATGTTCCATTGGTGTCTTAGCTGTTTGGCCGTCGATGAATCTTCCATTAGCATCAAAGGTTTGAATGAATTGCGTGAAGAAGTCATTCATATCCTCAGTAATCTCACGTGTTTGGACATCTCTCCATAGGTCATTAATCGTTTGGACATTCGGAATGGAGATTCCGGAGAAGATTTCTCTCTCCACAGCAACCGCTTGATCGACGAGTTTCACAGAAATAATCCCTTTTACAGAGTCCAAATCCAGCTCCACTTTGCTCGTCAATAGTGGCGATCGAATCGTCCCGATTTTCGGGTCTGGGTGTTTCCAAGTAAAGAGGCCTTTGCCATAAATGAACTCCAAAGACTCCCCTTCTTTTTCAAGCTGAGTGATGAGATCAAAAAACTCTTCGTATTTTTCTAGAATGCGTTTTTTCTCTTTTAACTTCTCAGCCCATTCTTTCCACTGGGCTGTCCAAGTCCCATAAGCGTGCATGCGCTTTTTGTCATCGATAAACAGTTCTTCTTTTTTCTCACCATTCACTGTCTCGACCTGTTTCCCGACTACATAAGAAGGCTTTTGATTTTCCTTTTTCGGATCAAAGCTCAGCCAGTCTTTAAATATGGCGTGAGGCGCTGGAGGTGTCGTGTCTTTCTCAGTAATTGTCGGCCTGTGGATCTCCATTAAGTTTTCTTCATTATGGCATTCGTCAAATACGAAGCAGCCTTCCAATAGCTTCATATCATCCAGGTTCCAATTCTTCTCATATTCCGAGTAATCACGAATAACTTTCCCCACCAAATTGTTTAAGGCGAGCATATACTCGAAGAAGTTTTTTGCTTTGTCTGTAGGAGTGATAGTTTCCAAGATGAACACCTCGTTTCATTATTCTAATGTCTCAGCTTCTGTTGACTTTAGAGGCTAATCAATTGATATTTTAATACTATTATTATTATGCTGTGCCTAATTTTACCAACAAGATTGGCTTTTCACAAGGCGACATGACAACTTCTGACTAAGAAACCGCAGTTTCATTTCCACTGTAGTTGGTTAACTTCATAATTAATACACCGGCATATTTAACGTAAAAAATAGCGGTATATTTTACTGTCAAATGTACATTGAGCTTGCTATAATTGAAGCAAATGCAAAGGAGTTGAACCCTATGGCTACCGACACTCCCAAAAAACCGCAATTTAACGTAGATCAGATTACTTCTGCTTCAAAGGCGGCAAAACAATTGGCTCACATACGGGCTGCAGCTAAAAAAGAACCCCAGTTCATTTCTGCCAATAATACAATCGATTCCGTTATTTTAGACTATGCGCAATACGAAAAAATGTACCAAGAGTTAGAAACGTACCGCGAACTGAATTGGTATGAAGAGATCGCAAGAAGAGCAGCTGAAGCTGAGGCACATCCTGAACAAACGATTCCGCTTCGGGAGGCTGTTGGAGAAGAGAGCTACGCACGAATCATGGCAATCGACCCAGATGACATTTCCGATGACGAGTTGTTCGAGTGATATGAGCGAGGACAAGTTTGTCTTAAACTTTCATCCAAAAGCACAGAAAGAATACAGTAAATTGGACGGAAGCAGCCGCAACCTGGTTGACAAAGGCCTAGCCAAACTAAGATTTCGCGCAGATGAAATCGGCAAGCCTCTCTCTAATAAACGCGGCAGCGTGTTAACGGGTTGCCGCGAATTGAAATTCAAACAGGCCGGATTGCGAGTCGTTTATCGGTTAACTGGAGTAAAACAGGACCAACTCGAGATTGTCTGGATCTTGTCTACAGGAAACCGGGCAGATGAGGAAGTCTTCACTGATTCTGCAAAGCGCTTGAAAGAAATGATGGATAGAAAACGCTAAAAAGCTCGCATTTGCTGCGAGCTTTTTGAATGTCTTTTATTCATATTTGAACTCTATTAATCCTCTTCCTCTTCACCATCATCCGTGTCGGTCATCGTATCATCGGCGCCGTCGTTTTCTTCGAGCGGTTCTGTTTCCGGTTCGCTGTCGCCTGAACATGCGGACAATGCCAGTCCGCTTGCGAAGATGATTGCTGCGAATTTTTTCATTTCAACCATTCCTCTCTAGTAAGGATTTCGAGGTTTATTCCTCCGTGCTAACTATCCGGGACATTTGCTTCCATTCACCAAGCTGTTCCTAGTTGCCAAATAAATGGGTGTTACTCCCTGCCTACCCGCCTATTGCAGACACATAACATATTCAGCCGAAATTCCAGTAACTTTTGTGGGCTCAATTCCGTCTATCTGCCGAAGGGGTGAAGTGATGAAGCGCTTGAGTTTGCTCGTATTGTTCTTAAGCTCTCTATTATTCGGCTGTATGCAAGAACCGCAGATTAGTGAATCCGAAGCCATCACAATCATCGAAGAGCTTCATACAAATCCGTTCGGAGACGCAGCGGTCTTATCCATTGAATACAAATGGGGCCGTTATGAAGTAGAGTGGGAAAATGGAGGAAATTGCGAATGGGGCATCGATCATGTCGATGGGGATGATGGCAGCGTAGAAATGAAACAAGCGTCGATCTGTTAGCGATCGACGCTTGTTTTTGAGATCTATTAATAGCCTTGTTCCAGCATTTCCATGAACTCTTCTTCGGAACTTGCGCCGATTTCATCCATGGCGCTCAAGCCATCTGGACCTTCGAGTGCTGGGTCGGCGCCGTTTTCGACGAGAATTTTAGCGCTTTCGTAATCCCCATAAGCGACGGCTGTCGCGAGAACCGTTCCAAAGTCATCGGTCGTGTTCGGGTCCGCTCCTGCTTCGAGCAGCGTGGTGACAACGTCCGTATCGCCTGAATACATCGCGTACATCAAGGCGTCTTCATTCCCGCCGTTGCGGGCATCGATGTCTGCGCCGTTTGCGAGTTGGGCTTCCACTTCAGCAACATCGCCATCTGAGGCTGCGACCATGAGCGGCGTTTCACCGTCGACTGAAAACCCGTCGGCGAAGCTTGCTTCTGAAAATTGCATGAAGCTTGCGAAGGCTATGGTGCCGGCTGTCGTTAACGCGATGAGGCCGATATAGCCTGCGGTGACTCCCGCAATGAGCAATGTTGCACCCAGAGCAATTTTGCCATTGTTCGGCTCGTAGTATTTCACATCACCGTCATGGAAGCGCTCGATGGACTGGATACGCTTCGGCAAACGCGGGTGCGTCGACAATACTTCGGCAAGCCACACAAATGCATTCGACTCGGTGTGGATTTGTTCGCGGTACGCGTCTTCGTTCACTTCTGCGTAGGTTTTCTTGCCGATGCCAAGCAGCGTCAATGCGCGTTTTGCGGCTGTGGCGTTTTGAATGGTGTACGCGGCGTGGCGGTCGCACGTGTATTCACATGAACGGCTGTATGCGGTACTGAGGAACGGGATGAACCCAGCCGGTAGGATCAATAGATTTTTCCAAACGTGGCGGCGTTTTACGTGAGCCAGTTCGTGGGCGATGATGAAATCGAGTTCGTCTTGGCCTTGCTCGCGCGCCAGTTCAAACACTTCCGAATACAACACGACCATGTCGCGGCCGAAGAAGCGTGTGGCAAACGCGTTAAGTGCCCCTTCGGATTGGATGACAAAGACGTCCGGTACTTTCTTTAATTCCATTTGCGCAGCTAAAGTTTGCACGCGTTCATAGACATCTGGGAATTGACGCTCGTGGATGCGCACGCCGTTGCCGCGAATCGTGCCGAGCATGACGACATTTGCGAACAAAAGAATCGCAAACACCGTCAAGGCGATGCCGATACCGATAATGGAGACAGCTGCCAAAATATAAATAAGAATGCTGAAGATCAGGCTGATTATAAAATACACGGTCTCTCTGCTGGATTGAATCTGTTTCTGGTTCATCATTTACTCCCTCTCAATTTGGAATATCTTACATATAATAGCACTTACTGCTCATTTGGAGAATAGGGTTTTGGCTTACGGAATAAATTAATTTAATCGGGGGATAAGCTCGTCTGCAGCGTTTGAACGCATAAGAAAAACGCCGATCTATTGGAGATCGGCGTTTCTTAGATGATTTATTTTTTGTTTTTCGCTCGTCTTTTTTTAATCCAGACAACCAATAAAATATACAAGATAGAAACAACGATTGCTACTGGAATCATCCATAGTATGTATTCGAGATATGAGATGCCGCTTCTTCGGTAGACTGCTGTTCCGATCCAGGCAGCGAAAAAGACTAAAGGGAAAAATATCAGCGGGTCTTTCTCCTTCGAAATGATTGGTTCTGTAAGATGTTTCTTCATCTCCGGCCAGCTCATATGCGTTCACCTGCCCGCTGCTGTTTCTTGCGCCGCTTATTCTGGACGATTGGGCGCAGCACACCGAATAGAATGAATCCAGCAACTAAAGAGCCGATAAAGAAGAACCAATCTGGCTCGCTTCCAAATATGTAGCTCACTGCAAACGCAACGGCGGCATATGCCACTGCCCATGAAATGGCCTTTACTGCATAGTTAGTCATTTCAGTTATCCTCCAAGCTGGTTTGTGCCTTCTTTTCTTTTTCTAGCCGCTTCTTCTCCATGCGCGGCCAAATAAATACAGAAATAAGAAATCCAGCAATGACGGAACTGAGCACCAGATTCCAAACCGGCCTTCCTTCTATGATGTAACCCATAATAAAGGCGACTACGCCATAAGTGGGTATCACCCATAAAGCATTTTTCAATCGGTTATTCATTTTTTCTCCTCCTAGCTCTACTCCCCTGTTACCCTCAGGGAATACCTGGAAACCTTTCCACTAAGTTAGCTGAATGATGTTCAAGCAGAACTTCAACAATTGGGAATTTGTGTTAAAATGAAACCACTTAAACAGACGCTCACCTTAGATTGGCACCCACCAGAAGGAGGCTATTCGATATGGAATACATTGCAGCCAGTGGCATCTTGCTCGTCTCACTGCTTCTCGCCTACCAGCTCAGTAAGGGCTATTCCCGCAAAGGCAAATACGTCATTTGGGGCATCACGACAATGTTTGTCATTTGCCCCTTATTCTCTTGGCTCGTCAGTATGGGCTATGCTCATTACCAGCGAAGTGGTTGGGCTGCAGTGGCGATGCTCGCCATCCTGTACCCTAGCACGTTTATTATCGGCTTGGTGTTATTGCTGATGGAGATCTTCCGCAAGAAAGATGCCGTTCGTAGAATTTGAACCTCTATATAAAAACGCGCTCCGCCAATCGGCTGAGCGCGTTTTCTTTATGCATTTTCCTGTTTTAAGCTTTCAATAATATTGTCATTCTTGATTTTGGCAATCGAGTAAAGCATTGCCGCGCCGACAATCAAGAAGATCACGACGATGACGAAGGCGACACTGCCCCACGGGACGATGAATCCGTAATCAAAGGTCTGGCCGAGTGCGAAATGCATGGCAACCATCGCCGCGAAACTGATCGGCAAGCCGTATGCCAAAGCTTTGACACCGTAGAACAGGCTTTCGTAGCGGATCATTTTATTGAAGCCTTTTGGTGTCATGCCAACCGAGCGCAGCATGGCGAATTCCCGTTTTCTGAGTTGAATGCTTGTCGAGATGGTGTTGAAGATATTCGCGATGGAAATGAGCGAGATCAAGGTGATGAACCCGTACGTGAACACTTGCATAAGCAAGACGAGTTGTTCTTGCTGTTGGCGCCGCTGGAAGACATTCGAGATGTCGATGCCCGCTTCATTGATTTCCAGAATCTCGGCTTCCGTTTTCATCGGGTCGCTCGATGCAAGCGTGATGGACGGATAGGTGTCGCCAGCAATAAAGCCGAGTTCATCGAGCGCATCCATCGGCACGATCAAATCCAAATTGCCGAGATAGGAAGTCGAGACACCGGCTGGCGCTTCGTTCGTCCTTGCGGCGATTTCAACATTGGCGAGCACTTCCGGTTCGATTTCCTCGCCCATTTCATTGATGGAACTGCCGAGAAGTTCTAAGGTCTCGCCTTCCTCTATTTTGACAGTCTCCGTTTCTTTCAGTTTGCCGGACTGGCCGTCTTGATAGACCACTTCATCAATCAGAATGGCACGCGGCGTTTCCTGGCCGAAATCGGCTGGATCGACGCCGATTTGTTCTGCGTATTGCGCAAAGTTTTCACTGTCCATCGCATACACCGACACGTAATAACGATAGCGGTCGTCCACGAGCTCCGTTTCGCCCCGTTCGATTTCTTCGAGCAATGCTTCCGGCAAACGGTCTTGCGGGATGTGCGCTTCGCCTCCTGCTTGGCGCATTAAGCCGGCTTCGGTGACGTCCGAAAGGTTTGCGTATTGTGCGAGACTCTGTTCGTTCAGTTCACCGCCGTACAATTGGATATCGTAGCGCAGCTCGCTTTGCGTCATTTCGAGCGAGGTTTTTAAGTTATTGGTGAAATAAGTCACCGACAAGAATAAGACGATTGAAATGACTAGTGAAAACACCGTTGCCAAATAGCGCTTGCGGTTGCGCTTCAAGTTTTTCAAGCCGATCTCTGCTTCTAAGCCAAACAGCTTGCGCACCCATTTTGAGGTCTTGACGGCTTTCCCGGTCAGTTTGATGTCTTGCGTTTGGCGGATGGCATCGATCGCGGAAATCTTCGACGCTTTTTGAGCAGGGATGTATGTCGAGATCAAAATCGTCAGTGCCGAGACGCCGATCGCAACGACCAGCATCATTGGCGTGACGACGACTTCTAGCTGCTGCTCGACATTGAGCGCGCCTTGCAAGAAGGTGTTAACGAACTGGAAGGTCACCCAAATGCCGCCAAGCCCTGCGAGTATGCCGAGTGGGATGCTTATGGCGCCGATGATGGCCCCTTCGAAAAACACCGAGTTGCGTTTCTGGCGTTTCGTCGCCCCGACGCTTGCGAGCATGCCGAGATGACGCGCGCGTTCCGAGACGCTGATGGCGAATGCATTATAGATGAGTGCCACCGAGCCGATGACAACAATGCCCATCATGATGCCGGCGAGCGAGAACAAGGTCGTCCGCAAATTATCGTTTTGCGTTGCGCCGTATAAGCGCAGAAGATCTGAGTTGAAATCAACCGACGGAATGCCTTGTGCTTCGGCAAACGCCTTGGCGTCATCGAATACGTCGTTGTTGATTTTTGAAGCGACGACGTAGCCGTCAAACGTGTCATCCGCTGCGGCAGTGTTGGTGTCGGTAAACCCGACGACACTCACAACCGGCAGCCAAGACACTTCCCAGCCCGGCTGCTCGATGATGCCGACGATGTCGAAGGTTTGCTCTTCTACATTAACCAGTTCTTCATTGAACGTATCGCCTTCACCGAATTGCATGGCATCGAACTCTGACAGCTTGCGGTTTTCCAAGCTGTGCATGCGTTCGCCAATGCCCGCGGTCAAAGTGTCGCCGACTTGGTACGTTTCATCGGAATTGGTGTTTAAAGTTTCCGAGATAACGACTTCATTGGCGTTTTCAGGCAAGCGCCCTTCTGTGAGCGCAAGCGGGAAATGTTCCATTCCCTGTGCTTCGAAATTGCGAAAATAGAGATAGCGCTTGGAATCGGTCTTGGCGCTCTCAAAATCGGCAAAGCCGTCGCTCGTGACGATGAGCTGTTCGGTATTGCCGTCTTGCTCAATCGCTTGGAGCTGCTCGACAGTCGCTTCTTGATATTGGACATGCCATTCGCCATTTTGTTCGATGTCTTCACGAATCAACAAGTCGAGAAACGACACGCCGAGCGTTGCGACCGCGGTGATCATGGCGACGGAAATGATAGCGCCGATAATGGTAACAAGCGAGCGCCGTTTGTTTTCCTTCAAGTGGCGGACGGTGACTTTATTGACGATATTCATGAGCGGATGACCTCGTCTTTGGCGATCTTGCCGTCTTCGATGGAAATGACGCGATCGGCTTGCAAGGCGATGCGCTCATCGTGCGTGATAACGATCAAAGTCTGCTTGAAGGTTTTGTTGAACATTTTGAGGAGCTCCATGATTTCCTCGCTGTTTTTGCTATCCAAGTTTCCGGTCGGCTCATCTGCAAGCATGATCGCCGGGTTGCTGACGAGCGCGCGGCCGATCGAGACGCGCTGTTGCTGGCCGCCGGATAATTGGTTCGGCAAATGGTTAAGGCGTTGGTCGATCCCGAGCGCCTCGGATATCTTGCGGAATTGATGTTTGTCGACGCGTTGTTCGTCGAGCAGCATCGGCAAGGTGATGTTTTCTTCAACCGTCAAGATCGGGATCAAGTTGTAGAACTGATAGATCAAGCCGATTTGGCGGCGGCGGAAAATCGCCAGCTGCGTTTCGTCGAGCTTGTAGATATCCGTGCCATCGATCGACACGTTGCCGCTGGTCGGGCGGTCGACGCCGCCGAGCAAGTGAAGCAAAGTAGATTTGCCGGAACCCGATGGCCCGATGATGCAGATGAATTCGCCTTTGTTGACGCTGAATGATACGTCGTCGAGTGCTTTGACCGCCATTTCATCCTTGCCGTATACTTTTGATAAGTTTTTTACTTCCATGATTGTCATGAGTGTACCCTCCGTTTGGTTACTGTTTATGAATAAATTGAATATATTTTGGGAATTTCATTGCAAACGATATTCCGCAAAACGGCTTGCTTTCCTGGGGGCTTGCGCTGAACTAATTCGGACTAGCGCCCGAATGGATTTCAGCACTTCGCTAATCCCCAAGGAGTCTGCGCCGTTTTGCTCCATATCTCTTTGAACCTTGCAATTAAAAATATGCCTGAGACGATTCTATACCGCTCCACTACTCTCTTTGAATCTGCTATGCAACTAAGTTAGGTGTAAAATAAATTCACTTAAATTAAATAAGATGTTCTTTCACCAACTTCAAACCGTCTTACATAACTTTAGTATAGAGAGGGTTAATGACTGCCCGGTGACTTTCAAGTGACAATCTAGTCACTTAAGGAAAATTAGATAAGAATCTGTTCTAGTTCACTTGAAGTGGAAGGCAATTTCCAGATATTGATTTCATGTTACAATTTAATTATCAAAACTCCTATTCGACTCAATTTGTTTGCACTGGTTTAGAGTGAAACAAATCACCAAAATAGAGGAGGGGTAAAACGTGGATTTCTTATTGTGGTTCATGATCGGTTTCATCCTTATCGGATTACTTGTATTCCTTTTGATGAAAAAACGAATGGAGACGAAGCTCGCGCATGTTAAAGCAAACCCGGACAGCGAGGCAGCTTCAAGAGATACCAAGCACATGATTTGGTGGGTATGGAGTGTTACTGCTTGGGGCGTTGTCAGTTTGGCACTGGTCGTCTGGTGGTTTAATAGCACGTCCGGATAACCGTTAATTTAAATTGAAAAAGTTGAGCAGAAATTCCACGGATGCGGAGTTTCTGTTTTTTCATTCCACAGAAAAAAGCAGGCGCTAGATCACCTGCTTGTAGAATTTGATATGGAAGCGGGTGCCTTCATTTGGTGTGCTTGCGACTTCGATATCGCCGCTTTGGCTGGTGATGATGCTATAAGCCATGGCGAGGCCGATGCCGACCGAGTCGTCGCCGGCATTTTCGCCTTTGTAGAAGCGTTTGAAGATATACGGCAAATCTTTTCTGGAAATGCCGCTGCCGTTGTCTTCGATGCGGATGTCGGTGTACAGCGCATTTTCGCTGTAACGGATGGTGAGCTTGCCTTCTTCTCCGGTATGTTCGACGCAGTTTTTCAAAATATTGATGAGTGCTTCTGTCGTCCAGTTGAGGTCGCCTGTAAACGCTGCGTCCTGATCGCCTTCAATCTCAAGTTCCTGCATTTTAATATCCATCGGGATGAGCAGCGGTTCGACCGCTTTTTCGATGAGCATGGATACCGGGATGCGGTCTTGTTTGAAATGAATCGTGCCGGCATCGATTTTCGACAATTTGAGTAATGACGCCACGAGCCAGTCCATGCGCTCAAGCTGTGTATGGAGATTGCGAATAAACTCGCTACGCTTCGCGTCATCCAACTGGCTGTCACGCAACAGATCCGCCATGACCATCATCGAGGTGAGCGGCGTTTTTAATTGATGGGAAATGTCCGAAATGGCGTTCGTCAGCTTGCCTTTGTCTTCAGTCAGAAGCGCGCCGTGTTCCGACAGCATTTTCGTCACTTTGTAGATTTGCGTTTTTAAGAGGCTCAACTCGCCTTCGCGGTTGTCGCGCACATCGAGCTGGAAATCGCCGCTGCTGATTTGCTGGAGGAAACCCGATAAGCGCTCGATTTCCCTATAGCGCCACCAAGTGAAAACGAGTGCTGTTGCGCTCAGCAGTAGCGATACGCCGAGCGCGAACCACGCGGCTGTATAGGAAACAAAGATAGCTGAGAGAAACGTGCCAAGTGTGCTGATTGTGATAAGTACAACTAGCAGCCAGCGGATTTCACGATTGCGGAACATCCCTACTCACCCGCCTTATAGCCCATGCCGCGGACTGTTTTGATGAGTTCTGGGCGCGCGGCATCGTCTTCCAATTTTTCACGCAGCCGCTTGATGTAGACCGTCAGCGTATTGTCGTTGACGAAATCGCCGCCGACGTCCCAGATGCGATCGAGCAATTGCGCCCGCGTCAGCACTTGGCCTAAGTGATTCGCAAAAATGAGCAGCAAGCGGTATTCCAGCGCAGTCAAGAGAACTTCATTGCCCGCTTTATGGACTTTGCCGTCAGAAGTGTTGATCTGAACATCGCCGAGTTCAACGACCGTTTTCGGCTGTGCATTGCGCTGGTAGCGGCGCAGAACGGAATTGATGCGCGACAGGAGTTCACGCACGCGGAACGGCTTGGTGATGTAATCATCCGCACCCATATCGAGCCCCATGACGACGTTCACTTCATCGTCGAACGCCGTCAGGAAAATGACCGGGATGTCGCTTTTCTTTTTCACGAGCGCACATAAGTCATAGCCGCTGCCATCCGGCAAGGACAGATCGAAGAGGCATAGATCGATTGTAGAGAGCTGCCCTTCGATTGCTGCGGTGGCATCTTTTGCCGTGTGGCACAACACCGTGGTGAAGCCTTCTTGTTCGAGCGAATATGTCAGGCCGGAAGCGATCGTCCGGTCGTCTTCGACTACGAGTATGTTCATCTGTATTCCCCTATCCGTTTTGAAATGAAAAAAGCCAGTACCGGTAGATTTGTTATCATCTACGATACAGGCTTTCGCTGAAAGTGACTAGCTATTGGTTGGAAATAGTGGAAAATCTTAAGAATTGCTTTCGTCCTTTTCCTCTTGTTCGTCCTCGTCTTCCATAAAGAAATAGGTGATGCCGACCGATATAAAAATCAGGCCGAGTGCCGGCGGCTGGTCGCCCGTAAAGCTGAGGATAGAGAAAACAAGGCCCAGCATGAGAAACGTATATCCGATCGTCTTCATCAACTCATTCCTTTCGTGTGGACCGATTTGGTTGCGGTAGTCTATTCTACGGCTCAATTAAAATTAAGTTTCATTTCTCCACTAGAGGTCTGACGTCTATTGTATATTCTCTTGCATAAACCCTGTTTATATAGTAAGCTGTTCAAAGTGAATAACCCCCATAATCTATCTGTATAACCTTAAGAATACGGCTTAAGGGTCTCTACCAGGAACCGAAAAATCCTGATTACAGAAAGCGATCTTTTCGTTTTCTGTAATCAGGATTTTTTTATTTTCTGAAAAGAATCAGTTGACTGTATGGAATTTTTTAATGAGAAAGGAAGCGTATGTTATGAATTTGAAAGTTTATATTTTAGCCTTGGCCACGGTAGCTGTTGGGCTTGTCGAACTGATTGTCGGCGGCATCTTGCCGACCATTGCTGAAGAGTTCGATGTGTCGGTGAGCGCTGCCGGCCAGTTGATCACCTTATTCGCCTTGATTTACGCAATCGCCGGACCGGTGTTGCTCATTGCGACGAGTCGTTTTGAGCGCAAGAAAGTCTATTTGATTTCCATGTTCATCTTTTTCCTCGGGAACATCATGACTTTCTTCAGCCCAGACTTTACGTGGATGGTCATCGCGCGCGTCATTACCGCGGCGAGTACGGCGCTCATCGTTGTCTTGTCACTCACGATTGCCGCGAAAATCGTTGAGCCGCCTTACCGCGCGAAAGCGATCGGCCTGATCTTTATGGGGATCAGCTCGTCGCTCGTGCTCGGCGTTCCGCTTGGCATTTTGATTGCCGATGCATTCGGCTGGCGCGTCATTTTCCTTGCGATCGCAGCCCTTTCGCTCGGTTCGATGGCCTTGATTGCGCTTTACATCCAGCCGATTCCTGGAGGCACGGCGATTCCGCTTAAGCAGCAATTAAAAGCGGTCGCGAGTGCGAAAATCGGCACCGCCCACCTCGCGACGCTGTTCATGCTCGCTGGGCATTACACCGTTTATGCGTACTTCACACCGTTTTTGGAAACGACCATGCAACTCAGCCCATTCTGGGTCAGCGCCTGTTATTTGATTTTCGGCATCGCGGCAGTGAGCGGCGGTGCGATCGGTGGCACCATGTCCGATTCGATCGGTTCAAAGAAAAGCATTTTGATCGTCATCTCGGCGTTCGCCGTCAGCTTGTTCGTCCTTCCGTTCACGACGTTCTCGCTCGTCATCTTCTTGCCGGTGATGGTCATTTGGGCGGCGCTCAGCTGGGCACTTGCCCCGCCGCAGCAAAGCTATTTGATCGAAACCGACCCGGCCACATCCGACATCCAGCAGAGCTTCAATAACTCGGCGCTGCAAGTCGGCATCGCGCTCGGATCTGCAGTCGGCGGTCTCACCTTGACGCAAACCGGCTCCGTCACTAGCACTGCTTGGGTCGGCGCCGTGATCGTACTGGTTGCGCTTGGCTGTGCAGTGTTCTCGATTACGCGTCCAGCGATCGAACGCAGCATACGCAGCTACCAAAAATCGCAAAGCCTCTAATATAAAAAAGGCCTGGTCCGCGGACCAGGCCTTTTTCTATTTGCGGAACCCCGCATCTGTCATAACCCATACATACGGCCTTTCCGGCAATACTTCTTCCAACTCACGGATCAATTCCAACAGTTCCCGAGTGAACACTTCATACTCATCCGGCGGCGACACCACTTTCAACAATTTGATGAGCGAAGCCGTCGTGCCGCGTGTGATATGGCCTTTTTCCTGATGCAGCTGCGCTTCGAGCTGCTTGAGTTCAAGCGGAGATCTTAACCTGAACGAATACAGCACTTCTTCGTGCGCCGCCTTGTTGCGAAACGGGAACGCGATCGACAGGATTTCGTCGAGTTCCGCTGCGCTCAGTTTGATGCCCTGTTCTCCTGCATCCTCTGCGAAATCCTGCGCGATGCGCGTACGCAAGTCTTGATCGATGACCGTATAGAAATTGGTTATCTGGCCGAGCGACAGGAAATTGACCAGCACCCATAGCGGCAAGTTCTTATGCTTTTCGTAGAACTCGCGGAGCTCCGGATAGCGCACGCGGTGGCGCTTCCGATGGCTTTCGATCAGGTTGTTGAGCGTCGCGGTGATACGGTCGCGTTCATGGAAATGAATTTCATCTGGGCTGTAATTCGCGCTGTCGAGAAAGCTGTCGACTTCTTGGAAGCGTTCGGAAAACCGGTACGCGAGCTTGGATTTAATGCTGCGCTCGAATTTCAATAATTCCCCGAGCAATAACAAGCGCAACTTGCGGTCGAATTGGTACAGCGCGAGAATATGATTGAACGTCGTGCCAGCTTCATACAGTTCTTCACCGTACGGATTTTTGGTTTCATCACGCTCAAGGAATGGCTCCTTATAACCGTCGATGAGCGCGTAATAATTGTCACGCGACAGCACGCGTCTTGCGACCGCTTCGTCTTCGATGACGAGTCCGCGGCTTTTTAAGATCGCGAGCTGTTCGTCATGCGTCGCAAAGCTTTTCATGTCTACCTCTCCCTGTTTAGTCATCGCTGAACAATGCGCCCGCGATAGCCGCTGCGTCTTCCTCATCTTCCATCATGACCGCTGCACTTAAATTGCCGACGTTTGGGTCGTAGCCGGCGAACCAGCCCATATCGCCGTCATCGGTTTTGATGACAGCCGTCTTGCCAGCAAGGCCGTGGCCGTCTTCTTCACCGGCTTGGACGAGTGCTGCACGGACCATTTCCGATTGCTCGGGATTCAAAAGATCTTGCTTCAAGTTTTCTTCTGCCGCGTCTCTAATCAAGATCGGCTTTTTCATTTCGCCATCAGCTAGAAATGTGCCATACATCAGCGCTGTGTGGAGAACATTAACGCGCACTTGGCTCTGCCCGGATGCGGAACTCGCAAGCTGGCCTTCCGAGCCGAACGTGCCGCTTTCCGAAATTTGTGAAGCTGCGAGCGGCACCGGATAGTCGAACGCCGTACCAAAGCCGAATTCAGTCAAGCCTTCCAAGAAGCTGTCGTCCGGCATATTGGTCGCTTGGATTGCAAAGTAAATGCTGTCAGAATGGATGAGCGCTTTTTCAAAGTCGATCGGATTCGCGACGCCCGGATTCGGACGGGTGATGCGAAAATCGTTCCACGAGGCGTATTTCTGCCACGTCTCCCCGTCGATCTCGATGCCTTCTGCCGGATCCAGTGTTCCTTGCTTCATAGCAACGGCTGCCGTGATTGGCTGCATCAAGTAAGACGGCTGGTAAGACGCCGCTGCCCGGTTGAAGAACGGCTGGTCCGGATCGTTGGTAAGCTGGCGGAAGCGGGTTTCCTTGATGCCTGGAATGAAATCATTTGGGTCGTAAGCTGGCGAACTGACCAGCACATGCGTCTCACCTGTGTACGGGTCGACCGCGGCTGCAGTGCCCGGTTCCCCACCCATTTCCTCATAGACTTCTTGCTGGAGGTCGGCGTCAATCGTCAGTTCTACCGTCTCACCGGCTGCGGAGGAATTGTCGACAGCGGTGATCGTTTCGTTTTGTGCGGTCTTTTCAATCAAGACCTTGCCGCCGCGCTTTCCGCGCAATTCGGTTTCAAAGATTTCTTCCAAGCCTTCACAGCCGACGATATCCCCTTGGCCGTAGCCTTGGCCGCTGCGCTCTTCTAGCTGTTCAGCGGTGATCGGCGCGATGTATCCGGTCAAATGCGCCATCGATTTCCCGTACGGATAGTGGCGCATCGTCACTTTCGTGCGCTTGGTTCCAGGAATCGCAAACAGCCGGTTCAATTTCTCGCGGTCCGGCCCGACAGTTCCGAGCGGCACGTAATGATGCGGTTCGACCCACGGCTTTTCGAGTTCTGCGTCAATGTCTTCGACGGACAAATCCAAAAGCCCCGCAAGCCGCTCCGTGTAATCGTCGCGATCGAAATTCTCTGGCACGACGCCGATTTCGTAGGCATCCGTATTGCCGGCGATGACGCTGCCGTTGCGGTCGACGATTTCGCCGCGTGCGGTATCGCTGATTTGCACGGATACGTTATCGCCTTCAGACAGATTCGGCAAAATGAAGGACGGATCCCATTCTGCGAACCATTCGCCTGCTTCAGCCTCTTCCGTCTCCTCGTAGACAAAGCTCAGCGTCTTATCGAACTCAATCTCGCCGATGACGCTGTCCATTGAAATCGTCAGCGGAACATCCGCCGGCTCGTTTTTCAGCCACGGCTCTTCGCCCAATTGCCAATCGATCTCGCGCTCCGACAATGACAATTGCTCTTCAAGTTCCACTTGCCAGTCAATGAAGGTCTCTTCACCGAATGCCTCTTTGGCCCGCTCCGTCAAAAATTCATCATATAGCGTTTCGTATTCGCCCGCTTGCCACAATTCCATGAATTGTTGTGCACGCGGTTCCGGCGATGCGACCGTCTCCGGTTCCGTCTCTTCCGGCACCGGCACGTCCGCTTCCTCGTCCGAACACGCTGCCAGTGTAAGCGCCGCGCCCATTCCAATCATCCACAGCTTCCCTTTCCCCATTTCTACCCCTCCATTTCCGTAGCCTTTTCTACCATCTTACCCTGAAACCGCTTGCTTCAATACGGGAATTTTTGGATTAGGGAATTGAAAAGTAGAAATTGAGGTCTTTACTATCCAACGACAGCTGGTATAAATGTGCCTTATAGACTCTTACAAAGACAGTTCAAGGTATGGAGCAAAGACGCTCGCCCGCAGGAAACGAATAGACGAAGCATTGCTGAGTCTATTCGTTTGCGATGCTCGAGTATAGCGAGAGTTGAGCAAAGCTTTTCGTAGTAATTTTGCGGAATACTAACATTTAAAACGAAGAATCTCACTCATATATGAAACAAACCGCCCCATCTTCCGTATAATTAAGGAAGAAAAGGAGGCTATTTATGTTCGCTGAAATGAAATCGCGTTATTTGATTCTCTTCACCATTCTCGGCGTCATCGCGACTTTGATCATCTTCATGCTGATTGGTGCGGATGTCGCCACGACCGAAATCGCGGTGCAGATTGCCTTTTATATTGTTGTCCCGTACTTTTTCTTTCATTATTATTGGAGCAAAAACCCCGATTGGTCGCTTAGTGAAGTTTTAACTACCAAAGGCGTTAAACCATGGCTTCCTGGCATAACGGGCATGGTCATTGTGTCGATCGCGTTCTCGCTGACGATGTTCTGGCTGCAGCTGGCGATTATCTACCCCGCATTTCCATGGTTTGCGGAATTATTGCTGACGCCGGTCGAGATGCCGGGCGGTGTCGGATATGAGTATTTCATGCTGCTAACGCTCGTGATTTTGGCGCCGATTGTAGAGGAGTTCGTTTTCCGTGGTGTCTTCTTGACGCGTATTGCGGCAAAAACTTCAATGTGGGGCGGCATTTTGATTTCGAGTTTGATGTTTGGCGTTTTGCATCTTGATTTTGTCGGCTCGTTCTTGTTCGGCATCATCGCATCTCTGTTGTATTTGCGCACCGGCAATTTATTGCTGCCGATTTTCTTTCACATGCTCAATAATGCGCTGGCAGCTTTATCGATTTATGTACCGATCGATGAGTTTTTCGCGATTGACTGGTTTATCGTGACCACAGCTGCGGATATCGAAGCAAAAGCATTCGCCAATATCATCATCTTGGTTATCAGCACGCTGCTCACCGTTTGGATCATCTACCGCCTCGCGAAAGGCTTGAGGGATAAAACCGACACACGCGAAATCGCTGAACCTTTGACAGAAAGCGAAACGCCGTAAAGAAAATTGTCGATGATCTGTCACGCCCCGTTCATACAGCGTTTATATTCGTGCGGTATGATACAGTCATATGAACTTAGGGGCTATCCAGCGGAATACTTGTCGCTGTTCCCAAAAGCTATAGGAGGATTTACATGAACAACACAGTTACACCGCGCAACAATACCTTGGAGAAAAAATGGAGCTTGCGCTTGATCCAGTTTTCGGCCATCTTCGGGTTCATCGGGACCTATCTCGGGTCGCATATGGCGGGACAGATGGATTACGCGCTGCGTCCGATTCACGCCCACATCCTGCTCGTTGGCTGGCTTTCGGTTTTTGCCTGGGGCGTGTTCTACCGCTTGTATACCGTCAAATACAAAAAGCTCGTCACCATCCACGGCTTTCTCGCGATGATCGGCGCAGTAGGCTTAACTGTCGGCATGTGGTTCTATAATTTGAACCCGTTCAATATGAACGAAACCTTCATCTTGGTTTTCTTTATCGTCGGCGGCACAATTTTGCTGCTCGCGTTCTTATTGTTTGCGGTTATTACGTTCTTGACCGAAAAAGACTGACAAAAACGCCCGGGCGCATCCGGGCGTTTTTTCATTTCCCTCTATTCAATAAAATACCGTATAATGGAAGCATCGTGAAACGGAAGGGGAAATGGCGGATGACCCTGCAAAACCTAATTCAAAAACGCATGCTCGTGCTGCTGGGCCTTGTGCTCGCCGCGGCGCTGATCATTGCACTCGTATGGAGTTCGGATACAGTCGATACAGCGGAAGAGGCAGTGCGCGATGGCGACGATGACCTTGTCTTGACGCCGGTCTACGAATTAAATGGCCGCGCATTATTTTTCTTCATCCGCGGCGACGATAACTTCGGGGCAGTGACGGCAACGGAATCTTGGTTCGGCTGGCGCCTCGAGACGCGAAGCGAAACCACCATTCCCTCACTCGATGATCCGGACCGCATCGACAGCTATATGAGCAGTGACGGCTTGGTCTACGGATTGTTTGATCCGGCTGATGGGCGCCACGTCCAGGTCGGTGAGGTTCCGGCTGATCAATTATTGCTGGGCGAGCGCTTCCCAATCGAATTATTGGAAGACACCAGTTTGTCCGGAAAAGCGGTGTGGTTTATCGAAAACGCACCAGAAGAACGCCCGATCCCGCTCCAATTGCTCGATGCAAACGGACAGGAATTGCAGCGTTTGGAAATGTATTAAAAAAACCGCCCAGATTCGTCTGGGCGGTTTTGTTGATAGACTTTATACTAAAATTCCTTATAAAATCCCCTCACCTAGAGCTTGTTATTGTTTAAATAATAGTAAATGTTTTCTGAATTTTAAGGTATAATAATGAAGAAGAGGAAATTGATGCCATTAAACAAACATCAAATACTAGATAGGGGGAATATTTTTGAAAAAGATACTCGGGCTATTGGTGCTTCTATTCATTTTAAGTGGATGTGTAGATGGCGATAGATACAACTTCTCGGGCAGCAGTGAAAACTGGGATGTGTTTTATGTGGTGGACGTTTCGAATGGAACGAACCAAGTAGAAGACGGAACTGTTAAATTTACTGGCGACGGTGAAGCCCCTGAAACAATCGAGTACAAACTTGAAGCTAATTCAGGAGGTTCAGAAGGTACAGGCGTAACGTTATCCGATAACGTTGCTAGCATTGCCAACGGCTCTTGTGGAGGATGCTCAGTTATACAAGAGGATGAGGAAATAGAAGTAGAAATTTCATGGAACGAACAAACTGAAAACTTACTACTAACTACTGACAACTGACGTCGCTGAAGCGGTGTTTTTTCATGAAAGCTCTCGGTTAATATAGAAATGTTTCTTTCCATCAAAATTCGCCGCCCTGATGTTCACTGGACGGCGAATTTTATTTCATTATAGGCGTACTTGCTCGAATAATTGTAAGCTCTAAGATTAAGCCAACTTAAGCTTTAAAGCTTTTCCGTCTTCCTCTCAGCTTCCGCTTTCCCAATCGAAAATCCGTCGAATAAGCGGCCTCCGTAAGGCTCCAAGACACTTTCGACGAATTCGATAATGTGCCCCGTTTCATCGGTCCGGTAAAAGTTCTCGAACGCCTCGACGAACCGTACCGCCAGTTCATGGTCATGCGCTTCGAGTGAACGAATCACCCATTTGGATGAGCCGATCCATTTTTGCTCGGTGCGCAAAATGAATTCGCTCACCAAATCCGAAAGCGTGTTGACGCAAAACAGCCGTTCTTTCCGATCATCGCTGCCCCGCAGGTCATCCAGCACATCGGTGATGAAATAGCGTTTCGTGCGGATCGTGTCCGTGCTCCACGCTTCCGGCCCTGCTTCGAGCAAGGCTTTCGCTTCTTGCTGGATGTTTTCCATGATGCCTGAATCTTTTAAGACAATGCCCTCGCTGACCATGCGCGGCATGCTAGGCTTCGCCGCTTTTCGGTCTTTTTCAAAAAAGTCCTTGTACGAACTTAAATTATAGACAAACACTTCGATCGGCCAGCCATAAAAAATCATGGATTCACGATATGAACTCATCAGCGTTTCATCGAATACGACGATGTCCAAATCCGACGTCGCTGTCTCTTGCCCGCGCACTACACTTCCGGCTAGCAGTGCCCCGCGGCAATGGCGAAAATTCGTTTCGACGAATACTTTGGCTGTGTGTATCGGTTCCCAACGTTGTCTCATTACTTTCCCCCACACTCTCTTTCTATCAGTCTTTCCCTAGCATACCCTACCTAGTGCAAGAGTGCGCACAAATAAAGACATTCTCTTGAATGCCTTTAAGTCTGTCAATTATTCAAATCAGCCAATGCGCTTCCGACACCCGGATAGCGGAAGCGGAAGCCTTCCCGCACGAGCCGCTCCGGTACGACCCAGCGGCTTTTTAGGATCAATTCGGTTTCGGTCCGAAGTGCCGCTGCCCCTGTCTCAAGCATCCATTTCGATGCCGGTAGCCCAGCGCGGCGGTTCATCGATTGCCGAAGTGCTTTCATCCATTCTTTATTCGTGACAGGATTTGGCGCTGAAGCGTTGAAGACGCCCGAGAGTTCATCACGGTGCTGCATGAAACGCACGGTCCGGTACAGATCTTCAATATGGATCCAGCTGAACATCTGG
Organism: Planococcus sp. MSAK28401; assembly: GCF_018283455.1. Taxonomy (NCBI): domain Bacteria; kingdom Bacillati; phylum Bacillota; class Bacilli; order Caryophanales; family Caryophanaceae; genus Planococcus; species Planococcus alpniumensis. Next base: position 636,930 of record NZ_JAAMTH010000001.1, on the reverse strand, counting down.
CGGCCGCTGCCTTGCTTGCCGCCAAGCCCATATTTCACGAGCTTGCGATACGGCTCCATGACGCCGCCCTCTCCCAGGACAATCGCGATGCGCAAGGCGACTTGGCGCGTATCGGGCAGTTGGAATGAAAAGAAGCTATCTTCCCAAGCTTTTGCGACTTCTACCGAAAATCCACGCCCCACCTCTCCGCCATCCTCAGTCATCGGGCGGTCTTCGGCATGGCGGTAAATCGTTGCGGTGCTGGCGTTGACCCATAATTCCGGGGCTATGCTGCACGCTTCGATCATTCGCCCAAGCGACTCGGTCGTCTCGGTACGGGAATTAAAAATCTCGCGTTTATTCGCTTCTGTGTAACGGCAATTGACGGATTTTCCAGCAAGGTTAATGACCAATTTCGCGCCGTCAAGCGCATCTTTCATACGATGTGCGTCGTCCCATTGAATATGCTCTGAACCTCTGGAAATGATGTAAACGCGATAGCCGAGCCGTTCGTATTTTTCTTTCAAATACGTTCCGATAAACCCTGTACCGCCTGCGATGACTGCTTTCTTAACCATATTCTTACCTCTTTTCGCCGTAATTCTATCATGTTAGACGCCAGACCTATGGGAATAGTTGCAGTTTTTTAGGAAATGGCTTCCCAAGCTATAAGGTCTGTTGAAACTGTTGATTTTGTTCCGCTTCGGTTACACTTATTTTTATGCGTTTCCTTAAATGAAGAAAGTTGGTGGATGAATTGAAGAAAAAGAAAGGCTTAACATTTAAAGTCATCAGTGCCTTGATTTTGGGTGCAATCACAGGACTGCTTTTAAATCTTTTTGCACCTGAAGTTTTCGCAATACTCAATCCTTACGTCTTCGTGCCGGTCGGGCAGATTTTCCTCGCCCTCATCAGCATGCTCGTCGTGCCGCTCGTATTCTTGTCGATTGTTCTCGGTACAGCCGGGCTTGGCGACCCAGCGAAGCTTGGCCGCATCGGCATCAAGACGATTTCGTATTTCCTCGTGACGACAACCATCGCCATCACCATTGGACTCGGCTTATCCGCACTCGTTCAGCCGGGCGCAGCGGGTGATTTTGATATCGGTGCGGCGACGTATAGCCCGGACGACGCTCCGTCGATCGCTGATACCTTGCTCAACATCATCCCGAAAAACCCGCTTGAAGCCATGACCGAAGGCAATATGCTCCAGATCATTGTCTTCGCGGTATTCGTCGGGCTCGCGTTGACAGCTCTTGGCGATAAGACGAAAGGGATATTGAGCCTTGTCGAACAAGGCAATGAAATCATGATGTACTTGGTCGGCATCGTCATGCGTTTTGCTCCGTACGGCACATTCGGATTGATTGCGACAGCGATCGGTTCGCAAGGCCTCGCCGCCATCCAGGCCATGGGCTCGTATATGCTCGTCGTTATCGGTGCCTTGTTGATTCACGCTGCCTTTACATACGGCGGCACCGTTTATTTCCTGGCGAAAAAGAGCCCAATCTGGTTTTTCAAAACCTTTATGCCGGCCATGACGGTCGCCTTTAGTACTTCAAGCAGCACGGGCACGCTTCCGGTTTCAATGGAAGTGGCGCAGCGTGATCTGAAGGTTCCAAAGTCGATCAGTTCGTTCGTCCAGCCGCTCGGCGCGACAATTAATATGGACGGCACCGCGATCATGCAAGGTGCCGCGACGATGTTCATCGCGCAGGCCTTCATGGTCGACTTGACGATCGGCCAATTATTGACGGTCGTCTTGACCGCAGTGCTTGCCAGTATCGGGACCGCTGGAGTTCCAGGCGTCGGCTTGATCATGCTCGCGATGGTCTTATCGAGCGTCGGGCTTCCGGTAGAAGGCATCGGCCTTGTACTCGGAATCGACCGCTTGCTTGATATGTCCCGCACAGCCATCAATATTTCCGGTGACGCAGCTTGCGCACTGATGGTCGCAGAATCCGAGAAAAAGCACGGCTTGGAAACAGAAACAGCAATGAACCCACAAGAAGCATAAAATAGAAGCAAGCCTCCCGGCTATGTCGGGAGGCTTTTTCTTTGGGGAAAATGTGAAATAAAAAAAGTGATAGGAAAAGTTTCTGCCTTTTCGACTGCGTTTCAGGGGGCTGCTTGGGGCTCACAGGATGCGAGTCATGCAACTGATGCGACAGGACGTCGCGCTTTCAGCTGCCCGGGGGCGGGTGCCCAGCCAATGTTCCAAAGAAAAAAAGCCTGCGACATATCTGCAAGCAGATATGTCGCAAATGAATAAGCTCAGCTCCCCTTCACTTATTCATTCGCGCGGTCCCACAGGCGTCAGCCTCCTTCCACTCCGTCTCAAATTTTAGAGTGGAAGGGATTTTCTTATTCACTCAATTGAAAAATGTGGAAATGCGTCATGTTTTGTAGCTCTCGTCAACTTTGCTGTGAATGGAAGTTAATTAGTCCCGATGCATCAATCAAATTTTTGTTTCAAGCACCACCGTGGCAGATGCTGGATCCCGAGAAGCGATTCCCCCACTACCCTTATCTACGCACCACCGAAAAAGCAGGCAGCGAATACCCAATCGATAAAATATCACATTATCTTCATTCCACAAATAAATTGCTTCATTCCACAAATAAATCGCTGCATCCCGCAAACAATTGCTTCATTCCACAAATAAATCGATTCATTCCACAAACAATCGCTGCATTCCACAAACAACCTCTTAATTCCACAAACAACCTCTCCATTCCACAAACAAACCTCTCAATTCCACAAAAAAACCGCACCCCATCGGATGCAGCTTCGCTATTCTTGCTCCACGCTTTTCCTGAATACATCCCAGCTGCCGTCTTGCCGTTTGGCGAGGAGCACGTCGGAGTCTTCGTTGCTTGCGTAAATTTCAGCGCCTTCAGCGAGGAAGTCGGAAGAAAAATCAGCGCTTGGCATGACTTCAGGTGCCGTCGACTGGGTGATGGCGCCGAGTCTTGTCGACTCGCTGTAGTCGCTGCCTTCCAGTTCGCCTTCCCACAAATACTCTTCGTCTTCAACGATTAAAATGCCGGCATAGGACCCGGTCTCTTCGCTATTGCTGAAAGTCTGCTCGCTGCATGCCCCGAGCAACAATAGCGCGGCAATCAAGACCATCGTTTTCCAAAACCGATTCATTCGCATGCTCCTTCCTTCCGTCTCGTCTATTCGACGTTTGATGAGCGCCGCTGTTTCACGCCTGAACTGCTTCAGCCATATTTTTTCTGGTGTTCTTTTTTACGTTTTAAATAATCCTCGTCTTCGCGGATTTCGTCCCAGCGCTTCTTGAAAATAGCGGCGGATTCGGCTTTTTCTTCGTTAATCTCGCGGTCTTTGATCGAGCCGTCTTCGTTGTATTTGCGGCCGCCTTTGTAGTTCGTGTTACGCCGTGCGCGAGTGTAGCCCATTTGGATGAATTTGCGGGCCATGTCCATGCCGACGAAGTCATCCTTTTTGCGGTATTCCTCGAACAGCTCTGAAATTTTATCGCACGATTCCTGGGCGATGTCCGGCGTCTTGAATCGCCAATGTGGCAGGATTTCACTTTTATACGGTTCGACCATCAACACGCCTTGTTCGCCTTTGCCGACGCGGTACAGCTCGGGGTTCTTCCGCAAGTCCAAATTTTTATAGTCCAAATCGTAATCGAATGCCATGCTGCACCCTCCTTTTGCAGAAACTATACCCTGTCGCGCTGCTTGAAAAACAGCATAAAAAAACCGCCTCAAGGGCGGCAGTCCATTATGCGTGCTCGATGCTCTTTTTCGAGAAGGCGTGGATATCGGTGATGACGTCTTTTAAGACATCGATCGACTTCAATGGGTCGCCGATGAAATCCATGCCGTGGTTAACGTCCTTTAAGACGTGCGACTCAAGCTGGCTGTTGCCTTGGAGCTCTTCCATCCGGCTGCGGTCGTAATAATGGTCTTTGTCGCCGATAAAGCTCAGCGCCGGATTCTGGCAATTTTTCATCGCTTCGAAGATGTCTTGGTGCTTGACGAGCGGCGTCAGCCAGACAGTTTTTGCGCCTTTGAATTTCTTGCGCTCGAGTTCATTGGCTAGCGCAATCGTGCCGAGCGATTTAGCGACGAGGAAGAACTTTTCATAAATGCTGCCTTTCAATACTTGGTCGATCACTTGCTTGGCATCTTCTTTGACCGCCTCGTCAATTTCCGCCATCGTGTATTCGTCATAAAGCGGATGGTTGTAATCGTAATTGATGCGCAGGATGTCGTATTCCTGTTCCGCAAGCAGCCGCTCCGTGTAATGAAATAACGGGCTTTTCGTTGTATAGCCGATGCCCGGCAGGAAAATTGCAAGTTTTCTCGTTTGGTCTTGGTTCAGGACAAGGTTGTAGTTGACCGCTTGGCCTTTATCCGTTTTGATGGTTCGGTTGATCGTTTTCATTGGTTCCACTCCTTTCCTATAGTATAAAGTCTTTCACGTTAATTGCATGTAAATTTTTCAAAGAATTCGAAAACTTCATGAGGAGTCGTTTTTCTATTCTGTTATAATATCCATATGATCTATTGGGGAGGCGGTTCTATGTGGAAAGGCATTCGCTGGACTGCGTTTTCGGTCCTATTGGCCATTAGCATCTTATTTGCCGTCAAGGGCGTTCAAGTGTGGCTAATGCGCCATGCCACAGAACCGGTCGCGATCCATTTTTATTTCTTTGAAATCGGCGAAGCGGTGCTGCCGGGCAATCTAGTGTCCTATGCCGTGGCGTTCTTTGTAGCGGCATTCATTACCGCAGTCGCGGCATTCGCCTTTATCGCGAGGCGGTTATTCGGCTTTTAATTTAATCGGGAAAGAGGGATTTGGATGCATACAGAAAAAGACAAAATGCTTGCCGGCGCACTTTACCGGGCGGACGATCCGGTACTCGTGCGCGAGCGCGTCAATGCGAAGCGGTTATTGCGCTTGTTCAATAAATCGATGGAAACCGATGGTCAGGAGCGCAAGCGCTTCATGAGCCAATTACTCGGGTCGAGCGGCGACCGTTTGTATATCGAGCCGAACTTCCGCTGTGATTACGGTTATAATATCCACGTCGGCCACAATTTCTTCGCCAATTTCGATTGTGTCTTCCTCGACGTCTGTGATATCCGCATCGGCGATAACTGCCTGGTGGGGCCAGGCGTCCACATCTATACGGCGACTCACCCGCTCGATATCGAACAGCGTTTGAGCGGGGTCGAGTCAGGCAAAGCAGTGCGCATCGGTGATAATGTTTGGATCGGCGGCCGCGCCGTCATCAACCCCGGCGTCACGATCGGCGACAATGCCGTCATCGCATCCGGCGCAGTAGTCGTCAAAGACGTACCGGCGAACACAGTAGTCGGCGGGAATCCGGCTGCCTTTATCAAAACCGTCTAAGGAGCATCATTCTGACAAGCATAAAAAACGCAGAACCTCTCAAGAAGAGAAAGTTCTGCGTTTTTATTGATTTCAAATAAAGCACTTCCTGTTTTGGTTGTTTAACGCCTTGTGTGACAGGCAATAGGGAAACAAAGGCTTGCTCAAAAAGCAGGCGGGTTTGGAGGAAAAGTGTATGCCAAAAACAAAATGGTTTCTATTTTTATACAGCGTCGTTCTCATATTGATCATCATTTATTTGGCTGCCCGCATGCCATTTCTGCTTTATCCTTTCCGCGTCATCTTCTCAACCATTGCCCCGACGATTGTTGTCGGCGGTATTCTCTACTATATTTTCCGTCCGCTTGTCAGCCTGTTGGAAAAACGTATGGGGCACGTAACAGCTATTCTGTCGATCTTTGCGCTCTTCACAATTATCATCTTCTTTCTCGGCACCTGGCTTGGACCGATACTGACGAATCAAATCATGGCACTGATCAATAACTTCCCGCTTATCGCCGCAAGAGTCCAGCAATGGGTCAATATCGCGCTAGAAAGCGAATGGTGGCGCTACATCGAAGAGCAGGAAGTCATGCCAGGACTTCAGCCATCCACTTTGATGGATAATTTCCTCAACACTTCTGCCGGCTTGGGAGCCAACCTCATGGACTTTTTAGCCAGTGTCCTCAGTATCGTCTCCAAGCTAGTCATTGTCCCGTTTGTACTGTTTTTCCTGTTGAAAGACGGCGAACACCTGCCGGACCACTTTCTGAAAGTGCTTCCCCAAGACTCACGCGAGGACGGACGGAAAATTCTGCAGGATATGGATGAGAACTTGAGTGCTTATATTCAGGGACAGGCAATTGTCAGTTTGTTCGTGGGCGTTCTGAGCCTGATCGCTTACATGCTCCTTGATTTGCAATACGCCGTTATACTCGCGCTCGTTTCCTTGTTTACCAATCTGATCCCATTTCTCGGGCCATTCATTGGCGCTGTGCCGGTACTCGTTGTGGCCTTTTTACAGGAACCAGTTCTGGCGCTTTGGACAGCTATTGCCATTCTTGTGATTCAGCAATTGGAGAGCAATCTCATTTCTCCGAACGTTATGGGCCATAAACTTGCCGTCCATCCAGTGACGATTATTTTTCTGCTGTACATCGGTGCAAGCTTTGCTGGAATTATCGGCATGATCCTGGTCATCCCCGTTTACGCTGTAGGTAAAGCCATCGTACAGAATATTTACCGGTTGATCCGCTTGAAATTCCCGGCTTTGCGCTGAAACAAGCATGTTTTGAAACGCCCGAGAGTCGGCTTATTCTTGACCTTTTATCGCCCGCTCGTGCTTCAACAACCATTCCTTACGGGTCAGGCTGCCCGCGTATCCCGTCAATTTGCCGTTCGACCCGATGATGCGGTGGCATGGGATGATGATGCTGATTTTGTTTTTGCTATTGGCATTCCCCACTGCCCGCACGGATTTCTCGTTGCCGACAGCTGCCGCGATATCGCGGTACGAAGCCGTTTCGCCGTAAGCAATATCAGGCAGCGCCGCCCAAACTTTTTGCTGGAATTCGGTGCCGGAAGAAATGCACGGCACGGTAAATTCCGTTCGCTGTCCTTTGAAATATTCGTCCAATTCCTGTAAAGCGTTTTTCAGCACTTGAGGCGTGTCCGGTTGCACCGCATGCAGCGGCTGCTCGCGGTCGCTAAAATAAAGCGACACGATGCCTTGTTCGGTGCCGGTGATTTCAACGATCCCAATCGGCGATGGATAATCGACTTGATACAGTTCATTCATAATAACACCCTCCATAAATAAAATGTTGCGTACGCTTGCCAGCCTGTCCAGTTTTCGGCTAAATTCTCAATCTCGGCAATGGTCGGTTTTCGCTCCAGTCCCAATTGATGCTTCAAGGCATTGTGCAGCCCGACGTCAGATATTGGAAACGCGGAATTAAAGCGCAGGCATTTCATCATGACGTAATGTGCGGACCACGGCCCGACGCCCCGGATCGCCACCAATTGTTTTTCTACTTGCTGCTCTGTCTTTTCGAGCAGCTCGTCTTTAAAGAGACGCCCGTCTGAAAGTTCGCGGGCGATACCGATGATGTATTCCGCTTTTCTTCCGGAAAATTGCAGCGTTCTTAATTGGTCCACTTCCAGCGACGCGATGGTTTCAGCAGATGGAAAGGCCCAATAATCGACTCCATCTACCGTAAGCGAAGTGCCGAAGTGTTCAATCAAGCGCCGTTTCAACGTATAGGCGAAAGTCAAATTGATCTGCTGGCCGGTGATGGCCCAGGCGAATGCCTCAAATAAATCAGGCATGCCCATCACGCGCAATCCCGCATGGTTCTCCACGACTTCCCGAAGGACCGGGTCGCTCGCTGCCATTGCGTAAAACGGCTGCAGGTCTGTTTCCAGGTCGAACCATTCTATTACATAACGGAGGGCTGCCTGTTTTCCTTGTTCAGACGGCGAACGATGCAAAAACTCAATGTGCAAGGCCTCGCCGGAATGGCTCAAATCGAACAAAACTAGTTCATCTTCAATGACTAATAGTTTGGTGATGCGCTCTTCCTTAATCGTATGAAGCAGCTCTTGATCGGAGCGGCCGAGAATGGCCAGGCATTCCGCGAAATTAAAATCGGCCGGCGTGGGGATTTTCAGGCGTTCTATTGCCGGTTTGCTATCCATCCTGTCGCGCTCCTTTCTCTTTCCGGTATTGGCCCGGCGATTGCTGTTTCAGCTGCCGGAACACTTTATAGAAATGAGACGTGCTTTGAAAGCCGGTCTCGAGGCAAATCTCCAAATTCGTTTTATCAGTGTTGGCGAGTAAATGAGCCGCTTTATCGATGCGGATTTTCTCCAAATAAGAACGCGGTGTTTCGTCCGTTTCCTGCTTGAACAGCCGGTCCACATAAGAGGGGCTCATGCCGACATGGGCGGCCACTTCTTCCAATCCGATTTTCTGCTCGTAACGATCGGCTAAAAAAGCGATGACTTGCTGGGTGAATTCCACATAAGGCGACTTTTCGATTTCCGGCTGGCATCTTTTGCATGCCCGAAATCCGCGAGTCTCCGCTTCATCAATGGAAAAACAGAATTCCACGTTGCGCTTTTTCGGCTTGCGCGATCGGCAGGACGGACGGCAATAGATCTTCGTCGTCTTCACGCACGTGAAAAACAAGCCATCGTATTTCCGGTCGCAATCCAGGATCTTCTCCCACATCTCATCGAACGTGAACTTCGTTTTTGTTTCCAAAGCCGCCGCCTCCTTTACTCTCTATAGTATCCCTCTCATTTTATCATTGCATCCCTCAGCATTCGTCCTCGTTTTTGCACTTATGGTCTGAAGCCGGGAGTTTCGGCTAGTTGTTGATTGGCCAAAAGCTTATTGACACCTTCTCGCCCGTTCAGATATTATTGAGTTAACTTATAATTAAAATTAGTTAACTCAAATCGAAAGGACGTTTTCTCATGACAGAATCAAACAAAAAACTACGGATGATGATCGTGACAGCTTTGTTCGCCGCCATTATCGGCATACTCGCTCAAGTCACCATTCCCTTGCCGCTCGTGCCGATTACCGGGCAAACTTTGGCGATCGGGCTTGCTGCCACGATTTTGGGCGCACGCTATGGCACATTGTCCATCTTGGTTTATCTCGCAATCGGCGCCGCCGGTATCCCGGTATTCGCGCAAATGTCAGGCGGCTTGGGCAGTTTGTTCGGGCCGACGGGCGGTTATTTATTCGGGTTCATCCCGACCGCTTTTGTCATCGGCTATTACCTGGAAAAAATGGGTTTTACGGTCATGAATGCAGTCATTGCCAACATCCTCGGCATGTTCGTAGCTTTAACGTTCGGAACGGTCTGGCTGAAGATCTTCGCTGAACTTTCCTGGACTGGCGCCTTTATGGGCGGATTCTTACCGTTCATCCTTGTTGGGGTTATCAAAGCCGTGCTCGCTGCGTGGATCGGCATCTCGGTGAGAAACCGTTTGGCATCGGCGAAGCTTTTGCCTAGTTTGGAAGCACGGAATCATTCTTCTTTATGAACAGCATATTATTTGTAAAATGAAAGGGAGAGTCAAAACCGACGTTCGGTTTTGACTCTCCCTTCGTTCGAACAATAAGCTCGGACAAGGCTGCTTTGTTAATCACTCACAGCCGCAAGCTCGTCAGGCTTTATCACATTTATAACTACATTGCCCCGCTTATGCCCTGTTTCCACGTACCGATGGGCTTCAGCCACTCGATCTAAAGGATAGCTTCGGTCGATGACGGATTTGAGCTTTCCGGCTTCAATCAATTCAATGAGGAAAAGCAAATCTTCCTTGTGCATGGGGGCTAATCCGCTGATCAATTTCTTGCCACCCCTGATCGAAGTTGAAAACATCTGCGCGAATTGAGGCACTCCTGCAACTGTCGCTAAATAAATCCCTTTTTCGGTCATGACGCGTTTGCATTGGGCAAAGGAAGTTTTCCCTACCGTATCAAAGATCACGTCATAGGATTTAGCTGAATCGGTAAAATCCTCCAAGGTGTAGTCGATTGCATAATCAGCCCCTAATGACTTTACCAATTCAATATTTTTACCACTGCACACCGCTGTAACTTCTGCGCCAAAAATTTTAGCCAATTGGACGGCATAAGTGCCCACGCTGCCCGACGCACCATAGATCAACACTTTTTGCCCTTTCTGGATATGCCCCTTATCCCGCAGGAAAAACAAAGCGGTGGTGGCGCCAAAAGGAACAGAGGCCGCCTCTTCAAATGTCATATTCACCGGTTTGATGGCAATGGCGCCTTTTTCCTTGATGCATACGTACTCGGCATTTGCGCCGAGTTTTGTATTTGTTCCACCCACTACCAAATCCCCTTTTTTAAATGACTTGACGTTTTCCCCTATCTCTTCGACTTCTCCGGACAGTTCAGAACCCAATATCCCGATTTTTGGTTTTTTCAATCCATAGAACAGCCTGACAGCAAATGGATCCGCCCCTCGCACTTTGCAGTCTCCAGAAGTAACTGTTGTTGCATGAACCTTAATCAATATTTCATCTTCTTTCGGGCTCGGTTTCTTCACTTCTTTCAGGACCATGACTTCCGGCGGCCCATAGGTTTCGTGGACGCTGGCTCTCATTGGCGAACTCCTCCTTCATAGCTTAGCTCCAGGTATCTTATTTCAGGTATTTTTCCCTCTTTCCAATAGCCAAACAGAATGACACATTTTCGGCCGTGATGTCACGAATTATTTATATCAGAATTTTCCGACTTAAATTAACTCAACAGTATACTTATTAGTTGCTTTTAGCAATTTTGATCAACTACATGGTTTCCTGTCCTGTAATTCTAGTGACTGACAACGAACCGGCATGTCACCTCCCTTGTTCATCCAGCTAATTTCTTCGCTTGAATTTCGAAAGAATCCCTTATTTTTCGTTTGACCAGAGAGTCCGGAAGGGTATGTGGGGGAAATATAAGTAAAAACAGCAGCAACAAACAACTCGAGGAGGAATTTTGAATGGCAAACGAAAAAATCTTAATTACCGGTGCTGGCACTGGATTTGGCAAAAATATTGCATTCAGCTTGGCGGAAAAAGGCAAATCCGTCATCGCGGGTGTTGAAATCATTTCACAGGTTTCTGCTTTGGAGCAGGAAGCGAAAGAGCGTGGCGTATCGATGCAAATCGAGAAATTGGATGTCACGAATCCGAAAGACCGCGAAAAAGCATGGACATGGGACATCGATGTCTTGGTGAACAATGCGGCAGTGTCTGAAGGTGGATCGCTTGTCGATATCCCTGAAGAAAACTTGCGCCACCAATTCGAGGTCAACCTCTTTGGGCCGACCTTATTGACGAAAGGATTTGCGCGCCAAATGGTCGAAAAGAAATCCGGCCGTATCGTCTTCGTCTCTTCTGTATCCGGCTTGATGGCAGATCCATTGATGGGGCCATATTGCGGAACGAAACACGCAACTGAAGCCTTCGCGGATGCCTTGAGCAAAGAGCTGCAGGAATTCAATGTGGAAGTGGCAACCATCAACCCAGGGCCATATTTGACTGGCTTTAATGACCGCGAGTTTGAAACATGGAAAAACTGGCAGTCCGATTCAGAAAACACGGTCTTCGACTACGAGAAAGCCGCTTTCCCTTACGAGCAGTTCGATCCGAAAGAAGTTACCGAGCCGTCGATCAAAGTGATCCTTGGCGAAACGAATCAATACCGCAACGTCATTCCGGAAAAAATGATTCCACAAGTCAAGGAACGCATGGAAGGCATGTGGAGCAAAACGACCGACGAAGGACTGGGCGAGCGCAACGAAACCGTTCAGAAATCCTACGAGATCGAACCCGGCACTCCAGCTGAATAATATGTGAATATGAAAAGCCCAGAGACATGATCTCTGGGCTTTTTTCTGGCTGGATGATTTCACTGATTAAGTTCTGACCCACTTCCAGATTTCTCCCGGGGTCGCATTTTTTCCATACATGAGTATGCCGATCTTGAAGATCTTGCCAGCGAGTTTCATGAAGACCCATACGCTAATAGCCAGAATCGCAGTGGCGATCACGATTTCCACCCATGGCCATTGTTCCAGCAACGACAAGCGCATAATGAGGACACCAGGTGCGGTGAACGGGATATAGCTTCCAATTTGTGCCCAAATGCCGCTTGGATCGTTGAATACCGGGCCGATGAACAGAAATGGGCTGAATGGCAGCATCATGACCATGCCTTGGAAATTCCCTGCAGTCGAGATGTCGGCCATCGTTGCGCCGATTCCGACAAATATTGCTGCATACAAGAGGTAGCCGAGAATGGCGATGAGCAATAGGACCAGTAATTCAGGAACGAACAAATACTCCACGATCGGAACATCGACTCGCCAAATGAGCACCGGCAGCGCAATCAATACATAGACGACCACCTGAATGAGGCCGAGCACGAAATAGCCGATGATTTTGCCTTGCATCAGCTCAGCCGGCGTCAGTGATGACAGGATGATTTCTGCTATTTTGTCTTTCTTCTCCTGGGAAGCACTTTGGAAAATCGCCATGCCCGTGAAGACGATCGACAACATGACAACAGCCGCAAACGCCCCTGGCACCACGCGCTCGAGCATCGATTCACTGAACAGGCCCGCTTCTTCTGGTTCATTCGAAGCGTCTTCAAAGACGATACTTTGTGCGACTGTCCTTGCTTCTTCCGCTGTCAGGCCGAGCTGCTCGATTTGCACCATTTGCAATGGCCCGCCAAGCAGCTGGACTTCATCCATGAAGGCGTCACTCGTTTCATCGTTCGTATAGACAGGTACTGTGCCGCTTTCGACCGATTGTTCACCGATGAAAATATAGGCAGCGTCCGTCTCTTCTTCAAGTGCCGCCTCAGCTTCCTGTTGGGTGCTGTCCGTCGGTTCCATATTCCATTCTGTGTTCGCTGCAGCTGCTTCTAATTGCTCGTAGACACCAAGCTGGTCGTTGACATAAACCGTCGTCGTTGCTGGTTCATCGTCTGAGCTGAACAATTCCGGCAACAACAGGAAGGCCAGGAAAATAATTGGCGTCAGAAACAAGCCGATGATGAACGACTTGCTTTTCATATTGCGTTTGATTTCCCATTTTGCGACTTTCTTCGTGTTATGCATGCAACTCCCCCGCTTCCTTCAATAGGTTTTTGTCCGTAGCGATATCGATGAAGATTTCGTGGAGTGAAATCCGGTCAATCGATAATTCTTGGACTTCGAGTTGTTCCGGCAGGTTTCTTAACCAAATCGCCGGTTGCACACGCTTCGACAGATACAGCACCGCCGCTTCCTCGCTATGTTCGACCCGTTCCACTTCCGGCAAGCTTTCCAGCACTTCATGGCTATTGTTTCCATGGATGGTGCATTTAAAGTTGGCGTATTCCTTTTTCACTTCACTCAAGCTTCCCGAGATGACTTTGGTTCCGCGATGAATCAAGAATAAGCGGTCCGCCATTTCCTCGACAAGATTCATTTGGTGGGAGGATAATAAAATCGCCGTGCCGTTTTTGGCCAATGAGCGGATTTCGTCTTTGAATAATTCCTGGCTGACCGGGTCGAGTCCTGAAAACGGTTCATCTAAAATGAGCAGTTCGGGTTCGTGAAGAATCGAAGCGATAAATTGCACTTTCTGCCCCATCCCTTTCGACAATTCCTCGACTGACACATTGTCTTTGCCTTCCAAGCCAAATTTCTTTAAGAATTCCAACGCCCGTTCTTTGGCGCGGTTCAGCGGATAATCCTTCAGCTCCGCCAGGTATAGCAGGATATCCATCACTTTGACGTTTTTGTACAAGCCTCGCTCTTCTGGCAAATAGCCGATTTTATTGCGGGGGATCTCGTTATTTGTACTATTGCGGAACGTGATGGCCCCTTCATCCGGATACATGATGCCCATGATATTGCGGATTGTGGTCGATTTTCCTGCCCCGTTCGGCCCAAGCAACGCCATGATTTCCCCTTGTTTCACTTCAAACGAGATATTCGAAATGATTTGCTTGTCTTTGAAAAATTTTCCCAATCTTTCTACGGTGAGCATGGTCTCCATTTCCCTCATCCTCTCTTTTTGGTTCATATCAGTAACAGGCTAATAATTTCTTCCAGTTCCAGAGCTTTGTCGTCTACAATCCCGATCCCGTGTTTCGCACAGTATTTTTCTGTGCCCTCTAAATTATCGGATACAAGTTGCCGGCCGGAGCGCGATCGTTCTCCAGGTACTGCTTCAGCAGGCATTTCCGTCAGCCAGTAGCGGCGAAATCGGCTGACGAGCTGGTCTTTTTCGTAATTCCCGATTGCCTGGCCATCTTTTATCAAGAATAGATAGTCCGCCAGTTTGCGGAGGCTTTCGGGCTGATGGGTCGTCAAAATGACAGCCCGGTCTTCCCGCTCCATCCAGTCGACCAATAAATCCATCACCAAGTTTTTAGAAGGAATATCCAGAGAAGCGGTCGGTTCATCTAAAATAAGGATATCCGTATTGCGAGGCAAGGCCAGCGACAAACTCAACTTTTGCTGCATGCCCGGTGATAATTTGCCGAAGCGCTTATCCAGCGGGATGCCTAAGAGCTGTATCGTATGTTCAAAAAGAGCGTCCTCCCATTTTGGATAGAGCGGAGCAATCAGGTTTTTCAAATCATTTCCTGTATAAGCATTCCAGCCAACGGGAGTTTGAGGCAGGAAAGTGACGTGCTTTTTCCAACTTTCGTCTTCTCCGTCCACCGGTTTGCCGAACACTTGGATATCTCCTGTATCCACGTTGGCCAGGTTCATAATCAGCTTCAGCAAGGTGCTTTTCCCGGAACCGTTATTGCCGACTAGGGCGGTAATCGTGCCGGGCTCGATGGCTAAGTCGATCGGTCCCAGCCGGAAGTCATCGATTTGCTTATTGACTTGCGTTAATTCAATCCATGGAATCATCCGTTATTTTCCCTCCTTCAGCTTGCTTAAGGTTTCTTCAAAAACACGCTTGATGTCATCAACTGTATAGTCATAGTCCATCGCATTGCGGATGGCCTGTTCAAATTCCTTTTCCACCGAATCGGTCATCACTTGCTGCTTGGTCGTATTTTGTATTTCCGCAACAAAGGTCCCTTTGCCGTGAAGCGTTTGGATAAAGCCCTGCGCTTCGAGGTCCTGATAAGCGCGCCTTATCGTGATGACGCTGATTTCCAGATCTTTCGATAATGCGCGGATTGACGGAAGCGGCGAACCCGCAACCAAATGGCCTCCCGCAATCAAGGCTTTCAGCTGCTTTTCAATTTGGTGATAAATCGGTTCGCGGGAATCTTTGGATAAACGTATTGGCAGCAAAAGCAAGCCCTCCTCTCACAGATAATCCGTTTTCTTCATTGTCTTTCTCATATCCGCCTGCCAGTATTTCCAACCGGCAATCATGAGGAGCACAGCTGTGGTGCCCGTCAGCAGCGGCCAGTCCACAGCAATCGCCATTGTCCACTCGACTAATCCGCCGCCCGAAAGCATGGGGAACAACAAGTAGATGGCGGCTGCCGCGACCAAGATATAGATGAACGACAGCACAATCTCTTTCATCCTAAAATTCCCTCCCGCTTCACTGGCGGCCATCATAAAGCCGACCGCAATCGAAATGGCAAGCCACGTCAGCACGAACACAAGGTAAGAAATAGGCGTCATTGCTTCGCGAAAATTGTCCGACATGAGTGGCATGGCGATCAGCAGGATCAATTGGAATGGAAACGAACAGAACGCATGGATGATAAAGCGGCTTTTGACAATTGTGTTTTTGCTTATCGGCAATTGCTGGAGCATGATGACCGGCGGGGACGACCATAGATTCCCATCCATTTTCTGCATTTGAAATTCCTTTCCTTTCATCCAAGACGGAAACATGAAGAACACCAATAGGAACATCAAGTCAAAACCTTTAAACTCACCTTCTAGATACACATCGAACGACAGCATAAAAATCAGGCTCATTGCGATATAAAAAGCCAGGATTAATAATAAATTGCGCAACGACGCTTTTATTTCGAAAGTTGCCAAACGGTATGCTAGATTCCAGTCATTCATTTATAAACACTCCCTCTTAACTGTTATACTGTTTATACTCATATACACAGTATAACGTTTTTTAAGTATAGTCAATCCATTTACCTGGATAAAATCAAGACATAAAAAAAAGGCCTGGTTTTCTCCAAGCCTTTTTTATCCTTATTAATCTTTACTTCACCGCAAACGGGTACGTGATGCTTTCTTCTAAGGTTTCGTTTATTAAACGAAGTTGCTCTGCCTGAAAGTCAAGGGCTGCCAATTGCATTGCGGTTTCGAAGACGATCAGGTCGGGTTCTGTGACTGTTTCTTCATCTGATGTGAAGCGAACTGTAGCCGTATCGTTTTCGAGTGAGGCGTCAACCACTTCCAATCCTTCCACTATGGCTGATGAGTAAGTGGCCCCTTCCTGGTCCGCTGTCTTCATCACTTCCACTGTTTCAGGAAAGGACAAGGGTCCACCGTTTTCATCCGCCACTTGCTCTCCCACATCCACGCCAGCTAAGAAGTTGGTCTGCTCCAGCTCTTTGTCGTACATTGTATAGTAACCGCGCGAAATACCTCTTTCTTCTTCAACAATCAAGGGCTTGTCCACTAAGCGCTGAGCTACAATGACATTTTCTTCGCCCTCGGGATTGGTAAACACAATTTCTTCAATGCCATAGAGATCACTGATTCCAAACAATGAACTATAGAAAAAGGTCGTTTGCGCAGAAGTTGTGGATAATGCACCTCCATCCTCTTCCGTAAATTTCACGTTAAGCGTCGGCATATCCACAGTCAACTCAGCATAAGATCCCAGAATTTCTAATGTGGTAGGATCGTTTTCAATCAGAGATTGCATCAAGCTTTTTTCAGCTATGCCCTCTTCATCCTCACCGCGTTCAATGTTGAATGCGGTGAGATAGCCGGTTTTTGTGACATATGAATATGTCTCGATGGAAAAGGATGGACTCGCCTGAGTTTCTTCAAAGCCATCTGAAGGATCGTCATCTGTACTGTCACTCGAGTCATCTGACGCTTCTTTATCCTCATTGTCTTGGCTATCTTCGTTACTTTCCTTTGCTTCTACTGTTTCTTCTTCGTCAGGTGTTGTTTCACTTGGAGAACCTGAGTCCTCTGTGCTAGGCGGTGGATTTTCAGTTTCTTGGCAGCTTGCGAGTAAAAATACGGCAAAAGTCATTCCAGCCAGTTTGTTTATATTGCTCACTCATAACGCCTCCTTGCTATTCACGTACCCCGTCGACTGATTCCTTAAAGCTTTTTAGTGGATATTTTTCCAGAAAATATATAAAAATGCATATATATGGATTTCAGGAAATTTAAATATAGTTTCACTAATTTTTTTGAAAGTTATACCTTTTGTTTAAAGTTTGGCAATGCAGCCTTTTAAGACACGTCATTAAAGAATCCTTTTTTGTCTTTCCACCTCTCCTATAAATAGCAGGAATTTCCAAATTGCTATCGAAGTGGTATACAACCGATTATTTTAAAGGAGGGTTCATCATCTCAATCGAAAGTTTATTCACTCCGGTTAAACTAGCAATCGCTTCTCTCGCGCTATTGCTGGTATGCGCAGGCTTGTCAGGCTTCTTGATTTTCTCGCTTGATGACAGCCAAATTGCTCAAAATCAATTAACAGAGCTATTCCAGAATGATCCGAAAGTACAGCGGGAAATGACACGTACAGAAGCAATGATGAACTCGGAAATATTCGCCGCCGATGTAGTGGCGGGCGCCAAACAACTGCTCTTCTATCCTTTTTACTTACTCGTCGCATCTGCATTATTGAGTGTTGGCGGTTTATTAACAATCAATCTTAACCGCTTCGTGCCCGCCGTGCTGTTCTCACTAGCAGGTGTGCTGTCCTTATTCACCTTGCTGCCGCCGGTCCTGTTATTTTTCGCCTCGAACCGGCTTTTCGCTCCTTCCCCTGTTATTAACACTCAATGAAAGGATCGATTTGATGAAAGGTTCGGGATTGCTATCACGAGAAGATTACTTTATAGCCTTTGAAGGATTTGCAGAAACGAGACTTCCGGGGTCCGCATTGCGTATTTCTATGCGCGGCAGCGAGAATGAAACAGACTTGCTCCTAAACCTCTCTGGTAAAGTGGATAGATGGCATATTGATTTCGGTTCATATGTCATTTATTCCGTAACTTCCGAAGAGTTCACAAGAATGTCTGATTCTGATACAGAACTTGCTTATCGCATTTATCAACAGTCTGATCTTCTCACTTATTTGGAGAATCGGACGAATTTGAAGGAACGGGAAAGCCAAGAAGAAATCAGCTATCAGCATTTCTCGTTTTCCTGTATGGAACATCAAGTGGATGTCATTTCTTCTGAAGCACCGGTTATTCAATTACTTGGCACGAATTAGAATGAGTGCTCTACCTCAAGAAAAACCACCAGGGTATCAATCCCCTGGTGGTTTTCGCTTTAATCACTATCTCATTCCACTTCAGCCGCTATGCCCCAACCCTTTCACCTTCTTGCCTTTCCCTTTCTTTTCGCAGCGCTTCCCGGCTTGCATGCGCTTTTTGTGCTTGCCGCCTTTGTTTTTGTTCTGGCTCGCAGCCATCAAGAACCCGAGTCCGGTCATCATCAATGGCAACATGACGATGAGTTCAATCGGGACAATCGGCCGGTAGACGGTTTTTTCCGCTGTCACGTCGTAAATGCCGACAGGCTTCACTGAGAACGAGCCGCCTGCGCCTTCCCCGTGGCCGCCTTCAAATTCCTCGAAGCCAGGCGATTCCGAATCTTTGTCTTCCCGTTCATAGCCGCCGCCAGCACCTGCTCCTACGCTATACCTGATTCTCGCGACTGGAATGATGGTCCTGCCTTGCATCTCGATCGGGTCGCCGTAGACGAGCGACACATCACGCGCACTTGAAAACTTTTCGAAAATCGGTCGTACCGGAGACGATTGG
Source organism: Planococcus sp. MSAK28401 (assembly GCF_018283455.1). Taxonomy (NCBI): domain Bacteria; kingdom Bacillati; phylum Bacillota; class Bacilli; order Caryophanales; family Caryophanaceae; genus Planococcus; species Planococcus alpniumensis. Next base: position 618,079 of record NZ_JAAMTH010000001.1, on the reverse strand, counting down.
AACGGGATTATTTCTTTTTCCTCCATGTTCTACACTCCTTTTTTGACGATGAATTCTCATGGCCAAGGCAGCAGTAATGGCAAGCGGCATAAATCCGCACTGTCGATTGTTAGTATATACATTCGCCCCGCCTGCTACTAACCCTCTAATTTTTATTGATGAATCCCAGTTAAAAAACATATAAAAAACGCCTGGATTTATCTCCAGGCGTTTTTTAGCGTGTTGAAGAGGTCCATAATCCGCTATGAATCGAAAAGGGAATCACCTTTTTGGCAATCAAAAGCCAATGAACTATCTCAGCATTTGGAGAAGCGTTCGCTCGTAAAACCTTCTGCTCAATAATGCTACGCATTACTTCGCAAAGATAAGATCTCACGTAGTTCGACCTTATCTTTCCTGCGGGAGCAGCGAAGCGACGGGTTTGAGAGACCCCGCAGGAACGCAGTGACGAGGAGGCTCGATTCCCGCCCGCGGAAAGCGAGCGATAAGCTTCGGAAAATACTATACGAAATTAGAATATCCTTCTCTTCCATAAAGAAATGGCGATCACAAGCATCAATATGGCTGACAATGCCAGTGTCGTAATCCATGAACCAGGCTCCTGCCCGGAAATAGGCAATGCCACGTTCATGCCGAAAAAGCTGAAGATCAAAGTCGGTAGGGTTAAGAAAACTGTGAAAAGGGTCAAGGTTTTCATGGTATTGTTCAATTCATTCGATATGAGTGAAGAATACGAACCCGTGATGCTGTCCAAGATTCTGGTATACAGCTCGGTCGTTTCAATTCCTTGGTTGTTTTCGATTTTCACATCTTCCAACAGGTCTTCATCGTCTTCATACAACTTTATGGAATGCGTACGGAACAACTTCGTGATGACATCGCCATTCGCTTTTAATGAGGTCAGGAAGTACACCAAGCTTTTTTCGATCTCCATGATCTTATAGAGTTGCTTGTTCGTTAAGGAATCCTTCAAATTGCTTTCGATTTTGAGGCGCTGTTTGTTCAATTTCTTCAACTTCACTATGTACTGGGTAGAAATCGACAATAACACTTCGAGCGCAAAGCGATTTTTCATCGACGTATTCACGTTTTTCTTGATGACGTTTTCCACGGAGTTCGTCGCTTGACTGCAAATGGTGACGATAAAATCTCCCCCTAAAATGATGCCGATGGGGATTGTAATATAAGAGTCGAGCTGCGGGCTGTTGTCATCGACAATTGGAAGGTCGTTAATGATCAATGTGCAATTTGTCTCTTCGTCATATTCAATCCGTGCGCTTTCTTCTAAATCCAATGGGTCTTCTAAAAATTCGATAGGGATATTGAAGCGTTCTACTATTCCCCTGATCTCCTCTTGTGAAGGCGCCACCATATTGATCCAACTATTCTTCTCGAAGGTATCAATTGTTTGTAAATCTCCGCCAGCAGAGGTTTTATGTATTGTAATCATGCTCGATCCCCCTTTTCTTTCTGTCTGAAAGCCTCGCTTATCTAGAAACTTCCTATGATTGTGGCTACAGCGATTTTACTTCCAGACCTTTACGAGTTTACCCGAATTAGCTGCAAATCTAACTTTTTCGAAAAGCTGCAATTTCATTTTAGATTCTCATGAGTGGAATGAAACACCATTAGCCAGCCATACATACAATTTCAGGCAAATAAAAAGCTGTTTGGAATTTTTCCAAACAGCTTTTGGTCTTCAAATATGTGCGATTGCTTCAAAAGTGACGGCATGCTGAGCGTTTTTCGGGTATTGCCCGTATTCGTAATTGGACGAGACGATGATGTCTTCAAACCCTTGGCTGCCAAGCAGAAGCTTGAATTCCTCGACGCCGTACCAGCGCATCGGGAAGCGTTCGAGTTCGGTTTGAATTAGCTTGCCGCCTTGCCACTTCTCGTAGCGGTTATGGGAGACGGAATACTGCTTGATCCAATCGACTTCGACGGTCTTGCTCTCAAGCGTGATGACTTCGCCGGCTTTCGTCTGCCAAGTCCGTGTTCTCGGCCGGTCGACTTCGAAGCCTTGCGGGACGTACAAATCGACGAGCAACCGTCCGCCCGGTGCCAAGTGTTTGCGGAAATTCTTCAAGGCTTTGATCGCCTGTTCGCGCCCCGCAAGCAGCTGGAACGTTCCTGCAGGCAAAATGATGGCGTCGTATTCGACGTCGATGCGGAAAGTTTCCATATCCGCTTCGAATAATTTCGGATGCAAGCCGCGTTCTTTGCAATGGACGCGGCAAATATCGAGCATTTCAGGCGAACTGTCAAAGCCGTCGATGTGAAGGCCGTCTTCCAGCAGCGGCACGAGCAAGCGGCCGGTCCCGGTGGCCGGTTCTAAAATGCGCCCTTCATTTCCAGCAAGCCGCTCCCTGTAGAACTCGACATCGCCGAACGATTTGCCGATCGGCTTATCGAGGTCGTACACTTCCGCGGACAAGGAACTATAATAGCTGAGCATGACATCCCCCTCTTTCGTTTAGGAAAGTATGAACAATCCGACGAGCGCCAAGACCAAATTCGGCAACGCGAACAACACGAGGTTTTTCACTTTGGCGTTGCGCGCCTGCTGTGCCCGGCGGCGTTCAGAACTCGTGTTGAATGAAGATTTCACTTGCTTGCCTGCCGTGATGGACGAAATGACCGCCCAGACGAGTGCGATGACGGCGACTGCGCCAGCGATCGGGAACAACAGCGCCCAGTCATCCGCCAGGAAAGCGATGAGTGCGATCAGGCCTGATACGAGAAGGCCGAGTAGAAAGTGCTTCATAATAGTATTCCTCCTGTATTTCTAGTTTCCTTCTTATTTTACTAAATGAGGAAGGCTGTGGGAAACATTGCGCAAAAAAAGATGTGGGAACTTCATTCGCCTTTTTCAGATGGCCATTCCGATTTCAGCATGCCGTAGACGACACTGTCGACAAAATGATCGTATAGCCATTCTCCTTGGCGGATTATGCCTTCTTGCGTAAAGCCGAGGCGGATTGGAATGTTGCGGCTTTTCTCGTTGTCGACCGCTGCGCGGATCTCGACTTTATTGAGCCCGCGCTCTGTTAACGCATAATCCGTCAGCGCTCCGGCTACCCTTGTCATGATGCCTTTTCCCTGGTATTCGGTATCGAGCCAATAGCCAATATAGGCCGTCTGTTTCGCTTCATTGATTTCGTTGAAACCAGCGATTCCGGCCAGTTCGCCGCGGTAGACGATTGCGCAATTCAAGCTTTTGCCGAGTGCGAAACTTTCGGCGCCGGACTGGATGAAATTTTTCGTATCCTCGACGGTTTTCGTGTGATCGAGCCATGGCAGCCATTCCTTCAGTACAGCACGCGAACGGTCCGTCAATTGAAAAACCCGTTCCGCGTCTTGCATCTCGACCAATTTCAACGCTACCTCTTCATCAATCTTATGTATAAACATGCCGCTTCCCCCTTTTTGAATTATCCATAAGCTTAGCATATCCAGTATCTTACATGGATTTATTTTCTCTGTATTAAAAAGACGCAATTTTCAATTTAATAGCGTAAACTAAAAGAAAAGAAAGCAAACGGAGTGAACGCTTATGTTCTGGCTCTTTACTGTGCTCGTCGCTTTGATGGTCGTGCTTATCGTCCTGTGCCTCGTATTGTTTTTCATTCGCCATAAACCGCATAAACTGCCCGCCCCCCATCACGAAGCCCGGTTATTGAAAGAACGCTTTTCACGCGGCGAGCTGTCGGAAGACGAGTTTCGCAAACGCATGAAAGAACTTGAACAAAAGCCCGGACTGCGCAAAAATGGATAGAATCCCATCAGCTACAGAGTGTTAAATAAGTTCGCAATCCACTGTAAGTCAAAAAAACCTTAGCTTTTCGACATTTAATAACCAATGACCTATCTGAGTATTTGGAGAAGCGTGTGGCTCGACTCCTGTGGAATAGCGAGACGACCAAGACCCCGCAAGGCGCAAGGCGACTGAGGAGGCTTGGGCGCGAGCCCACGGAAAGCGAGCAATAAGCTTCGGAAAATACGGTTATCAAGAGTTTCTTGGCAGCTTGCACTGCTAGTTGTTTATTTTTCTGCCAGTCGGGAAATCCAAAGAATAAGTGAATGATCATAATTCTTATAGGAGGTTTTTCAGAATGGTAGAACATGCAAAACACGCAGAACTGTCCAAGACGCTCCATGACTGCATGGTGGCGTGCAATCATTGTTTCGATGCTTGCCTGAAAGAAGACGATGTGAAAATGATGGCCGAGTGCATCCGGCTCGACCGCGAATGCGCCGACATGTGCGCCTATTTGGCCCAAGCCATTGAACGCAACTCGCCGTTCGTCTCACAGCTCGCGAAAGTATGCGCGGAGATTTGTGAAGCATGCGGAAATGAATGCAAAAAACATGACCATGAGCATTGCCAAAAATGTGCGGAAGCTTGCTTGAAATGCGTAGAAGCTTGCAGACAAGTGGCATAAGAGACACGCGTCCGGCTGAACTGCCGGGCGTTTTTTCATGGGAGAAATGAGGGGACATGATGACAAAACGCATATTGGTCGTTGGTGCTGGCATCGGCGGATTGACGGCCGGATCCTTGCTGGCAAAAGAAGGCTATGAAGTGACCGTGCTCGAAGCTGCAGCAGAACTCGGCGGCTGCGCTGGAAAATACAAGCGCCACCCGTATTTATTTCCGGTTGGTGCCACGCTCGGCATGGGACTCGAGCCTGGCGGTATTCATGAACGCGTATTCCGCCGTCTCGGAAAGCAAATGGAACTCGAACCGCTCGAGCGGGTGATGGAAATGATCCATCCGAAAGGCACCTTCGTTTTCCATAAAGACCGCAGGAGGCATGTGCGGGAACTCGCTGATCATTTTCCAGAGCACCGAACCGCCATCCTGTCGTTCTATGCGGAACTGTACCGCACGGCACGCATCACCCGCACCTTGATGGGGCCGCTTCCGGCGCTGCCGCCTGACAATGTACGGGAATGGGCGGCGCTCACGAAAGCCTTGCGCCCGGTTCATTTGCGCCTGCTGCCAAAATTCCAGCTGACACTCGGGCAAGTGTTGAAAAAGCACGGCCTCGACGAACTCGATGCGTTTCGCCATGTGCTGGATGGGCTGCTGATCGACAGCATGCAGACGACGACGGAAGATGTTTCGTACTTGCTCGCGGCGGTGGCGCTCGATATTTACCACGAAGGCGCTTATTACGTCCCGGGTGGCTTGTATCGTTTCGCCGAAGTGATGGCGGACAGCATCAAAGAAAATGGCGGCAAAGTGAAAAAGCCGCGCACCGTGCAGACACTCGAACACAAAGACGGCATCTGGCACGCGAGCGACCAGCGCGGCAATGTATACGAAGCGGATGCCGTCGTCTTCAATGCGCCGATCCAGTTATTGACCGAGCTGTTGCCGGTTGATCATCACCACCGATTAAAACGCCCGCTGCAAGAAGTCATCGATACCGAAACGTGGACGACTTTGACTTTGTACTTGGCACTCGACACGGAGAAACTCATGGAACCTCTCCCTGAATTCCGCCAGCTCTCAAGCGGTGCGGCCATGGACGAAGGGCATCATTTCTTCATGTCGGCATCGCGCATGGATGACCGGCTGCGCGCACCCGAAGGCTTCCAGACCGTAACCATTTCGACGCATTCGAAGCCGGCCTATTGGCAGTCGCAGGAGGATTACGAAGCGATGCGCACTGAACTTTCGGAGCGTATGCTGGATTTGATTGAACAGCATATCCCGGGCTTTCGCTCGGCGATCGTCCATGTCGAAAGCGGCGCACCACTTGCCTGGCAGCATTATACGGGACGGCCGAACGGCTATGTGGGCGGCTTCGCGCAAACTTTGGATGCGGCATTGTTCAAATCGATCTCGCATCACAGTGGGCTGCCGGAGCTGTACTTGACAGGCGACCATATCTTCCCGGGCGGCGGCACAATCGGCGTCGCTGCAAGCGGCATTCATTGCGCACGTTCCATTTCCGGAAAAGCTTTGCTGACGTAAAAAACACCCGCCCTCAGTTTTGAGGGCGGGTGTTCATCGTTTGTCATGCTAAACTGCCGCTAGATAATCTATTCATTAACTTGCTATTTACTGCACTTGCCCTGCATTTAAGATTTGTGCCCAGTTTTCACCGGCATCCTGTGTCAGCCATGCGTGGCCTTTCGCTGTATAAATCGCCAGTTGCTCCGCATTCTCAGGATGCTGCGCCAGGTAAACAACGCCGTCTTCCGTCATATCCGGCAAGGAAATCTCCCGCTCGCCGCCCGACAGATCACGTTTCACCAGTTTTGCCTCTTCGCTGTACGTGCCGTAATAAAGCGCGTCTTCACTGAAGAATGCGGCGGTTCCGAGTTCGCCTTCCGTGATGCGCGTAAAACTCTCGCCGCCGTCTTCAGACAAGAAAATTCCCTGGTTTGATACCGCTGCGATCACCATTGAATCATCGGGATGCATTGCGAGATACGTCACTTTCCCTTCCAGCCCTTCTGCCGCTGTCTGCTGCCAGGTTTCGCCGGCATCATCACTCCGGTGGAAGCCAGCGTCCATTTCGGAATTTGGCTGCGGGTTGAAGACGAACAAATTGTTAGTATTATAGCCGGCTGCCATTTCATGAAAATCCGTTTCTCCTTCAAATCCGAGGTCGTCGAAAGTTTCGCCGCCGTCATCGCTGCGTTTGATGCCGAGCGGATTTTGCATCCCGGATTGCATATCTGGATGCCCCGACGAGACAAAACCAGTCGCCGTTGCATTAAAGCCCATGAAATCGTGGTATTGGTCTTCAATTTCAGTCCATTTCCCGTCGCGATACACTTTTAAGCCGTGATGGGATGCGAAATACAAGCCGCCGTTCTCTTCGATATACCCCATGCCATGGACATGATCCATGACGCCATCAAACGGAACTTCCAGCTCCTTTGCCGCACTATCGACAGCTGAAGCCGTTTCGGTTTCTTCCGTTGATTCAGATGCCGTATCGGTTGGGTTTTCTGTTTCCTGTTGAGCCGTTTCTGCGCTGCAAGCTGAAATGAATAGCCCGGCTGCCATCACCGACCATAACCAGTTGTTTTTCATCGCTCGATCTTCCTCTCTAGTGTGCTGTTTCTATAGTTTCACGGCTGGAATCAAAGGTCAACTAATTGCGCCAAATGATGCATCTTTGTCACAAAATGCAGTTACCTACGCCTAGCAGCTTGTAACAGGCGAAGCAGCAACACACCTGGGGTTTTTCTCCAAGAACCTTTCCTATACTTGCAAGCAATGCGTTTTATAGCCGCCATTAAGGGAATAAAATTACGTAAACTTATAATTTCTCTGGAAAGAAGGCAGGCATCATGAAAGAATTTATCGGGTTGCTGAAATTCGGTACGAAATCGGCATTATGGGCAGCAATTGTCAACACGATTGTTGCCATCATCAAAACTGCAGCTTATCTTATCACCGGTAACGTCGCCATGTTTGCAGAAATGATGCATAGTTACGGCGATGCCGCTAACCAGTTTTTTGTATTCATAGGGTCTGCACTAAGCAAGAAAGAGCCGACGGAACGGTTTCCCGGCGGATTTGGCCGTTTAGTGAATCTTGTTTTATTGGGCGCTGTCCTGGTGGTTGGGGTACTTGCCTATGAAACAATTGTAGAAGGAATCCATCACATTTCAGACGCCACTCATTCTGAGGAGTGGTTCTGGCTTAACATTGGCGTCTTGGGAACAGCAGCCATGCTCGAAGCCGCAGTGCTTTATAAAGCCATGAAAGAAATCACTGAACATTTACCGAAAGATCAAGTCAGCGGCTTCAAAATCATTCCGGCAAGTTACAAACACGCCAAAGAAGCAAAACCAGCTACCAAACTGGTCTTTTTAGAAGACAATGTGGCAGTCGGCGGAGCGTTATTGGCATTATTGGCTATTGTTGTCTCCACCTACACTCCATTTCATAGCGCAACCGGCTATGCCTCCATCATCATCGGGATTTCGCTTATTATAGTCGTAGGCCGAATTTTCCTCGACAATGCAGCCGGCGTTCTCGGAGTGGCAGATCTCGGCTTGCAGGCACGCATTGGCAGCAAAATCATGGAGCATCCGCAAATAAGGGATATTCAAGATTTATATGCTATAAAAGAAGGAGATAGCCTTCATATCGAAATCAAGGTGGAAGTAGACCCGTCAATGACGATTGAAGAAGCAGATGATATCCGGGATTATATTGAACAACAACTCAAAGAAAAGATAAAGAATGTCACAGATGTCATCATTGAATTTGACGAGGACGACGGGAAAGTTACTTGGACCAAGCCGCAGGAGTAAGGAACAATCGCTTGCTCTCGACCGACAGCTTCGCCATTCTTTCTCAGCCTTTCCAGACAAAAACCGCCGGGAAAATTCCTGGCGGTTTTGTTTATCAAACGATAGGCAGTGCCTGAGTGTCGATGTCCATTCAGACAATTCAAAGTGTAATTTTTAGTATACGAAGCGAGCGCCTAGAAATTCCGATTTCTTACTACCTCACTTCATATTAAATGCTTCCGCCAGTAAACGCACAGTGTCCATACGCGCCTGATGGCCGGCAATATTCGGAATGATGGTAATTTCATCGGCTTCGAACTGTTCGGCGACGGCTTCGATTTGCTGCTTGACTTGTTCGGCCGTGCCGACGAGCATGCGGCTCCGGTTACGTTCGACGCGTTCTTGCTCGGTTGCACTGAGGCGCCGCTTTTCAGCGGTCTCGACCGACGGGTAATACGGCGGCTGGAAATCCGATTCGACGAATAACAGCCATAAATCGAATGCTTTGGCGAGTTGTTCGGCTTGTTGTTCCGTATCGCCGACAATGGCAAAAACAGCGATGGCGACATGCGGCTGTTGACGCAATCCGGACGGCACGAAGGTTTCCCGGTAGCGTTTGATCGCATCGATGCCTGCTTGTTCAGGGCGCGCGAAATGTGCATAGGCATATGCCATGCCGCGTTCAGCCGCGAGTTTCGCAGAGCCTTCGCCTGTCCCGAGCAGCCACAATTCAGGCGCTGTCTCCGTCACTGGTGTCGCTTTTAGTTTCTGGAAGCGGTGTTCCGTGTCCACATCATCGGTGAAATATTTCTCCAGGTCGATGAGCTGCTGGGCGTAGGGCACGCGCTTGCCTTTGGATTCATTGAGCGCCTGGTTGACGAGCCGGAAGCTCGGCGAACGCCCGACGCCGAGATCGATCCGGTCCGGGTGCAGCGCTTCGAGCAGACGGAAATTCTCCGCTACTTTATAGGCGCTGTAATGCGGCAGCATAACGCCGCCCGAGCCGATGCGCAGACGTTCGGTGAGTGTCGCGAGATGCATCATCAGCATTTCCGGCGAACTGCCCGCAACGGAAAACACTTGATGGTGCTCCGCGACCCAATAGCGTTTATAACCCAATCGATCTGCCAGTTTTGCTAATTCCGCAGTGGAACGCAGCGCGGAAGCTGCCGTTTCGCCTTCATCAATCGGCGAGTAATCCAAAATATTCAAGACGGTCATACGTCCGCACCTCCTTTAACTCTCTATTCTTCATCATACCACTTGAACACAAAGAAAAACGGAGCAGCGGTTTGCCTGCTCCGTTTCCTTTATTCTACATTGAAATAACGCGCATCCGGGTGGGCGAAGACGATCGCCGATACCGATGCTTCCGGATCCATCATGAATTCTTCCGTCAAGTGGACACCGATGTCTTCCGGTTTGATGAGGCCAAACAGTTTCGCCTGGTCCTCCAGATTCGGACAGGCCGGGTAGCCGAACGAGAAGCGCTGGCCTTGGTATTTTGCCGCGAACCGGTCGCGCATCGAGAAGTCCGTCGCGTCCGGGAAGCCCCATTGGTCGCGGATTTCCTGATGGATGCGTTCTGCGAATCCTTCTGCCAGTTCCAAAGCGGTCGCTTGCAGCGTATGGCTCTCGAGGAAGCGTCCTGCCTCTTTCAAGCGTGTCGCTTCCGCACGTACCCCGTGCCCTGCCGTCACTTGCATGAACGCGACATAATCCATCTCGCCGCTTGCGGTTGATTTCAAATAATCGGCCAGACAGAGAAATGGTGCCTTGGCTTGGCGCGGGAATGTGAAGCGTTCGATTTCCGTCTTGGCATCTTTCGGGTCATAGATGATGACATCGTCGCCATCCGATTGCGCCGGGAAGAATTGATACATCCCCGCAGGCTTCAACAGCCCTGACTGGAGAAACTTCGTCGCGAGTTCGTGCAGCTCCACCGCACGCGCATCGCCTTGCTGCAAGAGTTTGTCGCTATAGCCGCGGAGCCCCAGGTGATGGCCGATCAATGTACGCATATTGACGTACGGGTATAGATGCGCGACTGAATACTCTTTCGATACATGTCTGCGCAAATCATTCGGCACGTAAACAGGCGCATCTTCGCGAACGGTCTTGACTGGCTTTTCCAAAATGGCGACAGCGCCTTTTTCGGCGCGCGCGGCATCTTGCGCTTGGCGCTTTTCTTTTTGTACGCCGAGTTCTTCGAGCAAGACCGCTTTTCCCGCGCCGCTTTGCAGACGGTTCGCAAGGTCCAGCCCTTGCATCGCGTCTTTCGCGTAAATGACAGGACCGTTGTATTCAGCGGCGATTTTCGTTTCGGTAAAGCGTCGGGACAAGGCCGCACCGCCGACTAATATCGGCACGTCGATATCCGCTTCACGGAAATCCTGTGCCGTCAGCACCATCTGCTTGGCAGATTTCACGAGCAGCCCCGACAAGCCGACGATGTCCGGCTGTTCTTTACGGATCACTTCGATGAGTGCAGCAGGTGTTACTTTGATGCCGATATCGATCACTTTAAAGCCGTTGTTCGACAAAATAATATCGACCAAGTTTTTGCCGATATCATGCACGTCGCCTTTGACCGTCGCGAGAATGACCTTGCCTTTCCCGCTATCGTCCGCTTTCTTTTCCATAAAGCCTTCGAGATACGACACGGCGGCTTTCATGACGCCGGCTGATTGCAGCACTTCTGCGACGATCAGCTGATTGTCGTTGAACAAGCGCCCGACTTCCGCCATGCCTTCCATGAGCGGGCCGTTGATGATCTCGAGTGGATCTTCGTACAGCTCCCGCGCTTTTTCAAGATCGGGGATGAGCCCTTCTTTCGTGCCTTCGAGAATATAGTAAGCGAGGCGCTCCGGCACGGTATCCGGAATATCGTCTTCCGTTTTTTCCTTTTTCTTGTCGCGGTAGAAATCCGTGAAGTCCGCCAAGTTTTTGTCGGTTGTCTCGAACAATAATTCTTCCGCCATCTTCACTTCTTCTTTCGGAATCGACGCAAAGCGCTCGAGCTTCTCGGTGTTAACGATCGCGTAATCAAGCCCGGCTTGCGTGCAATGGTATAGATAAACGGCGTTCAATACTTCGCGGCCGACCGGCGGCAAGCCAAACGAGACGTTCGATACACCAAGAATCGTCAAGGCGCGAGGCAGCTTTTCCTTGATGAGGCGGATGCCTTCAACCGTTTCAACCGCCGAACCGATGTATTGCTCGTCGCCTGTTCCGACCGGGAACACGAGCGGGTCGAAAATGATGTCTTCCGGGGCGAGTCCCCATTTTTCCGTCAGCAATTCGTACGAACGTTCCGCAATTTCAAGTTTCCGTTCGCGCGTCACCGCCATGCCGATTTCGTCGATTGTGCCGACGACGACCGAAGCGCCGTATTTTTTGACGAGCGGCATGACTGCATCGAAACGTTCCTCTCCGTCTTCCAAATTGATGGAGTTGATGATTGCTTTGCCTTGCGAGAATTTCAGCGAAGCTTCGATGACGTCTTCGTCCGTAGAGTCGATAACGAGCGGCACTTTCACTTTTTTGACGACTTCCTGCATGAATGCCGCCATGTCTTCAAGTTCGTCGCGGTCCGGGTTCGCCAGGCAAATATCGATGACGTGCGCCCCGTTCTTCACTTGGGCACGTGCGATTTCCGCCGCTTCCTCGAACTTCCCTTCGATAATGAGCCGCTTGAATTTGCGCGAACCGATGACGTTGGTGCGTTCACCGACAAATAGCGGACGCATCGACTCGTCGTATTCGAGCACTTCGATGCCGGACACCGCATGGCCATGGCTCGTTTCATTGCGCTCGCGCGGAGCCAGCCCATCGACCGCTTCACGCACCGCTGCGATATGCGCAGGCGTCGTGCCGCAACAGCCGCCGACGACATTGAGCCAGCCTTTTTCAGCAAAGCCACGCAGTTTTTTCGATAAGGATTCCGGCGTTTCGTGGTAATGCCCTTCCTCATCCGGCAGCCCGGCGTTCGGGTAGCAGCTGACGTAGCCTGTCGACAGTTCAGACAGCGAACGCAAATGATCGGTCATGAATTCCGGCCCTGTCGCACAGTTCAAACCGACCGAAAGCGGCTTGATATGTTCGATCGATACGTAAAATGCTTCAATCGTCTGTCCCGCAAGCGTCGTCCCCATCGGTTCGATTGTCCCTGAAATCATCACCGGCAATTCCACTCCGGTTTCTTCAAAGGCATCGCGTATTGCGATCGTCGCCGCTTTGACATTGAGCATATCCTGGCTCGTCTCCAAAAGCAGCAGGTCCGCGCCGCCTTCAATCAAAGCTTTTGCTTGTACCTGGAAATCGGCCTTTAATTCGTCGAATGTGATGCCGCCTGTTACTGACAAAGTTTTCGTCGTCGGGCCTAGTGCGCCCGCAACGAAGCGCGGCCAGTCCGGCGTCGAATATTTTGCTTGGCTGATCTTGGCGATTTCGACCGCTTTTTTATTGATCTCCGCTGCGCGATGGCCGAGCCCATATTCATCGAGGACGACTGGCGTGCCGCCGAATGTGTTCGTGCAGATGATGTCGGCACCCGCTTCCAAATAAGCGTCGTGCACCCCTTCAAGCACATCGGGGCGTACGATATTCAAGTATTCATTGCAGCCGTCGTACTCCTCGCCGCCGAAATCTTCCGCAGACAAGTCTGCATTTTGGATCATCGTCCCCATTGCGCCGTCGATGATGAGGATGCGTTTTTCCAGCTGCTGTTCAATTAAATGTTTAGGCATAGGCACGATCGCTCGCTTTCTTTAAATCTAGTTGTCGGATGTGGCGGATCAATTCCACCGTCATGTCGTAGCGCACAAATGGCGTAATCAAATAAATGCCGTTGAACAGTTCCGCTGCGGTGTCGATCAGTTCTTTCGCGATCTGGATGCCTTCCGCGGTCGCTTTGTCCTTGTCTTCGCCGCAAGCCCGCATGCGGTCGAGCGCTTCTTCGGACAATTTGATGCCCGGTACTTCGTTATGCAGGAAGTCGGCGCTTCGTATGCTCGTCAGCGGCATGACCCCGAGGAAAATCGGCGTGTCCAAATGCTTCGTCGCCTCGTGGATTTCGATGATTTTCTCTTTTGTATAGACCGGCTGTGAAATGAAATAATCCGCCCCGGCTTCGATTTTCTTCTCGAGCCTTGCTACAGCTCGTTCCACCACGCGGACGTTCGGGTTGAACGCGGCGGCGACAGAGAAATTCGCTTTTTTCCGCAACGGTTTTCCCGAGAATGAAATGCCTTCGTTGAGCTTTTTGATGAGCTGGATCAATTCCATGCTCGATACATCATAGACGCTTGTGGCGCCCGGGAAATCGCCGACTTTTGTCGGATCCCCCGTGACGGCAAGTATGTCGTGGATGCCGAGTGCGTCCAGCCCCATAATATGCGATTGCAGGCCGATCAAGTTGCGGTCACGGCACGTGATGTGCGCGAGAGGTCTGACATCCTGCTTATGCTTGAGGATCGACCCCATCGCCATATTGCTGATGCGCGGCGAGGCGAGTGAATTATCAGCCATCGTGATAGCGTCGATGCCTTCTGCGTCCAATGCTTTTGAACCTTCGAGAAATTTCTCGATATCCAAATGGCGCGGCGTATCAAGTTCGACGATGATGGTCCGTTCGGTTTTCGCTTTTTCATGCAAGGGCTTGTCTTTCAAGGCTTCCGCTTCACGGATGATGATCGGTTTTTTCTCTTCAACTTTCTTTTCGGTGATCGGCTGCAGATGGCCGATGCGTTTTTTCACCGCTTCGATATGCTTTGGCGTCGTACCGCAACAACCGCCGATGAGGCGCACGCCTTCTTCGCGCAAAAGCAATGCCGCACGGCCGAAATAATCGGCTTCCGATTCATAGACGATTCGCCCGTCTTCGATATCCAATAGCGAAGCGTTCGGGTAAGCCGACAAAAAGGCTTTTTCCGGCAGTTCGACGCCTTCGAATGCCTGGATCGTATGGTGCGGGCCGAGACGACAATTGACGCCGACGATTTCCGCACCGAGCGCATCCAATCGTTTCAACCCTTCGTTCAAGCTCATGCCGTTTTGCAAAATGCCGGGTTCGTGCATCGACAATTGCGCTATGAGCGGCGCATCGGTCAGTTTTTTTAAATGAGTCACGGTCGCCGCGAGTTCCTCAAAATCATAATAGGTCTCGAGCAATAAGCCGTCCGGGTCGCCCGACAATAAATGCTGGGCCTGCTGGTCGACCATGGCGACGATTTCATCAAGCGTCGCATCGCTTTTGCGGATGCCACGGATGCCGCCGATCGTGCCGACGACAAACTGCCCCCCGTCTTTTGCGGCTTTATTGGCGATGGCAATCGCTGCTTTATTGATCGCTTCGGTCTGTTCTTCTAGCCCGTAGCGCGCCAGTTTATGGGCATTCGCACCGTAAGTATTCGTTTGGATAATGTCCGCCCCGGCTGCGATATAATCGCGGTGGATTTTCTCGATCACTTCCGGGCGCTGGATGTTCAATTCCTCGTTGCAGTATTCGATGCCGTAGGAGTACAACAGCGTTCCCATGGCGCCGTCCGCCGTCAGCATCCGTTTTTTCAGTTCATCTAATAACATGATTCGTCCTCCTCTGTCTGATTTTGCCGTGCAGCTGCGGACGCATCGATATGAAACAAAAAAAGCCTTCCATGAAAAAGAAGGCTTTACGATATCGGACTCGTTCCTTTTCATCTGCCAGGCGTGTGCCTGCTGGAATTAGCACCTGACCGCAAGCGGCTGGTTGCTGAAGCGTCATCGGGCCAGTCCCTCGACTTCTCTAGATAAGAATTCACTATGCAGTTTTCAGTATTCCCACATGATACCCCCTGCGGTGATTTGGGTCAAGGTGATTTATCAAAAAACAAAGAACTTTCTGTTACATTTCTGATCTCTACCAGGCATCCGGGACGCGCGGGTTGAATTTGGCGGCTTCGACGGTGAATTTATACCAAGTGAAGGCTTGGCCGTCGATCATCCAGGTGATGTCGATTCGCCTCGGGATTTCGATGCCGTCAACTGTTTGCCATTCATGCACTTCTGCGATGCACGGCAAGCGCTTGGCATCTTCGCCGACCTCTTTATAGCGCATCGCACGCGCCCGCTTCATGCGCCCTGTTTCATCAAATTCGAATGTCACATTGGCGGTCGACCCGTTATAGGTCATTTCCGCTTCCACGGAATGTTCGTTACTATTCAAAAAGCGCACATATGGGCTGAACACCAGCCCAGGCAGCCAGGCCATCTCCATTAAAAAGCGCTGCAAAGCCGATTCATCGAGCTTGCCGTCGGGCATTGTCCGGTTGATCGGCACGAGCCCCGCAAAGCGAATGCGCATGCCCGCGCGGCCGTCCCGAAAACTGTCGGACCCTGTGACGAACAAACCATCCACTTTCATGCGCGCTTTCCAATAAAACGACGGCGGTTCGACAAAACTGTATTGCTCGGCGGTCGATTCGGTCCATTCTTCCTGGTCGGGTTTGGTTTTCATCCAGCCCACTTGCTTTACATAAACGCCCATCACTTGTTCGCGGCCGATTGCGCCGCTTGCTTCCAGCCATTTAGCGATTGGTTTTGGGAGATTGCCCGTTCTCGCTTTCTCCACTTCCCCGGCGTGACGGACTTCCGGCCACGTCGGCTTAACGAGCCGCGTCATGTCTTTGTATTTTCGGTAAGCTCCGAATACCACAAGTGATGTCAATGCTAAAACCGGCCATCTGCGTTTCATGCCACATACCCCTCTCCGATTTTGCTGCGCTATTATCCGTAAACTATTTCCATTGTAGTTTCTTTCGACACGGCAGCTGTTTTCCCTGCCTAGTGAAACAATAGAAAACGCCTCCGGAAGTTGGCCTTCCGGAAGCGTTCGGTATTCGTCAGCTCGCTTCTTCAAGAGCCGGTTCAAGATATTTTTCAACGCCGGTCCCATAGTCTTCGAGTACAGCATCGTCAACTGGTCTCTGGGACTCGCCATTCCAAGGATGGCTTTTCATTAAAATAGGAAACTGAACATTAATCCAATGTAAGTCGCTGCGACAAACCCGAGACCGAAAATTAACGATAACCATTCGGGCAGTTGTTTGCGATATCCCAGCCATTGCAAGCCCAGGAAAATCAAGCCGATCGCCATCATCAAAAATCCGTCGATATTCGGCGTCCATACCGCATGCACCGGCAGATACTGCGGCCCTGCGAACCATTCGACAAATGGCGCGCTGCCTTCTAGCCGGAACGTTTCGTTGATATTATGCGGCGGGGCGAGCTTGCTCATAAAGGCGGTAATCAATAACACCAATAGCAAGAGCCAACTCTCCACCTTGAGCCAGGAGCGGTTCGGCGCATCACTTCTCGACAAGGCGGCATTGATGAACGCGGCGAACAGGAGCGGAACGATGCTCAAATGTTTCAGCAGCAATAGCTGTCCATAAGGCAAGATCCACGAGCTCGCATAATCTTCCGGCGCCACGAAAAACAGCATAAGCCAAATTCCGCTGCCGATCAAAATGACCATCATGGCCACCGCAAACGGCGTGAACCATTTAAGAAACGCACGCCAATCGCGCCCGTTTTTCATAAACCAGGCGATGTGGATCAAGACGCCGGCCCATAATACAAGCGCCAGGAAATGAAGCGCGTGCGCCGTAAATCCTTGCCAATCTGCAATCGATGCCGCATGGCTTGCATATGCCACATTGAGCACGCTGAGTACGAGCCAAAACGCACGCAGCACCGCCGATCCATCTCGCCATACCACGACCAACCAAGCCACGGCCATCAAGACGCCGAATACATAGCTTTGGCCGGTGCGAAATTCCGTCGTGACATCCGTCAAAGCTTGAAGCAGCCCAAAGCTATCCCCCAGCAATAAAACGAGCTGGATGACAGGAGGCGCAAGCAAGAACGGGATCGACGCAAGCGCAAGCATTAGCCATTTTTTCGGGACTTCAACAAGCGGCTTTTTTTCTGGATGAATGAACCGCAAGACGACGTCCCCTGCGAGAAAGGCCAGCACCACGTAAAGGAAAAAATCCGATGACGCGATCAGCCAATTCATCGTTTTCTACGCATTAAGACAACGGCAGCAATCAACAGGATAATGGCGATGCCCGCAATGATCAAAGTCATGCTAGATCCCGCGTCTTCCGAAGGGGCTTCAGGTTCCCCGCTTGACGCTTGCTCCACATCCGAAGCTTCAGTTTGTTCCGATTCTGTTGCTTCATCTTCAGCTTCCTGTTCGTCCGCCGCTTCTTCAGCTTGTTCTTCCTGCGCAGCTTCTTCAGCCTGCTCTTCTTGAGCCGCTTCTTCCTCGCCTGCCTGCAACTCAAAAGCCAGTGAACCTTGGATCGGATGGCCATCTTGGCTCAATACATCATATTCCACGACATAAGAACCGTCCTCCAGTTCCTGAGCCGGTGTGCCGATCAATTGATCTTCCATCACGGCCACTTCGCTGAAATCGACAGCGGTCCCATCCATCGTCATCGACATGTCACTGCCTTGTTCGATGCCGGCACTAAAATCGAGCACCACTTGTTCCAATGGCTCAGCGATTACCGAACCCTCAGCCGGAGTAGATGACTCCAACACGGAATGGGCGTGCGCTGTCATCGGCAACACCAATAATGCACTTAATAAAATCAAGGTCTTCTTCATAGGTATGATTCCTTCTTTCTTTTGAATGAACTGAATTATTGCATCCACTCTTTTCAGCCTATTTCATTTGAACCGAAGACACAAGAACGAGGCGCTTGGATTTATGAAATTTTCCTGAAAGTTGAACGCATCAAAAAAGCCCCGAATGATTTCGGGGCTTTTCCATCGGCTCATTACAATCTACGGACCGCTAAAGCAGCCAATTGAATGTTCTAGAACTTTCTTTGCTCTCGAGCCACTATGATCATTCAGCTACCTAAAAACCTTGCCTCACGAATTACTCTGGAGGCAAGGTTTTTATAAAATGATTTTATTTAATCCGCAGTTCTGAATCTTTATCAAAGAAATGCACTTTGTTCATATCGAATGCCATATTGATGGTTTCTCCAGCTTTTACACTGAAACGGGAATCGACGCGGGCGACGAAATCCTGGTTATCGACAGATGAGTACAACATGATTTCCGCCCCCATCAATTCCGCTACTTCAATAGCAGCACGGATTTTCGTATCCGGTGAATGTTCGAGGAAAATCGGTTCGTCATGGATATCTTCCGGACGGATGCCAAGAATCACTTCCTTACCATCATAGTCGTTGTCACGCAGTGCTTTCAGTTTACTGTCAGGTACTCGCACGCTAACTTCGCCCATTACAAATTGATTGCCTTCAAGGCGTCCGGACAGAAAGTTCATTGCAGGCGACCCGATGAAGCCTCCTACAAAGATATTATCGGGCTCATCGTAAACTTCTTTAGGCGAACCAACTTGCTGGATGAATCCGTCTTTCATGACGACGAGGCGTGTTGCCATCGTCATTGCTTCTGTCTGATCATGTGTTACATACACTGTTGTCGTCTGCAGGCGCCGATGGAGTTTCTGGATTTCCGTGCGCATTTGGACGCGCAGTTTGGCATCCAGGTTGGATAAAGGTTCATCCATGAGGAAAACTTCTGCATCGCGGACAATTGCACGACCCAAGGCAACACGCTGGCGCTGGCCGCCAGATAAAGCTTTTGGTTTGCGCATCAAATAATCTTGCAAGCCCAGAATGTTTGCTGCATTTTCTACACGCGTCTTGATATCGGCTTTTTTCATTTTGCTCAATTTCAAGCTGAACGCCATATTATCGTAGACATTCATATGTGGGTAAAGGGCATAGTTTTGGAAAACCATCGCGATGCCGCGGTCTTTCGGGGATATATCGTTGACCCGCTTATCGCCGATATAGAGATCGCCTTCCGTAATGTCTTCAAGCCCTGCGATCATCCGCAATGTTGTCGATTTCCCGCAACCTGATGGGCCAACCAATACGAGAAATTCCTTATCGCGGATTTCCAAGTTAAAATCTTGTACCGAGACGACACCTTTATCGTATTCTTTTTTAACGTTCTTTAAGGTTAAACTGCTCATTTCATGTACCCTCCTATGCTAATTTTTTTGAACTTCATACTGCATCTTCCGGCACGACCAACTCTTTTCCACTTTCCACTACTAGCGCTTCGCCGTTGTGGGTGATCTCGAGACTTTCCCCTTCAACGAGCGTGTAGATCGTCGCTTCACGTGTTTTTTGGACTTTCAGCACCCTCGCCTGATAGCGCAGATGAAACTTGAAGGCATTCCATTCCGCCGGAAGCACCGGAGACAGCGACAGTCCGCTTTCCTTCAACCGGAGCCCTGCAAATCCATAGACAATGCCGAGCCAAGTGCCGCCCATATTCGCCATATGCAGCCCATCCTTGGTGTTTTTATGGGTGTTTTCCAAATCCAATAACGCGGTTTCGTTAAAATAGCTATACGCCTTTTCCGAATAGCCGAGCTTGGATGCCATGATGCTGTGAACACAAGAGGATAACGAAGAATCGTGTGTGGTGATTTCTTCATAATAATCATAGGAATTTTTAATCGTGTCAAGATTCTGCTCGTCTTCCAGTAAAAAATGAGCCAGTACTGTATCTGCTTGCTTCAATACTTGATGGCGGTACAAAGTCAAAGGATGGTAATGAAGCAATAACGGAAACTTCTCACGAGGCGTTTTCTTGATATCCCATCTTGCCTTTTGCAGGAAGCTATCATCCTGAGCATTGATTCCCAGAGTTTCATCGTACGGCAAGTACATGTTTTCGCCAGCACTCTTCCATGCTTCCACTTCGTTTTCGGTCAGCTCCAGGCGGCTTGCCAACTGCCTTAAGTGATCCTCATCTTGCTGTTCCAACATACGGTAGATCTTTACTGCCCATAGCAAATTATGCTTGGCCATTACGTTCGTGTAATAATTATTATTCACGATGCAAGTGTACTCATCCGGCCCCGTCACATCATCAATGCGGAACTGGCCGTTCTGCATATGCCCAGTATCTGCCCATAAACGCGCCGTTTCAAATAACACTTCTGCCATATAGTTTTTCATGAAGGCTTCATCTTTTGTCGCCAAGTAAAATTGAATATAGCTATAAGCTATGTCAGCGCTGATATGGTATTGTGCGGTACCTGCCGGGAAGAAGGCGGAGCTTTCCGAACCGGTAATCGTGCGCCAAGGAAACAAGGCCCCTTTTTCGTGGCCCAGTTCTTTCGCGCGTTCTTTCGCGTGGCCCAATATCGAATAACGGTGTAACAACAGGTTTTTCGCAATTACCGGGTTGGTCATCAAAAATACCGGAAACATGTAAATTTCCGTGTCCCAGAAATAATGCCCTTCGTAGCCTTCACCCGATAAGCCTTTTGCAGCGATATTGCTTGCCGGATCCTTGCCGACAGACTGGAGGAGATGGTATAGATTGAATCGGATTCCTTCTTGTACGCGTTGGTCGCCTTCAATTTCGATATCCGAGACTGCCCAGTAATTGTCTAGATAAGCTTTTTGGCCTTCGAGCAATTCGTCGAAGTTTTTGTCTTGTACTTGGTGGAGCAGCACTTTTCCTTCATCGATCAAATCTTGCCCATGCCGCAAAGTATCGGTAAAAATATTGAATTTGGTAAAGTGCACAGCACCGACACCTTGACATACATAGGTTTCTTCAACAACAGAATCGGTCAGCTGGCTGCTGTACTCGCAGCTTTCTGCTTGTACAGTGGCTGACGAGACGCATGCCGCTTCGAGGCCAGTTACATACGTTTTGGCTTTGACAATCGATGCCGCGGCATCTTGCCTTGCCTCTGTCACATGCAGTCGCTTAGCATGGCCTGATGCCACCCGGGGATCTTCTTTATCGACATAGTTGCTGACATCTCCATTGACAGTAGAGACGATCTTCACCCGCTCTACCGGAGTAATAGGTTCAATTTGAATATCCAGCACGAACAATTCTTTCGTCACAAACGAAACCATTCGCCTGAAGTGGATTTTAACTTCTTTTCCTTTAGGTGATATCCAATGGACGTTTCGTTCCGCGAATCCTGCGTCCATATGTAAATTGCGTTCGAACGCCAGCAGTTCTCCATCAAACAAGGAAAAGCGTTCATCATCCACATAAATATCGACTGACTGGGCATCGATGACGTTCAATAGCTTTTGCTGAGTTTCCGGGAACCCGTATAACTTTTCGCCGTAGCTGATTTCCGTTTCATCATGAAAAGCATTGATGTAGGTTCCGCGAATTGATTTGAATCCGTCCGTATAGCCTTCTTCAAAATTCCCTCTGACCCCCAAATAGCCGTTCCCTAGGGACAGCAGGCTTTCGTTGGTGAGTAAATTATCGTTATCCAGCTCATATTTCGTTAGTTTCCAGCTCATATGGCCTCTCCTCCCCCTTTTTCTCGGTCTCTTTAGATTTTACGCCAATCTTGAAAGCATTGAATCATGTTTTCGAACATCAAATCTTTTGTATCGTCTACCCGATAATGGGCATGGCCCAAATGAGATTGATCGCCGACAGCAACCGAGAACATGCCTGCGCTATTGATCGCATCGACTCCTGCCGCTGCGTCTTCCACGCCAATGCAATTTTCATATGCAACCCCTAACGCGTCCGCAGCATTGGTGAAAGTTTCGGGATCCGGTTTGCCTTTTTGAACTTGTGCGGCGTCCACGATGTAATCGAAATAATCACTGAGTTCCAGCATGTCTAGAATATGCGGTGCATTTTTACTGGCAGACCCGAGCGCAATTTTGACACCTGCTTGTTTGTTGTCATCCAATAAGGTTTTAATGCCGGGGAGGATATGGCCTGGGCTGATTTCTTCGATAAGCTCCAGATAGTAGCCGTTCTTGCGTGCCGCGAGTTCGAGTTTCTTTTCCATAGATAGCGCAGTTTTAGAGCCGCCCAACGCGAGTATAAGTTCGAGCGAATCCATGCGGCTGATTCCTTTGAGGCGCTCATTGAAACGCCGGTCAAACGTGATATCCAGTTCTTCGGCGAGTTGCTTCCACGCCAGAAAATGAAATTCTGCCGTATCGGTAATGACGCCATCGAGATCATAAATGATAAGTTCTGCGGAGTGTGCCATGAGAGTTAAGTCCTTTCTGTTTAGCAATCAATTGCCTGCTAAATTTTTCACGCTCTTCCGTTCGATTAATTGGTGCTTCACCCAGACATGCTGCTGTTTATTCTTGTGTTCTTTAATGTCTTGCAGCAATTGGGCGGCAGTCCTGCCGATTTCTACAAAGTCCTGGCGAATTGTCGTCAGCTCAGGGTGCGTGTAACTGCTGATTACCAAATCGTCAAAGCCGGTCACCGAGACGTCCTGGGGTATTTGCAAGCCGGCTTCTTTGATGGCTTTCATTACGCCGATTGCCATCAAATCACTGAAGCATAGAAATGCTGTTGGCCGATGCCGCTGCAGATATGCGGCGGCAAGCTCATATGCCTTATCTTCCGAAAAACCCCCGTCCACTATATCGACATCGCCAAGACACATGCCATATTCAGACAGTGCTTGCTCAACTCCCCGCATACGTTCTTCATTGACATAGGTCTCGGCCGTGCCGGTAATAAGACAGATATCGCGATGGTTTTTCTCCAGTATATATTTAGTGATTTTTTCACTGGCTGCCGCATTGTCGATCGATACCGTCCCAATAAGTGCGTTCGATGTATCGTTCATGATATCCAGGACGACACACGGCAAGCTAGTATCAATCAATTCCTTATAATACTGGTCATCGGTCCGGATCCCTTGCAAAATTGCCCCACCGATATTTCGCTCGCGGCAATACTGGACATAGCTCTGCATTTTTTGCTGCTGGGAGTCAATAAGGTAGATAGATAACTCAAAATGGCTTTCCGAAATCGCCTGGTAAACGCCCTTGAAAATATCGAAGGCGTTATTGTCTTTTTCGTTGTCATTGAGCACTCCCGAAGAAATCAACCCAAACGTCATCTGCTTTTTTGAAGACAGATTTTTGGCATTGATGTTCGGTGAATAATTCAGTTCCTGGGCTACCGCCAGTACGCGTTGGCGCGTTTCTTCTTTGACGTCCTTGTAATTATTGAATGATTTGGAAACGACACTGACCGATACATTCGCTTTTTTCGCCACGTCTTTGATCGTCGTCATGCCTGTATTCACTTCCTTACGTATTGAAAGATGGTAAATCGTGCTTCATGATGCCGTGTCCTGCGACGCCTTTTCCAAAATTTTCAATGTCGCCTTGTGGAATGCGGCAAACGACATGAACGCAAGCAATGAGCAAAGCATTAAAGGCACCAGCCACAATAACTGGAACACACTGGCCCATATGAGCACTGCGCTGCTCGCTAGAATGGATAAGCTCGCCAGCGGGCGCCCCGCTGAGATGAGAAACGCATTCTTGAACCGGTCGTTGCGGCTCATATTGTAATGGGCACTGATCGACAAGAAATTGACCGTGAAGATAAACATGCCGAGGCCGATGACCAGAAAGAAGAAAGCGATATTATTTTGTATGCTGTAAAAGTAAAAATAATTGTAATACCAGATGAGCCAGGCCGATGCGAAAAATGCCCCGGATTTGACGCTGGATTGGTAATCCGACTTCAAGTATTGAATATACTTTTTGAACGACGAAGAATAATCCCCCTCTACGATCCAACTCCGGACTACTGAAAACACCGTTGCCGTCGCTGGGAAAAACAAAAAGGAGGCAAATAACCAAGCCGCCACGCCGAACCAAATCCAGGCAGCGGGATCACTGATATCGATTGTCACAAGCAGCGTAAAGAATGGCAAGCTTAAAATGAACCACATCAAATTGACGGCAGTCAGCCGCATCACCCACTCACTCGCTGTATACAGCACACCTGCGATTCCTTTCAGTTCCAGCATCGTTACCCCTCCAATAGAGAAGGGCTTATTTAATAGCGCCTTCCCCAATTCCTTTAATAATGTATTTCTGAGCGATCATATAGAATATCACCACGGGAATAATCGTCAAGGTCAGCCCGGCCATGGCCAAATTCCACTCAATGGTGAATTCACCAAAAAAGTAAAAAACGGAAAGCGGGATGGTGCGCAAGCCTTTATCGATTAGTGTCAAAGAAGGCAAGAGGAAATCATTCCATATCAAGATAACATTCAAAATCGCGACCGTTGCAGTGATCGGCGTCAAAATCGGGAAAATGATCCGCCAGAACACGCCGAACTTCGAGGCACCATCGATGGTCGCCGCTTCTTCCAAAGACACTGGAATCGATTTGACGAACCCATGGTACAAAAAGACAGACAGCGCGGCATTAAAACCGATGTTCATGAAAATCAAGCCGCTGAGTGAATTGTACAATGGAATACCGGTTTCTCTCGTAATGCCGGTCACCAATTGCATCAAAGGCATCATGATTGTCTGGAACGGGATAAGCATCGTTGCAATCATCGTCATAAAAATCACGGTGCTGATCCCGTTGCCGGACCGTGCAAGCATCCAGGCCATCATGGAAGACAAAACGATGATGAATACGACTGAAACGACTGTAACGTACATCGAGTTCAGGAACGCATTGAAGAAATCCATTTGGTCCATCGCTTCACTATAGAATTGCAGGCCAAACTCTTTTGGAAACGCTAGGGTGTTCTCATATAATTCCTGGCGGGTTTTGAAAGAGTTGACAAAGATAATGTAGATCGGCGATAAGAAGACGAGCGCCATCAGGAAGAGCAAGATTTCTTTAGACCATGTCCGTATGAACTTCATTACATCTCAACCTCCCGCTTCTTCGTAATATACACTTGCGTCATGGTGATTGCGGCAATGATGACAAAGAAGACAATCGCTTTCGCTTGGCCATAGCCATAATTTCCATAACCGAAAATTTCATTGTAAATATTCATGGCGAACAATTCCGTCGCATTTGCGGGACCGCCGCCAGTCAGCGACAAGTTGACATCGTAAATTTTAAAGCCATAAGAAAGTGTCAGGAACAAGCTGATCGTAAAGGCCGGCATCAAAAGCGGTGCCGTAACGTTCTTAAATCGATCCCATTTGCTCGCGCCATCGATTTTCGCCGCCTCGACCAACTCTCCAGGAATGCCCTGCAAACCTGCAATATATACAATCATCACATAACCCGCCATTTGCCATGTAAA
Source organism: Planococcus sp. MSAK28401 (assembly GCF_018283455.1). Classification (NCBI taxonomy): domain Bacteria; kingdom Bacillati; phylum Bacillota; class Bacilli; order Caryophanales; family Caryophanaceae; genus Planococcus; species Planococcus alpniumensis. The sequence continues at coordinate 592,662 of NZ_JAAMTH010000001.1, read as the reverse complement.
GACAAAGACTAAAGCAAACAGCGCAAAATCTTCATTGTTCAGCCAGTTGAAGAATATCGACTCGAGCCCAGTCACGTCCCCGATTAAAGTGAAGACATCCAGGAATACAAATTGCCAGATATACCCAAGTATCAAGCCGCCGATCAAATAGGGCATGAACAGCATCGTTCTCGCTAAGTTCGCCAGCTTCAGTTTAGAAGTGACAAGAAGCGCAAAGGATAGACCGACCACATTGACCGTCACGACCGACAATACCGTAAACAATACGGTCAGCCATGCCGAGCGCAGGAACCGCTCATCCTCCAGTAGCACCCTGAAATTCTCTAATCCTGTGAAAACCATCGGATTTGCCCCGATGCCATCCCAGTCGAAAAATGCATAATAAATTCCGATGGCAAACGGAATGACAACTACGATTGTAAAAATGATCAATAGCGGAACTGTAAATAACAGATACCAGCCGATATTTTTCCTTTTTTTCACGTCCATCCCTACTTTCAAGTTATTTCTGATTGCTTTTCCTACAGAAAAAGCAGAACACGCCGCTTTAGGCGTGTTCCTATTCTTCAATGGACATCTTGTTTATTGGGCTGCATTCTGCCACGCAGCTTCCAATTCTTCAATGAACTGGTTTCCTGTCATGCTATCATCCACGAAGAAGCTTTCCGCTACTGGCGTAAAGTCGTTAGGGATTACATTGGCAGGATAGTAGTTATGTGACCATGGGATCGTTTCCCCGCTATTTGAAGCTTCCAGTACTGCTTGTGACAACGGATCCAAGTCTCCAGCTTCGATATTCGTCATTGCCGGGATAAACCCAAAATCCTCTACAATGAACTTCTGGCCAGTTTCACTTGTATGGAGCCAATCCAGAAACTCGATCGCTGCGTCGATTTCCGCTTGGTCTTTTTCTCCGTTGACTGCCCAGTTGCTGCCGACGCCGACTGCAAGTTCATCATTTCCTGCAAGCGGGAAAGGTGCCATGCCGACTTCAAAGTCCACATCGAATTCTTCCAACATGCCGGATGCCCAGTTGCCTTGGTGAATCATCGCTGTTTTGCCAGAAGCGAAGTCACCAACTTGTGTATCGTATGTTGTATTGAGCGGAGTTGGCGTGTTCGCTCTGATCGCTTCCATCGCTTCCCCAAATTCGGCGAATTCCGGAGTTTCTGTCAAAGACACCTCACCATTAGACAATTGGTCCATAAATTCGGTTGGGTTTTCCTGGACCGAGAATGGGTAATTGCTGATGTGGCCGATCAGGAAATATGCTTCAGACGAAAGGCCGAACCCATTGATGCCTTCCTCGTTAAATGTCTCCAATGTGTTGACAAACGAATCCATATCCTCGATGTCTGCCGGGTCGACCATTTCTTTGTTGTAAACGATGCCAAACCCTTCAACGCCATAAGGGATGCCGACAACTTTGTCGTCAAGTGCCAATTCCATATCCGGCGCGATGTTCTCGACCATGTCCGTGTCGCTCAAATCATACATATAGGATTCCAACCGTTTCGCTACTTGGGTATTTTCTACACTAAAGATCGATGGGCCGGTACCATTGTTCAGGCGAATCTGCAATTGCTGGGTATAGTCATCGCCTGTCGTTCCGATAACTTCCACATCTACTCCCGTTTCTTCCGTATAGGCTTCAGCTGCAGCTTCAAGCTGTTCAGAAATCTCTACTTTGCTTTGGAAAATCGTGATGCCTTCTGCTGCTCCCGAATCTCCCGAACCTTCTTCACTTCCGCCGCTGCATGCAGCCAGTGTCATTGTTGCAGCCAGTGTCATGCCGGTAACTAATTTTTTATTGAACGCCATGTGTGTTGCCCCCTTTAATTTAGTGGAATACTATAGAAAACAAAATGAATGGCTCATTTTGAAACTATTTTTTTCGGTGATGATAGTGATTTGTTTGGATTGATCGGTATTTTCAAGCGGCGGTCCACTTTATGAACCGTTCCGCCTGATTCGAACTTAACCGGTTGATCGCCGGCAGATGTAACTTCCATAAAATCAGTCATGATTTCCACCTGCAAAGGCTGCCCTTGCCAGTAGATGGTGAATTTCATGCGTTGCCACTGTTTTGGCAGGTACGGGTCAATCCGCAACTTGCCATCAGCGAGCCGGACGCCGGCAAAACCGAATATCGCTGATTTCCAAATACCCCCTATCGCTGCAGCGTGGATGCCTTCATCTGAAGTGTTCATGCCAGGCCCCATATCAATAGCGCACGTTTCCCGGAATAATTTATATGCTAATTCCCGCTCTCCGAGGTCACTCGCCATGATTGCATGGGTGGCGAGGCTCAAGGAGGAGTCATGGAGCGTACGCGATTCATAATAGCGGAAGTTCGCTTTTTTGGCGGCTTCGGAAAAACGCGGGTCGCCGCGAAAAAAAGTCTGGTCGATCAAGTAAAACAGCAAAAGTGTATCTGCTTGTTTTGTTACCTGGATGCCGTTGATTTGCTCGGCGTTGTAATCCCGGTAAATCGTTCTCACCTTCGTCTGGCGCTTATATTTCTCAAGGTCGATTTCCGGCAGCTGTAAGTATGTGTCATCTTGCGGAATCACAAGATCTTCAGCCCGAGGTTCCGGTAAATAAAGCTGTCTTGCTTTTTCTTGCCAGTCGGCATAGTCGGCGTCCAAACCGAAACTTTCCCAGAGCGCCCCTTGTTCTTGAGATAGCTTATCAGCATAGCGCATGGCCAATCTTAAATTGAAGTACGCCATATAATTGGTAAAGGCATTGTTGTTGATATGTTCTTTGTATTCATCCGGGCCGATGACCTGGTTAATATGATAACGGCCAAATTCTTCGTTCCATTCAAGCCGGCTTGCCCAGAATTTAGCGGTTTCAAACACCATCTCATATCCGCATTGCTCCATGAATTCCACATCGCCGGTAACGCTTTCATATTGGTAAACCGCAAATGCGATGTCCGCCGAAATATGCTGTTCGATGAAGCCCGACCATATTTTTGTCTGTTCGCCGGTGACGATATCAATATCGCCCCATACCGGCGTCACTTCCCCATCAGTCGGCCATGCCATTTCCCACGGGTACATGGCACCTGCATAACCGTTCTCTCGTGCTTTCTGCCTGGCTCCCTCGAGGCCATGATAACGATAGGCTAACAAAGACTTGGCCGCTTGTGGATTCGATAGGGTAAAAAATGGCAGGATGAAAATTTCCGTATCCCAGAATGAATGCCCTTTATAGCCCTCGCCGCTCAACGCCTTTGCCCCGATGCCCAACCGGTCATCATGCGCCGGGATCATGGCCGTCAAATGGTAAAGAGAGAACCTGAGCGCCAGTTGATCGACCGCTTCACTGCTTTCCACTTCCACATTGTAGGCTTCCCATACTTTTTGCTGCCAAGAGCGCCGATGTGCTTGGAATAACATATCGTAGCCCTGTGTTACGTGGCCTTTCAGTTGTTCGAGCGAATGCCTGCGCAACTGTGGAAGGCTGTATCCGGATTTTCGTTCTGTATCTCTGCTCGTATGTACCGTCGACAGCTTTTCCATGACAAGCCGGTCTTGTGGGCGCAATTCAAAATCATATGTCATCCATGCTTTTCTGCGCGCCATGTTTTTATCGCCTGGCGTATCGGTGTCCTTGCCGTTGAGTTTAAAAGCATGGACCGTATTATGGACGAGGTCGATTCCGGTTTCATTAGTCGTTTGGACCAGCTGGATAAATCGCCCATCTGATATTTTCCGTTCACCTTCCCTGAAATGCTGGACGCCCGAGTTGGTCATTTGGGCGTCGATACCACTGTCAATCGACACGGCCACATCGTGAGATAGGCTTTCCACTTCCATTTTCATGGCGATTAAGTGCAGATCATCCAGAGAGACGAAACGGCTAAAATGAAAGTGCAAGGTTTTGCCTTTAGGTGAAGTCCACTGGAATGTGCGTGTCAGTTCAGCATCCTTTAAGTTAAGTTGTTTGATGTAATTTTTCGTCTTGCCAAATTCCAATGAAAAACGTTCGCCGTCAACCCGGATATCGATCCGCGTCACATTGGCTGCGTTTGGTAGCTCCGTCACTTCGTTCAGTTCCGCCTTATTGAACGTCCCATTGACGAACAGGTTGCGCTGCTCCGCTAAGTATGGTTCTTCGTTGTCGGAACGGAGCCCCATATAGCCATTGCCGAGTAGCATGACCGCTTCGCTTTTGCCTAAAGCATTGGCTGAAAAATTGGTTTCCGACAAGAGCCAATCTTTATATGCCCCTGTCCCGAGCGAATAATTCATCATTCCAGCCTGCCTCCTTTACAATCCTCAAGTTTCCGAAAACGTTTTAGTTTTTCTGTAAAAGAAAAAGATGGTTTTTCCAGGCTCTTTTTTGACTTGTTGAATCGTCCATGAACCTTACCATCTTCTAAGCTGTGCAAGCGAATATATATACATTTCACAGAATATTAAGCGCTTTCAAGTTAGTATAATCCTTAAATTTTTAATAGTCAAGGAGTATGGTCATCTAGCAGGGCGGACAGATTCCCACCGATCGCTAGTTGAAGTAAAGGAAATAAAAAACACCCCAATAGTTAGGAATGAACTCTAACTTTCAGGGTGCCCTGCCAGGATTGGCGTTATCTTATTGTTCCTGCCCGCGTGGTGCTTTTGGTGGTTGGCATGTGTCGCATTTGCGCTGGTTGTTTTTGTTGAACTTCGTGAAGGTTTTCTCGAAGTTATTGCCGCATGCGCATTTGAACAACAACTTTTGGGAGAATCCGTGATACTCCGTCGACAATAGTTTGCTGTCGGAATTGTTGTTGACAAATGTTCTGATTTTATCGATCGTCCATCGTTTATTCATTTGCTTACACCTCAATTTAATAGTAGAAGAAAGCTTTTGGCGCTTTCCGTCTCAAATGGCTGTTTCATGCCACCTTAAGTTTTCTATTATACCACGCATGGGTGCAACAATTGATGGAAATTGCTTTATTTAGCTTTCGGCTTTTAACAATTGCAAGATAGCGCGCATTAAATAAGGGGTATCTTTTTCCAATTGTTCGATTGTATAGGTGCCTGCGAAGTATTGGATGACCAATCCGTCCACAAAAGCAATCAATAAGGAAGCGCCCCGGCCGTCTTGGATGACCGGATAATGGCTTTGTCCATCAAGTTCCTGTAACTTCTTCTGCACGCGGTCGACCATCCGTTTGAATGAATTGCTGAACGTGTCGACATCTATTTGTTGTTGAGAATAACGGCTCATGGCGGTTTTAATCGTCGCTAAATTCCGTTCGTTATACGACCAGGAATCATATAGAAATGCTTCTATAAATTCTTCTACGCTGTCCGAGTCGTTATTTTCCACAGCATCCAGGTAATCTTCTTCCAGTTTTTTCAATGCTTCATCCATCCGCTCTTTTGAGCTCGTTTGTGCGATGATGTTCGCCTCCTTGTAAATACCAAATTAAGTGGTTCTGGGTTCATTTCCCGATTTGTGAAGCTCTAAACTCTTCAAGCCCCAGTTATTTTCCATAAAAAACGCCGCCAAAAGCTCATGGCTTCTGACGGCATTTTCATATCCAATTTTAGCTGGTCGCTACGGGAACTTCCCGCTTCTCGAATTCATTGAGCAATGCCCGTACTTCATCGGTCGTCTCGGTATGCATCAAATCGTTGCGGAGTTCACCAGCACCGCGTACGCCGCGCACGTAAATCTTGAAGAAACGGCGCAGCGGCTTAAAGGCGATGGGCTCGGTTTCTGTCGAATATTTATCGTGAAGGTCCAAATGCAGGCGCAACAAGTCGAACAATTCTTGCGTGCTATGTTCTCTTGGCACTTCCTCGAAAGCGAACGGGTTATGGAAGATTCCGCGCCCGATCATGACGCCGTCGATGCCGTATTTATCCGCCAGTTCCTGGCCGGTTTTGCGGTCTGGGATATCTCCGTTAACGGTGATTAGCGTATCCGGTGCCACTTCATCGCGCAGCGCTTTGATCTCAGGGATCAATTCCCAATGCGCCGGCACCGCGCTCATTTCTTTTTTCGTCCGCAAATGAATCGACAAATTGGCGATGTCTTGTTCCAGGACATGGCGCAGCCAGCCTTTCCATTCGTCGACATGAGTATAGCCGAGGCGTGTCTTGACGCTGACAGGCAGTCCGCCCATTTTCGCCGCTTGGATAATTTCCGCCGCGTTATCGGGGTAATTGATCAAGCCGCTGCCTTTTCCTTTGGCGGCAACGTTCGGTACGGGACAGCCCATATTAATGTCGACACCTTTAAAGCCTTGCGCCGCCATGCCAATGCTCATCTCGCGGAAATGCTCGGGCTTATTGCCCCAGATATGGGCGACGATCGGCTGTTCATCTTCCGTGAACGTCAAGCGCCCGCGCACGCTGTGGATGCCTTCCGGGTGGCAATAGCTTTCCGTATTCGTAAACTCCGTGAAATACACGTCAGGGCTCGCCGCTTCCGCTACCACATGGCGAAACACCACATTCGTCACGTCTTCCATCGGCGCCAATACAAAAAATGGCTTCGGCAATTCACGCCAAAAATTTTCTTTCATAGTTCAATTCCAATCCTTTCCTTGCGGGATGAAGCGTTCCTTCATCCAAAAATTCACTGTCATCTATAGTAAGAATGCAAAAATATCAAATGGTTCACTACGTCTCGCTATCTTTTCTTAACCTTATACAGTTTACACGATTCTACGCGCTGTGGAAAGAGAGGCGCTCCTGCTTCCGCTTGAACGCAAAAGCCCTTCCCGCAATCCGCAGATTGCCTGGAAGGGCTGAATAGACCATCTTCTATTCACTAAAGCGTTCTTTCATCTTTTGATCCAATCGCTTGAATGCCTGTTGAACCAAATCTGCTGGTATTTCTGCGTACTGGTCTCCCATCGACATTTCAAAATAACACGACCCGCTGTCGATTTCTTTCAAATAACTGGTGATGCCGATCCCCGTTTCTTGTTCAAGCTCCACGATGACCGGTTCTATTTCTTCTTTTGGATGCGCGAAATGGACATGGAACATATTCGAAACCGGCACTTCCGGCAAAGTCGCAATGCTCTGGCAGGAATTAAAGAGTGCGGCCACTCGTTTCGCCGCTTCGTAATAGTCACTCATTTTCCCAGAGCGCTCGTCAAAATAATAATCGGCCGAGATGACATACGGATAGAGGCTGATCAAATCGCCCCCATGTCGCCTTTTCCACACTTTCGACTGCTTCGTGAATGCTTCGTCCCCAGCCAGGATAGCGCCTGCAATTCCGCCAATTCCCTTGTATAACGACAAATAGACGCTATCGAATAGGGCACAAATTTCCGCTGCGGACTTTTCGTAATAAGGAGTAACTTCCAGCAAGCGGGCGCCGTCGAGATGAAGCTTGATCTGGTTGTCGCGGCAATAGTGCGAGATTTGTTCCAGCGTCTCGAAACTTGGCAATTGCCCGCCGATTTCGCGCTGCGGCAATTCCAACAGCACCGCCGCCACCTCTTGGTCCAACTCTGCGACATCTTTCAACTCAACGACACGGTCCGGGTCCGTCAAATACACCGATTCGATGCCATGCAATTCTTTCAAACCGTCTTCTTCATGGATTTCCAAGTGGCTGAGCGGATGGTAGGCCACTCGTTTCAGCCCTTTATCATCACACCAAATCCGCAGCGCAATCTGCTGGGCCATTGTGCCGCTCGGGAAAAAGACTGCCGTCTCTTTTCCTAAAAATGCCGCCATCTTCTCCTGAAAAGCTTCAATGACCTGCCCACTTCCATACAAATCACTTTCAACATCATCAGCGACATCTTCAAAAGCCTGTTTCAACACACCCGCATTGCGCGTGCCGTGATTCGCCAATTGATACCTCGCTTGCTTAAAGGCCGATTGCAGTCGATTGAGTTCAGCCAATGTCCCCACTCCTCAAAACGCTTAATTTTGAACTTAATAGAAAGTATAGCGGTTCTTCCCTGCTTTTTTCGCTTGATACAATGCTTGGTCTGCTTGTTGAAGAAGTTCTTTCAAGTTGCAATCCCCACCGGCAGGATATTGGGCAATGCCGATGCTCGCCGACAGCGGGTAATCGGCTGCCCAATCACTCAAGCTGTCGAGCAGACGGTTTGCCCATTCGCTCAATTCCGTTTCACTTGCTGGCTTAGTGAAATAGACCAGAAATTCATCTCCGCCAAGACGAATCGCCAAAGCATCTGGATGATCTGCAGTAAATCGCTGCAACTTGGAGGCTACTTCTTTCAACACCACATCTCCTGTTTCATGTCCGTATAAATCATTGACCTTTTTGAACCCATCTAGATCGAGAAAGAATACCGCCCCGCCAGCATCGGAATGCCCTTCGAAAAAACGGGCAAGGTAATGCCGGTTATACAGATCCGTCAGCGAATCTCGGTAAGCGAAGCGCTCGAGATCCAAGTAATAGGTAAACATCCGCACAATCCGCTGCAATAAAGTGATGCTTTTTAGATCGAACTGGCTTTTTTCATCATTCACCGCGCATAAAGTGCCGAACCTCTCCCCATTGACGAATGAAATCGGCAATCCCAAATATGAGCGCACATTGGCTGCTTCCAGCTTCTCTTCAAACGCTCCCAATGCATGTCCGTCTTTGACATCCTCATAGACCAATGGCTGCTTGTTCTTGAAATCTATACGGCTGCATAGCGAATCCTCCAAATTCAACACCAATCCCTCCGCTATGGGGATCGTCGTATCGTTCGGCGAATGCTTCAAGATTATTTGCTGGGCTTCACTGATGGAGCTTAAATAAAACAATTGATCCGGCAAAATCTCTTTCGCCAAATCGATCACATCTTCCGCCAGCTCATCGAAATTCTTATACATTTCCAATTCACGAAATGTCACCATAATTAAGCACCTCAATTAGTGTCAGATTTCTTGTTTGCATTCTTTTGGAAAATTAATTCAAGGCTACTGATTAATAGCCAATATTTAACTATATTTATTAAAGCTTAACATAGAACGGCCCCCGGTAAAACGGTCTTCCCATATAGTTAAATTATAAAACCCCGGATGACAGCGTATAAAAACGCAGCCAATCCGAGGTTCATGATGATCTTTCCTGTTTTAATAACTGACCCAGCTCAAGCCGGTCGTGCCTTCTCCGGCATGGACTCCCACACAGACGCTTAGCGGAATGACATCCACTTTAAGGCCGGAAAACTCCTTCATCAATTCGTTTTTCCATGCTTCTGCGCCGGTTTCATTATTGCAATGAATGACCGCCACTTCCGGCACCATCCCAGATTCCATATCCGCGCGCAACGCCGAATTGACACTTTCCTTGGCGCGTTTGTTCGAACGGACTTTTTCTTTCATTGTCGTGACGCCGTCAACAAAAGTGATGACCACTTTGATGTTGAGGATATTGCTGAGAAATGCCTGCGTCCCTGACACTCGCCCGCTTTTATGCAATTGATTCAAGCTTGATGGAATGAACGACAAATGCGATTTAGCAGTCAATTGATTGATCGTCTCCACGACTTCTTCCGGTTCTTTTCCGGACGCGAATAATTCATTGCCGATTTCGATCATTTTCCCCATCGGGAACGAACCGATTTTTGAATCGACCGGATACACTTTAAAGTCTGCCATCTTAGCAGCTGATTGCGCACTGGCAAACGTTCCGGATAGCCCGCTCGACAAATGAAGCGCTACCGCAAAATCATAGCCTTCAGACTGCAATTGTTCATATAAAGCAACCATCTCCCCGATGGCCGGCTGTGAAGTTTTCGGCGACACTTTAGCCGCACGTAATTTATCGTAAAATTCTCCCTGTGTCAGGTCGATCGACTCGCGATACGACCCGTCGTCAAACACGACACTAAGGGGCAATACGTAGACATTATGCCTTTGGATGAACGCATCATCCAATTGCGCTGCTGTATCCGTGATCCATGCTATTTTTTTCATTCAAAAAATCTCCTCTAGATGCAAATTCCATATCGGAAGCAGTTGTCTGCTCTAGTTAACGTACAGGAGGCGCGGCATTAGCGGCTAGTGACAGATGTCACATAAGCGAAAATTAATGTAAGCGCCGACATATTTTGCACTTATATCCGTTATTTCTTTCCAATTATAAAAAGGAAAAAGCCGCGGATCCCAAGGGATCAGCGGCTCCATCTTATTTAACCGGTTGTTTTTGTGTCTGCTGGCCAATCGCAAAATCAGCAAGCGCCGGAATGAGCATATCTTCCATCGGCGGGTTGTGAAGTCCTGCCCGCACATCGCGGTAATAGCGCTGCAAAGGCGATTTTTCCGACAGGCTGTGTGCACCCGCGACCCGCATCGCTAGATCCACGATGTCGACCGCTGAATTCGTCACCGCGACTTTCACGGCCCCGAGTTCCGCAGCCATCTGCGAGCGCTGTTCGTCGTCCGATTCGTCCCATTGTTTCGCTACGGAATAAAGGAAATGCCGCGCCCGCTGCAACTCCATTTCGATTTGGCCGATCTTTTGTTTCACATTCGGCAGCTCGATGATCGGCCCGTTCAAGCTATTCGGCGAATAATCCTGCGCAAAGCGGATTGCGTAATCCTGTGCCGCTTGGGCGATTCCGAGATAGCACGCCGGAATATGGAGCAGCCATCCAGCTGGCTGCTTTTTCCCGGGCACACTGATCTCGACCAAGGCATTTTCCTCCACATGTACATTCGTCAACACCAAATCATGGCTTCCGGTGCCGGTCATGGCCACGCTATCCCAAGTCTCGTCGATTGCTATGCCTTCAGCCGACCGTGGAATGAGGAAATAGCCCACTTCCCCGGTTTCTTCAATTACAGCAGTCACATTAAAGTAATCCAATACCGGCGCCATCGACGTAAATGACTTGCGCCCGTCAATCACCCACGAATCGCCAATTTTTCTGGCGGTGGTCGACGGTTTCCCGCCTCTTGTCGGGCTGCCGGTCTGCTTTTCAGTCGCGCAATTATTAATCAACGCGCCACGCGCTTTGATGTCGTCAAATAAGGCCACAAGCACCGACTCGTCCCATTTATCGGTCTCGCCCAAATCTTTGACGATGCCCATATGCCAGCCGATCGATAATCCCGTCGACCCGTCCGCGCGGCTGATCGCTTCCTGATAGCGCAGCATCTCCGACAAGGAAATACCTGCTCCGCCGTATTGTTTTGGAATCGTCAACGCCGGGTAATTGATCGCTTTCAGTTCCTCAAAATTCTCAAATGGAAATTCTCGTTCCAAATCATTGTGCGCCGCCCGTTCCGTAAACGGTGCGACGGTTTCATTCAATATGTCCATGCGTTCTTCAAATGTCTTCGCTTTTGTGATATCCATCATTCTTCACCTTTCTCCTATCTATTGCGTCCATTATCATGAAGCCGTTTTCTACTTTATCCAAAGATTATTGATGCACCGAGTATAAGCCTTGGAGCGTGCTCGGCACAACTGCGTTGCCTGTGATGCTATATCCGCTTGATCTATGAAGTGCTCGCATCAATCGAACCATCCCGCATATTCTCGGGAAAGTCGTCGTATCAACTTTATACCCTTAAATGATCTTTTTAATTAACCCGATGCTTCCTATTCCTTTGCTACTCGAAGAATAGTGTATAATCTTCACTTGAGTACACTTATAATTCTAAATACTCTAAGAAATTTCTGGCTTATAAACTGCTTTTTCTTTCACTTCAAGGACTGGTACGATTTCAGGAGCGTTTAATTAATAACATTTATTTCAATGGAGGGGTTCATATGAAGTACACAGTTATCACAGGCGCCAGCTCAGGAATTGGATATGAAGCGGCATTGGCTTTCGCATCACGCGGCAAAAACCTGATTATTGTCGCAAGAAGAGAAGCCGAGCTTAATAATCTAAAAGAGAACATTCAAAACATGAACACCGATCTCGACGTCATTATCAAGCCGACAGACCTATCTGAAAGCGAGCAGGTCCATGCGTTTTATGAAAGCCTTAAAGACTACGATATTGAAACCTTCGTGAACAACGCAGGCTTCGGAAACAGCTCAACCGTCGCTGAACAGGATGTAACTAAAACGGAAAAAATGCTTCGCGTAAATGTAGAAGCACTCACCACGCTTTCCACTCTTTACGCACGCGATTATGCGGACCAACAAGGCGCGCAGCTCATCAATGTCTCATCAGACCTCGGCTACCGACTCGTGCCAAATGCCGTTACATACGCTGCGACTAAATTTTACGTCAGCGCATTTACCGAAGGCCTGGCCCAGGAGCTGCAGGATAACGGAGCTCAGTTAAAAGTGAAAATACTCGCACCATCCATGACAGAAACCGAATTCGTAAAAACGGCGCGGGAACTTGATGAATTCAGCTATGGCGACAATGTGCAGAAATTCCATACTGCAAAAGAGATGGCTCAGTTTATGCTGGAGCTTTATGATAGCGAACAGATTGTTGGCAAGGTCAATAGTGAGACCTATGAGTTTGAGTTGATGGATCCGGTTTTTCAGTATACTTCGAGGAAGTAAGCTCTCTTATAGTTCCGATACCAAAAAAATCCCTTCTCACATCATGTGAGAGGGGATTTTTTATAATGGGTTGATGACTTACATCATGCCGCCCATTGAAGAGTAGCTATTATAGTCTTGTATGGGGTATCGAAAACCCTACTATATAGAAGGTTTTCATTTTTTGTTCGTATAGTTTTTCATGGAAAATCATTTCATTGTTGCCGGATTGTTGCTCATAAAAAAAGAAAACCGAAGCTCCTCTCTTGCATTTTTATTATTCACCTTTTAATGAATTGTACTCTGCTGCAAGATCCTTCGACTCTCTTACATACTCGAGACCAATTCTCGAGTAAAAATTACCGTACTGTTGAGAAACTTTCTCTAGAATAGGGCTAGTTGGTCGAACTCTATTCCCGTAATTTTGCGCATATTTACTCAATAATTCATAAGGAATTGTATATGTGCTCTTAAACTCAATTAGATGAGACTTTTTAAACAACACATCATCCTTATGGAGTAAGTAAAAACTGTGTACTTTCTGCGCATTTACATTGTGCACGTTTTGTAACTTATATTGGCTAATATCATTTATAGCTGCACATACCACAGATTTAACTGGCAAACGGCCATTATCCCTTGATAAATCACATGCCTGAGTCAGGACTATTAAATTTGTAGTATTCACTTTGTATTTTACAGTAGCCTCTATTCCTTCTTTTGTTACTTCTACAACTTTATCAATACTTTCGGGGTCAGGGAGCATGAGTGGGAAACCGAAGAAGATATCCCCTTGACTGATGTCTTCTGTCGAGAAAACTTCACGATATAAAGCTGTAGTTGTGTTTTCTTCTGTCATTATCCTCTATCTCTCCCATCAAACAGGCGCCCCCCAGTTGCTTGTTGCATAGAAAGCTTTTTAGAGTCGTTTGAATTGTCTACAGTATCAAAATCGTCTGCATATACAAAGTCGAAATCATCATCAGAAGCTGCTGGTAAATGCCCCCCATAAGAAAGAGTCACGTAAATGCTCTTAGAGTCATTTGAATTGTCCACAGTATCAAAATCGTCTGCATATACAAAGTCATTCTCTTCTACATTTTTAGCCTCTAATAAGGAACTCTGATATATAGGTTTATTCATCTCTGTCAAATTTATTAATCTAGGCTTAGGTTTTTCTAGAACATTAGGTTTCGCAGAGGAAAATAAGTTGTGTCTCTTAACTTCAACACTTGGTGCGGTTTTTTGTTTACTACTTAACTCTTGATCCTTTAAAACATGAACATTCGTATAGATTCCCGAAGTAGATGCAACTACCACTAAAACAGCAGTTGTTTTTATAAAAGTATCTATAAAACTTCTCTCGTTAACAGCGACGCTTGTTGCTCCTATTCCGCTCATTCCTTTTCACTCTCCTTTCTTAAGATAACAGGGAGGAAAAATTCACCTAATAATTCTCCATCGAAGAACACTTCTACCTTGTACAAACCTTGGCCTCTATATTCAACATCATTAAATTCTATAGCCATTGTTGCACCATTCAGTAGCTCTTTCGATGGAAACTCTCTTGATAAGTCACCACTAACGTCTTCGCTTTTTTCGATAGTAAACTCTTCAGTTTTAATCAGTTCTTCCTCGTGAGGATCTTTTATACTAAGAAATACATTATGATCCTCGAATCTAGAAAAACTAGTAATTGAGTACAAAATAGCGAACCCAAATAAACTACTAGAAGTTGAAACTCCTTCTATAAATGGGATCTGTGATGAACCCGGCTTAAATTGTCCCGGCTCACAAAATACAAAATTAGTTACTTTAGGCATTTATATACCTCCATTAATACATTCATGCATACATTAATACAGTTTAGAATACACGAAAAAGGTGCGAGTAAACTACCTCAAACACCTCTAAAGACTACCGTATACCTGCTGTATACATATTCTATACCACCGATAGCCTAATTGTACACTCCATAAATTTCCATTTGAAATACCGATATGTCAGGAAGAGTTGTTATAGCTTTTCCTTACGCATTTAGTACCCCAGAGACCTTTAGAACCACTATAGAGAGGTTTTTTCATTAAAATAGTACATTAGTTGCTTTTAAACTTATTGTCCCTCTAGGCCACTTTCAATGCGTTTTAGCGAGGCCTACACATTCGAAAAAAACTTGTGAAATATTTGTGAAAGAATCTTTTTTAAACTTTAAATGCAATGATTCTATCTGTGTGGGAATATATCAAAGTAATAATAAAAACGAGCATCCACTCGGAAACTCGTTTAATCACTTCTATTTAAGTTCGAGGATAAAACCTTTTTTGTGAGTATCTCTATCTTTGGCATAATACTCTGCATCAGAACTTTCAACACCCAATCTCTCCAGCACTTTAACAAGTCCTCTTGGCCCTTCGCCAGCATACCCAGAAGACAATCCGTCGTTAATCGTTAATGTTTCTTCCGTACCTTTGATGATGGTCTGGTACATAGTTTCAGATTTCAATCGCTTATGCTCAATTGATTGAACCTTCCCTAAGAATTCGAGGTTGTTCTCAAAAAACTTTACAGCTTGTTTGGTTTCTGAAGCGTTATAAGTAATAATAATATTTCCCCCATTTCATTTGATACATATAATTACGAATAAATGGAAGAAAAGTTTCAAGATAGTTAAAATTTTTATTACTACTCACCGCAATTAAATTAAACCGAAAGTTTCCTTCATTTTAGCTTTGGCTAGTTCTTTAAATACCTCAAACGTAACCTGCCCAGTCTCCAAGCCTTTCTCTTTGATAGTAACCTTAATTTTCTTCCATACTGTATCACTCTCAATAGCACTTAAATAATCCTGTCCGTACCAAGTTAACTCCGGGGCATTCAATAACGCGAATCCACTTTTATAACTTCGCTTTTTATAGGTTATTAAGCCAGCCTGCTCCATTATTTTCAAATGATACTCGTATTTTAAATGTTGCGAGACTGCCATTTTATCACTCTCGAAGGTAAATGTTTTAAAATCTCCTCTTCCTTTGCCCTCAGAGAAATCAATTAATAGCTTTCTTACGTATTCCATATCTCTTTTCAACGAGGTGTCCTCCTTACATTTTTAAAACAATAGCGTCTGTCCACGCGTTTATTTTGCTACCACTCTTCCATGATTTGCTGCATGACCGTTAAGCTCTGTTCGTAAAACCAAAACCGCTTACCTTTCCCCTTCCGCCGTTCCAGCAACTTCATGCGTGGATCGCGCAGAAACTCTTCTTCGAGAAACGTCTTGCCCATGCACGTGCGTTTGGCCATCTCGTTTATGTCCCACAAGAAGAGAGTCTCCTGGATAGCCTTGTCGATTCGATCATTAACCTGTTTGCGAATTTCATCGTGATTGACATCTACCTTCACTTCAATGAACGGCAATTAAGCACCTCCTTCCCTGGAATTTCTTTCGTCTCAGAGAAATATACGAGAAAATCTCTCATCCAAAAAATCACTCATTCTCTTAGCTTGAAACGCCCAAGGCTGCCCCTTAGTCTTCGGATAAGCCACAAAGCCTCCGTGCTCGATATCCAACACTTTTCTGAATTTCTCTGGATAGAGCACGTTTTCTTTCAACCATGTGGCCTTCCTGCCTGTACGCTTCTCAAGCTCTTTTATATTCCAGTAAACGCCGCGCAGCTCATTGCCTTTCAATTCTTCGTATTCTACTTTAGTGATCAATACGTATTCAGCTGGTATCTCGACTGA
The DNA here is from genome assembly GCF_018283455.1 of Planococcus sp. MSAK28401. Classification (NCBI taxonomy): domain Bacteria; kingdom Bacillati; phylum Bacillota; class Bacilli; order Caryophanales; family Caryophanaceae; genus Planococcus; species Planococcus alpniumensis. The sequence goes on along the minus strand of NZ_JAAMTH010000001.1, from coordinate 576,474 downwards.
AAGCTCGACGTTTAGTTTTTGCATCCGGATTCGCCTTCTTCCTTTTTCAGGAGATCCCTTCTTTTCTGCTCCTCTGCAAGAATACGAGGCACAGAAGTTTTAAGCATAAACTGTCGCATGGCTTCGAGGGTCTGCGGAGAAATATCGGGTTTTTTGCTTTTCATTCAATTCATCCTTTCCGGCTTTTTTCAGCAATCACTATCCCTTTTGGTTTTATATTTATACCTAAGTATTCTCTTACCTTCTGCGAATTTCCTCTACTAGAATTCTTCTATCAGAAAAACTCATTTACTCCCGTCTTACACACCCCTCTGAGCCTCCCGTTTAGGGGTGTGTAACTAGGGGCTGTGTAACCCACACCCCATTAAACCCTTGGGAAAACTGGATATATTGACGAAAAACAACGCCTACTACTCTCCTTATAAGGAAGTCCATTTCAGGTGGAGAAAGGCGCTGCTTGAAACAGGTACTTTCTCGGCATTTCAAGGACTTCTTTTATGGGGGTGTGCCTGGGTAATCAGCAGTCTAATTTGGATGGAAATTCAGTTTTTTACATGGACTGGCCGGAGCGGGCGTAATACATAAATAATTAATTCGTACTCCTCTCTCTGTATGTCCAGTAGTTTTCAAGAGAACTTTAACTGACATCCTTCTAATTACACATTTTTCACTTTAATTTTTCTTCCACTCTTCTTTTCTGCTCTTCTGCAAGGATACGAGGAACTGAAGTCTTGAGCATGAACTGCCACATAGCACTAAGTACATGCGGCGGTATATAAGGTTTCTGTTGCTTCACTAGGGATCACTCCTCCTTTTTTTGAAATCATTGCAGCCGGTTACTGTTATATTTCTATACTCCGAACAGACGCCCGTTCACTATAATCCCATTCCAAGACCGACTAACGTAGTGCTGCTCGCTCATCCCCTTACCACGCTCGTCAGAAATTACAGTACTTCGTCCTGTTCTGCTAGGTACTCCTTCTTCAATTTCTCCATACTCCTGTTTATATAAGATTCGATTAGGGGTTTTCTGAGGTTTTCGCTTCCTGTTTTATATGCGCTTTTCGGATTGTATCCTGCGTTTACTGCTGCTTGAGTAATCTCTCCGAGCCGGATGTACTCGTCTGCAAATCGTTGCTGCTTGACTGTCAGTTTCACCATTTACCACCAACTTTCAGGTTATTTACCGTTTTACGACATAAGAAAAACGCCTCCGGATTGGAAGCGCTAAGGCTAAAATGTTCTGTATTCGATTGCTTTTCGTACGAAATTCTCTGAAGGAAACTTTACTATCTCTCCCGCTTCATCCTCAGTCAGGTACCCCTTTTCAATAAGTTTGGCTGTCAAACGTTCAAACCGAAGCTCATTAATTAAAGTTCGATCTTCTATATTGACACTGAAGTTATCACCATAATCTTTTTCTTCCTGCTTCTCGTCAAAAAAGCTTGATACAATTGGCCCTTTAATACGCACACCGTCATCTGTTTTTCTATGACTGATAAGTCCGAATCTGACTAGACTTGGTGAGCCATCAATTTCTAGGGTGAAATACTGCTCTTCACTTATGGATATGGCTACAAGAAAGTCTTTAAACTTTTCAAACTCCTCTTCCGTCAAAGTATCTTTGATGTCATAAACGTCCTTTTCATCTCTGAAATAGGTATCTGCTTCGATATTAACTTTTAACTCTCCTGGAATCAACCATGCCTCCACTTAAAACAACCCCTTGTATAATTAACTTCTTCCCTAGATATAACTCCGACACTTACTTTACGTTTACTTAGATACTTTTTTCAACTAATGGCGGTATTCCAGCGCCTTTAGCCAGAATTTTAGAATACTCGTACAGAAAATCGGATAATTGATTTAGCCCTTCTCTGATCTCATCATCTCGCTCCCAGACTTTGTAATGATTCATAAGCGAAACCCCTTCATTACGAGTTTCTTCATGAGATAAGAGTATAGGATGCCATTTAGTTAAAAACGGCCTGAGAAAATCATTCAGGACACTCACCGCTATATAACCCAAAGACAAATCACCTTTCCCCGGAGAAATCGCAATACCCGGCCCATATCTCTTAAGAATCCCTCTCGTTTCGGCAAAAATAGCATACAGAGATGAAAGGGCCTCCCTAACGTTGCCCTCATCTTCTTTAAGACCTACCACCGAGACTCGAGTAACAAGTTCTACGTAAATCTCCCAAGAAGCGTCCTGTTGATTTTCATTAGGCTCCCATTCTCCGGAAATGCTAGCCATGTTAGGTATACCTAAAGAAACCGTGAATTTATTAGGTGTACGACTCATCTTATTACCTCCAATAACTTACGAGAATTGATTTTCTTCCTAATCATGCCTAATTTCTCGAACGTATTCGTTAAGTGGGTGATTAGCGGCGTCATAGTTTACGATACTCCCCGCTCTTTGATTGTAATTGTAATCAAAAGTGCTAGACTCCTTCAAAAGCTCCCCCTTAGATAAATCACCTAAGACACTATTTAGGTCCCATCTATCTTTAATGATGCCACATATTTTTAAGTAGCTTGGAATGTGTGTGACGTCTCTTAAAAGAAATGTATATAGATTGGTCTTCGCTTTCTTTCCATATCCCACTTCATATGGCACCCACCAGGACTTTTTAGTTTCTTCAGAAACAATGCAAAAAATATCTGTTGATTTATTAATTCCTTTTTCTATACATGAAGTAACTTCATTATGGTTACCTGCCTCAGCAGCTGTTTGTAAATCGATATCATTTTCATCAAGATAAATATCAATTCCTGAGTTCATGATATAGTTACCTATTTCTCTTACAGCCTCTTTATCTTTAGAAGCGTGGGAAAGGAATATACACCTTTCTTCGTTACTGAACGAAGATTTTTCCAATAGTGCTCGCTGTCCCACTTCAGCTCTGTTAATACCCATTCTTACCATTTGCAAATCCCCTTTCTAAGCGTATATGTTAACATTCTATGCCTAGAAAGGGGATTCCTGTTTAAAATTGGAATTTTATTTTATGCAACCTTTTTGACTTTAAGTTATGCGCTTTAATAATCTATGCGTCCTCTTTCTCGTTTCGTCAGCCAAGCAAGATCGTGAGAGAGGGTTTCGATATCCCGATCTGTATTGTTTTCGAAATTCGCAATATGAACCTGAACTCCTGCATCATTGTAGACACTCGGTCCATTCCCTTTAGAGTCGCCAGAAGATGCTCTGCCAGCTTCTCTAGCGTATTTCATCGATACATCGTGTGGAATGACTTGCGCCCCGTTCGGAAGGTTTACGAGTTCCCCTCGACCGCCCTCGTTCATCCGAGCAAAGCCGCCCTGCCAGTCATTCGTCCCCCGGTAAAGCATCGGAATTGCGGAGATGCTAACACCTGGAATTTTGTTAATCAGGCTGACTGCAGCATTCACGCCGCCGATGACGTCGTTCACAAAGCCTTTGACCTGATTAACAAGTACCTGGACATTGCTGCTGATACCGTTGAAGATTCCATCCACAAAAGTGGTCAATCCTTTCCAGGCTCCGCGGATATTCTCGAACACACCCGTGATGAGCCTGGAAACGTTATTCATGGCGCCGCTGATAATTGTTGATTATTAAATATGTCTGATACGACGCCTGAGCACCCACTGATGATGGGACTGATACCGACGGACAATCCACCTGTCAAAACCATTACTCGCTGCCAAACTTCTGAAATGACCTGCGTCATGATATTTAATACTTCCATCACCACGTCCACAATCGGGCGAAACAGCTGGAATATCGATGTCATAATACCTGCTATGAACGTGGCGGGGTGCTGATAGCCAGATTAGAAGAGACCATCCCTGCAATAAAACTAATTGGCGGCGCAATTACTTGGATGATATTCATTACCAAGTGAATGATTGCCTGGAGAATGCTGCTGGTGATCGCAAAAGCACTGAAGATGATAGACACTAATAAACACATTACCTCTCATAGTCTTTTCCATACGAACGTCTATTTACTGCTTGAAGCAGAAATTCAACGCCGTGTGGGGCACTCAGATACTAACATGATCATGAAGGTTTATGCCCACATGACGAAAAACGTAAAAAGTAAAGCTTCCGAGCTATTCAGCAGTCACCTCTCGGAAATGACTAAAAAACTTTAATAGATATTTTTTGAAATCCATTGTTGCCCGAAACAAAAAGAAAACTCCCGAAACCCTGTAATAACAAGGTTTGGGAGTTCTTTTTACATCATGCCGCCCATGCCGCCCATATCGGGCATGCCACCGCCAGCTTGTGCTGGTTCTGGCAGGTCTGCTACGACTGCTTCAGTTGTTAGGAACATCGCTGCAACGGATGCTGCGTTTTGTAGTGCTGAACGCGTCACTTTCGTTGGGTCTACGATGCCTTGCTCAAGCATGTTGACCCATTCGCCTGTTGCCGCGTTGTAGCCGATGCCGACTTCTTCGGTTTTCAAACGGTGAACGATGATCGAGCCTTCAAGGCCAGCGTTCGTTGCGATTTGGCGAACCGGCTCTTCAAGTGCACGGAGCACGATGTTGATGCCTGTCGCGACGTCGCCTTCTTGCTCTGCCGCGATTTTCGCCACTTGGTTGTAGACATTGATAAGCGCTGTACCGCCGCCTGCTACGATGCCTTCTTCAACCGCTGCGCGTGTTGCGTTCAATGCGTCTTCGATGCGCAGTTTACGCTCTTTAAGTTCTGTTTCAGTTGCTGCGCCGACTTTGATGACTGCGACACCGCCAGCAAGTTTCGCTAGGCGCTCCTGCAGTTTTTCGCGGTCGAATTCAGAAGTTGTTTCTTCCAATTGGCTGCGGATCTGTGCCACGCGAGCGATGATTTTCTCGGAATCGCCATTGCCTTCAACGATCGTTGTGTTGTCTTTCGAAACAACGACTTTCGCTGCGCGTCCAAGTTGTGTGATGTTTGTGGATTTCAGGTCAAGACCGAGGTCTTCTGTAATCACTTCAGCGCCAGTGAGTGCTGCAATGTCTTCGAGCATCGCTTTTCTGCGGTCGCCGAATCCTGGGGCTTTAACAGCCACTGCGTTGAATGTGCCGCGCAATTTGTTCACGACAAGTGTTGCCAACGCTTCGCCTTCAACATCTTCAGAGATGATGAGTAACGGTTTGCTTTGCTGGACGACTTGCTCGAGTACTGGAAGGATTTCCTGGATGTTGCCGATCTTCTTGTCTGTGACAAGGATGAACGGGTTTTCAAGAACCGCTTCCATTTTGTCGGAATCCGTCACCATGTAAGGAGACTGATAGCCGCGGTCGAATTGCATGCCTTCTACGACATCAAGTTCCGTCGTGAAGCCGCGTGATTCTTCCAAAGTGATGACGCCGTCGTTGCCAACGCGCTCCATCGCTTCTGCGATCAATTTGCCGACTTCCTCGTCGCCAGAAGAAATCGCCGCTACTTGCGCGATCGATTCTTTGCCTTCGATTTGCTGGGAAATGGATTGCAATCCAGTAACTGCGCTTTCCACAGCCAATTCGATGCCGCGGCGGATGCCGACAGGGTTAGCGCCAGCTGTAACGTTCTTCAAGCCTTCACGGATCATCGCTTGTGCAAGAACAGTCGCAGTCGTCGTACCGTCACCTGCGATATCGTTTGTTTTGGAAGCCACTTCCGCCACAAGTTTCGCGCCCATGTTTTCAAACGCGTTTTCAAGCTCGATTTCTTTAGCGATCGTTACGCCGTCGTTTGTGATCAGCGGCGTGCCGAATTTCTTCTCAAGTACAACATTGCGCCCTTTTGGCCCAAGCGTAACTTTGACTGCGTCCGCTAATTTATCTACACCTTGCAACATCAGGCTGCGTGCATCTTCACTGAACTTAATATCTTTTGCCATGATTCGGTTCCTCCTATATAAATAGAATTTATGCTTATTTAGCCGACAATCGCAAGGATGTCGTTTTCACGTAAAATTAAGTATTCTTTGCCTTCGTATTTCAATTCTGTGCCCGCATATTTCGAAAAGACGACGCGGTCTCCTTCAGTTACGTCCAGCTCTGTACGCTGTCCATTTTCACGGATAAGTCCATTCCCTACCGCAATCACTTTGCCTTCCTGCGGTTTTTCCTGCGCAGATCCTGGCAAGACGATTCCGCTAGATGTCTTTTCTTCCTTTTCGACGAGCTCAATGATGACACGATCTCCTAATGGTCTTAACAATTGAAACACCCTCCTCAAATTAAATAGCTTCTAGTCGCTTAGCACTCTCTAGTCTTGAGTGCTAACCCATAGATAAGTTTAATAAAATCTTCAGTTAATTGCAAGCAGAAACCTTATAGCGTTTTGAATTCTTTGCGCCTTTTTCTGTTAAGCCCTACAATAAAAGAAGCACGCGAAAAGAAAGGAATTTGACTACATGACCTCAACCGATAAAACCGCCTCTTCGCAGAAAGCGAAAGGGTATAAGCGCAAAAACATGCGCACGCCGCTCCTGGTCCTGCTCGTCTTCGTAGCCGTCCAGCTCATGCCGATCCTCTTTATCGGCCCGACGCTTGGCTATTTCCGCGATCAAGGACTTGACGACGCCACCGCCCGCGCTTCGACGTCGGGCTGGCTGATCTTCCTGACGATGGGCGTTGGCTTTTTAGTTACGATGGTTCTCATCTTGCGCGACCGCAACTTCTTCAATATTTGGAAAGGCAAAAAATCGAGCCTTCCCGCTGCTATCGGCTGGGGCGTCCTCGGCTTTCTGCTATTGATCATCGGGCAATCGATCGCCGCCATGATTGAAATGGCAATCGGCATCGACCCCGGATCCGCCAATACACAGACGCTCGTCCGAATCGCTGAAGTCGTGCCTTACGCGATCATCGCGGTCGTCCTGTTCGGCCCGATACTCGAAGAACTCGTCTTCCGCCGGGTTGTCTTCGGCTCCTTGAACCAAACGATGAACTTCTGGATCGCCACAGCCATCTCGGCGCTGGTCTTCGCACTCGTCCATCTCGAGTTCACGCATCTTCTGCTCTACTTCACGACCGGACTGATCCTGGCAGCCCTCTATCAGCGGACCAAGCGCATCATCACACCGATCATCGCGCACATCCTGCTGAACGGCTACGTCATGCTCATCCAGCTCAATATGGACAAGATCGAAACTTTCATCAAACAAATGGAAAACCTGCAATAACCCAAAAACCGCCACTCCCTTGTTGGAGCGGCGGTTTTTATGCCTTCACAACAAGAAAGCAATAAAAATCAAAAATGTAATTCTGCTTTGCTTTATGATAAAGCGTAGAAGGAGGTGATGCATGGTGAATTACGAACACTTCATCCAGCAGTCCATCCAATGGATAGAGTCGCATTTGCATGAGGCCATTTCAGCTAATGAGATCGCAGCGGTTTCCGGATTTTCTCAATCTCATTTTCACCGCATATTTCAAAACACTGTCGGCATATCCGCTATTGAATACATACGAAAAAGACGTCTTGCCAATGCAGCTAGCCAGCTTTTGTATACCGATGAACGTATTATCGATATTGCTTTTTTCTATCAATTTGAATCTCAAGAAGCTTTCACACGCGCCTTCAAGAAAGTTTACCAACTTCCACCTGGCCGTTACCGAAAAATCATGAATGCCATGCACCTACACAAGGAGGAAACGAAGATGACTGAACAACTGAAAGGCTGGTTCATCAGCGGCAGCCATCCTGACCATTACGAAATTGGCACTGACCAAAAAGAAATCCATCAGGGTCGAGCATCAGGATACCTAAAATCAACCGATTCCGCAGATGATGAAGAATTCGCCACGATGATGCAGCAGTTTAAAGCCGACCGTTACCGCGGACAGCGCATTCAACTGTCCGGATTTATCCAAACGAAAGACGTCCAACATTTCGCGGGCCTATGGATGCGTGTCGACAATTCATCAGAAGACGTTTTACAATTCGACAATATGAGCAACCGCCCACTCACCGGCACCACCACGTGGAACCGCTATTCCATTGTCCTCGACGTCCCCGATCACAGTGCAGCCATTTCATTCGGCGTGTTGCTCACCGGCACAGGTGGAGTCTGGATAGACGGGCTGTCTTTCCAAACAGTGGATGCTAACACCCCAACAACCAATATGCAATTGGAAAACGAGTTAATGGAAGAACCGGTTAACTTATCTTTCGAAGACTAGTTTGTGTATAGAACCTTAATCAAATTCTCATGAATTCCCCTCCGTGTCAGCGCTAAGAGCTGACACTGAGGGGAATTTCGATTTACGTACAGTTCATTCCAAACAAAAAACCTTCCGCCATCATTTCGGCGGAAGGTCTTCTGTCTGTTCTTCAATTGCCTGCTGCTGTTCTGCCCGCAGGAACTTACGATAGCCAATGCGCGCAATGATTACACTGAATTCATAGAGTAAAATCAGAGGCAATGTCACGATCATATGGGAAATAATATCCGGCGGCGTAATGAAAGCGGCGATCGTCACCAGCGCCAAATACGCATACTTCCGGTACTTCGTCATCATCATCGGCGTCAAAATCCCGAGACGCGTCAAAAATAGCATCAACACCGGCAGCTGGAAGATAAAGCCGAACGGCAAGGTGATTTGGAACAAAAATTGGAAATACTCATTGATCCCAATCGTCTCCTGGATATCCAGATTCTCCGATATATTGAGCATGAATCCAATAACATATGGAAACAACACCAAATAGGAAAACGCAATCCCGCCGATAAACAAGGACAAGGAAAACGGAATATACCCAAGCGTCACTTTTCGCTCCCTGTCAGAGAGTCCAGGGCTGATGAATGCCCAAAATTGGTACATGATCAAAGGCGACGTGATGATCAATGCCAAAATCATCATGACCTGCATATATATCTTAATCGGATCGGTAATCTTGAACGCATTCAGCGTCAGATTCCGCGCCTCTTCGCTGAACTGCAAATAGCGGATTAAAGGCTCAGCGAGAAAGAATCCGGCAATGAGCGCGAACAGAAAGAAAACGACTATCAAGGTCAGCCGTTTTCTAAGTTCACCTATATGTTCAACTACCGTCATTTCATTTTGTTGGTTCATCGGACAAACATCCTATCGTGTTACTTGTGCTCGTCTTTCTTATCTAAATCGTTTTTCTTTGCTGTTTCGACTTTCTTGTCATCTTCATCGTCGTCGGCCAATCCTTTTGTGGCGTTTTTGAATTCGCGCAAGGAAGAACCGAATGCTTTCCCTAGTTCCGGCAATTTTTTCGGGCCGAAAATCAGCAAGGCGACAATCCCGATGATGATTAAACTTAATGGACCTGGAGCCATATCAGACACCTCCTGTAGTATGCTTCTAGTGTACATGAAACAAGGCCTTTTGGCTATTTCCAATGGCCGTTCAAATGTGAAGGTTTTATGTTAATCATGCTTGATCTGGTAGATCAAAGTTTGCAGCTCCACCGATAAATCGATCGTCTGGACGCGGATATGTTCCGGTACGGAAATGCGCACCGGCGTGAAATTGAGGATGCCTTTAATGTCTGTCTGGGCGAGCCGGTCGGTGACATCTTGAGCCGACCGCGACGGCACCGTCAAAATGACCACTTCCACACCGTACTGCTTAATCTTCTCTTCAATCAAATCGGGGTGGTAGGTATCGATGCCGCTGATTTTCTTGCCTTCATGGGGGCTGTTCGTATCAAAGGCCAGGATGATTTTCGTGTTGTGATTGCGGTGGAAATTGTATTTTAAAAACGCGCTGCCGAGGCTTCCGACACCGATCAACGCAACATTCGTCGCTTCGTCCTGGTCAAGCGTCTTACGGAAAAACGCCAAGAGCTCCTGCACATCATAGCCGTAGCCTTTTTTGCCAAGTGCGCCAAGATGGGAGAAATCGCGGCGGATGGTCGCCGAATCGATTTTCATCGCTTCGCTCAACTCCTGTGAGGAGATGCGTTTCTGTCCAGCATTGGCAAAATTCTGGAGAAACCGGTAATACAAGGGCAGCCGCTTCGTTGTCGCTTGCGGGATTTTATGGGATTCGTCAAGCATGGGATCGCTTCCTTCTGAACTGTTGTCAAATCGTATCAATCTTACATGACAGGCCTTGATATGTAAAGGCTTGCGTAATTGCGAAGCGCACGCCCATCAGCTACACTTAAGAAGAATAGAGGTGACCCTAAATGATCGTATTGCAAGTCAATCAAATCCATAAATCATTCGGTGCCGAGGAAATCATCTCAGGCGCCAAACTCGAAGTCCAGCACCGTGACCGGGTCGCACTTGTCGGCCGCAATGGTGCCGGAAAATCCACATTATTGAAAATCATCGCCGGTGAAATGTCTTACGACAGCGGCGATTTGATCATGCCGAAAGATTTAACGATCGGCTATTTGGAACAACAAACCGACTTGAATTCAGACGCCACCGTATGGCAGGAAATGATGAAAATCTTCGCCCATTTCCGGGATCAGGAAGCAAAGCTGCGCCAGCTCGAAGCTGCCATGGCTGATCCGGATGTGTACAATGATGCCGAACGCAATGCCAAGGTCATGCAAGAATATGACCTCCTCCAGACTCATTTTAAAGATGCCGGCGGTTATCAGTTCGAGGCCGATACGCGCGCGGTCCTGCACGGCATGAAGTTCTATCCGGAAGACTACGAAAAGAAAATCACTTCCCTGTCAGGCGGCCAGAAAACCCGCCTCATGCTGGCGAAGCTCCTGCTCGCAAAGCCGCAGCTCTTGATTCTCGATGAGCCGACCAACCATTTGGACATCGAAACGCTGAGCTGGCTCGAAAACTATTTGAAGAATTATCCGGGCGCATTGCTCATCGTGTCGCATGACCGCTATTTCCTCGACCAAGTCGTCACGCTGGTTTACGAAGTGTCACGCAAGAAGGTCCGTAAATACACCGGCAACTACAGCCGTTATTTAAGCGAAAAAGCGAAACAATACGAACTCGACCGCAAACATTACGAGAAAGAGCAAAGCGAGAAAGCCAAACTTGAAGATTACGTCGCCCGTAACCTGGTTCGGGCTTCTACAACAAAAATGGCGCAAAGCAGGCGCCGTGTGCTCGAGAAAACCGACTGGATGGAAGCTCCGGAAGGCGACGAAAAATCAGCGCGCTTCGGCTTCGACATCCAAAAGCAAAGCGGCAATGACGTCTTGAACGTCCAGTCGCTGTCCGTCGGCTATGGCGCCCAGCCGGTCTCGAACAACATCTTGCTAAAACTTTACCGCACCGACAGCCTCGCGCTTGTCGGGCCGAACGGTGTCGGCAAATCGACGCTGCTCAAGACCATCATGAAAGAATTGCCGGCACTCGCAGGTGACATCCATTACGGCACTGGCATCCAGTTCGGCTATTACGATCAGGAACAAGCGAACTTAAAAGGCAATAAGCTCGTGCTCAACGAATTATGGGACGACTACCCGCATGTAAATGAAAAAGACATCCGGGGCATCCTCGGACGCTTCTTATTCACTGGAGACGATGTCTTGAAGCCGGTCTCGACTTTATCGGGCGGCGAAAAAGCGCGTGTGGCACTTGCTAAGCTCATGATGCAAAAAGCCAATGTCTTGCTGCTTGATGAGCCGACCAACCATTTGGACCTCGATAGCAAAGAAGTACTCGAGAATGCCTTGATCGACTATCCAGGCACATTACTATTCGTTTCCCACGACCGCTATTTCATGAACCGGATCGCTACAAAAGTGGTAGAACTGTCCCGCGACGGCACAACCGAGTATTTGGGCGATTACGATTATTATGTCGAGAAGAAACTCGAAACTGAAGAACTCGCGGCACTCGATGCCCTTGAAGCAAAAGCGAAACAGCCAGAAACGCAAACATCCACCTCTACTTCGCAAATCGATAAGGAAGCCAAAAAACTCGAACGCCAATTAGTAAGAAAAAACACTGAAATCGAGCAGGCGATGGAAGCACTTGATGAAGAAATCGCCGCGATTGAAGAACAACTATGCGAGCCGGATATTTTCCAGGACCATGAACGCGTTATGCCTTTGCAATCACGCCTGGAAGAACTCAAGCAATCACATGAAGCAACCATGGCAGAATGGCTCGAATTACAAGAACAACTTGAAGAAATGAATTCCTGACCGCATACTGGGTATGCGGTTTTTCATTTCCTACATATAGGTCAATACCATTTCAGAAAATAAATATTTCCACAGATTTGTACACATTAAAAGAGTTGCAAAATCAACTATCAACAGAGTTACGAACATTATCCACAGGACTATTTTCTTTTATCCACATAGTTTTCCACCTTAATCTCCACAATATGTAGGTAATCCACTATTTATCGATCGGTTGTTAACAGCTTATTCACAAATTGTGCATAAGTACAAATGTTCTCTATTGACAGAAAACACGTTTCTATGTCCTTATAATATTTGGATATTATTCATAAAAAAAGAAGCATTACCGCAATTCTCAATAAATTGCGGCAATGCTTTCAGTTAAATCCATGAACTTAAAGGCATGCCCGGGCGCCCATTCATGGCCATATCTCCTGTTAATCCTTTTTCGTACATAACTGTTCCAGCTGCGGCGATCATCGCTGCATTATCTGTACAAAGCGGCAGCGGTGGAATAAAGAAGGGAATGCCCTCTTTTTCAAAAGTCTCAGTCAACGATTGGCGTAAGCCTTTATTGGCTGCTACACCGCCCGCTGCAATTACTTGTCGTACACCGAATTCCCTGGCTGCGCGCAAAGTCTTTGCCGTTACGACTTCCACGACGCTGTTTTGGAATCCTGCGGCAACAGCTTCCGGCACGGGCGTTTCCCCGCGTTGTTTCATATTATGCATATAATTCAGCACAGACGATTTCAATCCGCTGAAGCTGAAATCATAAGATCCTTCTTCCAGCCAAACCCGCGGAAAATCGACCGCTTCCACACTTTGATGCGCCAATCGGTCAATATGCGGCCCGCCAGGATATGGCAAGTTCAATGTCCGCGCCACTTTGTCGTAGGCTTCCCCTGCAGCATCATCCCTAGTTTCGCCGATGACTGTAAAATCACCGTGCTCTTTCATGAGGATCAACTCAGTATGCCCTCCGGAAATGACCAACGACAAAAGCGGGAACTCCATTTCCTGCTCTAATCGGTTCGCATATATATGGCCTGCGATATGATGAACACCCACTAGCGGCAAGCTATGCGCAAAGGCAAACGCTTTTGCTGCATTGACACCAACCAGCAATGCCCCTACTAGACCAGGCCCTTCTGTTACAGCTACCGCGGATAATTCAATTGGCATCAAATTCGCCTGCTGCAGAGCTTCTTCAATTACAATCGTGATTTGCTCGACATGATGCCTCGAGGCAATTTCCGGTACCACACCCCCGAAGCGCTTATGGCTCTCAATTTGCGATGCCACCACATTGGAGATAATTTCTGTCCCGTTTTTCACAACTGAAGCCGCTGTTTCGTCGCAACTCGTTTCTATTCCCAATACAAAAATATCTTTATTCATCGAAATTCACCCACATAACTATGGCATCTTCCTGATTATCCGTATAGTAACCTTTTCGGATGCCACCATTTTTGAATCCTAGTTTCTTATATAAATTAAGCGCAGCTATATTGCTAACACGTGCTTCCAATGTCATCAATTTCGCACCTTGCGCTTTAGCAGTTTCTATTGCCTCTTTCATTAATGCTTCCCCAAACTTCTTGCCCCGTTCTTTGGGTGAGATGGCAATATTCGTAATATGTGCTTCGTCCATGACAAGCCACATGCCACAGTAACCGACGACTCCTTCTTGCGTTTCAGCCAACACATAATAAGCAAATTCGTTTTTCAGCATCTCTTGCTCAAACGCCTCTTTAGTCCAGGCTAGCGTAAACGATTGCTTTTCAATTTCGTACACTTCATTTACATCATGAATAGTCATCTTCCGAAATTTCACTGATTCGCTCATTGGCCTTTTCCTTCTTCAAGTTTTGCCAGATTCGCTTCCGCTTCTGTAATCCGGCGATATTCAGGTACCGTATGATGCACTTCTTTCATTTCTTCATCCGCTGCCAAGGCAATTAAATTCGACGCTCTTGGCAGCCTATTTTGGAACGGAGCAAAATAGGCTAAGTCCCCCAGCATTTCCTCAATCACTGCCCGGTGAATCTCAAGGTCAACTCCCGTAAACAAAACCGGACGTCCCTGTATATGCACTTGTTCAAGGAACTCCCTAAAGTCGCTATGCCGATCTGAAAGGACTGTTGCCAGATCAAGCCCATCATAAAGTGCAGTAAAAGCGGTACCACGCCTTGCATCCATGACAGGGCAAACTAGACCGTTAAATCCCTGTCCGTTCGCTGCAAGAACCTTTAAACTCGATACCGTGGTCAACGGAATTTTCAACGACCATGCGAGAGTTTTCGCGATTGTCAGGCCAATTCGAACTCCTGTATAAGATCCAGGCCCTTCCGCAACAACAATTTGCGTTAAATCACCCGGAGCAATTTTTGCTTTTTTCATCAATTCCTCTACGGCAGGCATAGCAGTTAAGGAATGATTGATCTTTAAATTTTGAGTTTCTTCTATTAATACTGTGTCATCTTTCACCAAAGCGATAGCTAGCGGTGAATTCGAGGTATCGATTCCTAAGATCATTGTGTTAGCTCCCTGCATAAGTTTTCATAACGGACACCGTGCGGGTGAAACTCCACTTCACGTCCCTCTTCAGATAAGCGGCGAATCACAATATCCAGGCGTTCCTCCGGCAAATAATCCTTGATGAACTGAGCCCATTCGATCACCGACACAGCTTCTTCTGCAAATAATTCATCAAAACCGATATCTTCATCACTATTTTCCAAGCGATATACATCGAAATGGTTCAGATTTACTCGTCCTTCATATTGTTTGAGGATAGTGAAAGTCGGGCTATTAACTGTTCGTTCGATGCCGAGCCCCTTTGCCAATCCTTTAGTAAAAGTCGTCTTTCCTGCCCCTAAGTCACCTTCGAGTGTTAGAAGATCTTGAGGTTGTAAAAACGAAGCCAATCGAATGGCAAGTTTCTCTGTCTGTTCCGGCGATTGCACTGTAATCGTAAAGCTCATGTCTCTTCACCTCGTTTGAGTCTTTTCATAGTTTAGCGGAGATAGCCGTGCAAATCAAAATATATTGTTTCCATAGAAAAAGAGCACAGCGGGTTCGCTGTGCTCACTTTTTGGAATGACGGTCCCGACCGGGATCGAACCGGCGATCTCCTGCGTGACAGGCAGGCATGTTAACCGCTACACCACGGGACCAAAATTATAGACCAGCGACGTCCTACTCTCACAGGGGGAAACCCCCAACTACCATCGGCGCAAAAGAGCTTAACTTCCGTGTTCGGGATGGGAACGGGTGTGGCCTCTTTGCCATCATCACTGGACTCTGTTGAGCTTGTTCGCTCAAAACTGGATAAATCGACATTGGGGGAAACTCACGTTTCAGTTTGTTGGTTAAGTCCTCGATCGATTAGTATTCGTCAGCTGCACGTGTCGCCACGCTTCCACCCCGAACCTATCTACCTCATCGTCTTTGAGGGATCTTACTTGCTTGCGCAATGGGAAATCTCATCTTGAGGGGGGCTTCGTGCTTAGATGCTTTCAGCACTTATCCCGGCCACACATAGCTACCCAGCGATGCTCTTGGCAGAACAACTGGTACACCAGCGGTGTGTCCATCCCGGTCCTCTCGTACTAAGGACAGCTCCTCTCAAATTTCCTGCGCCCGCGACGGATAGGGACCGAACTGTCTCACGACGTTCTGAACCCAGCTCGCGTACCGCTTTAATGGGCGAACAGCCCAACCCTTGGGACCGACTACAGCCCCAGGATGCGATGAGCCGACATCGAGGTGCCAAACCTCCCCGTCGATGTGGACTCTTGGGGGAGATAAGCCTGTTATCCCCGGGGTAGCTTTTATCCGTTGAGCGATGGCCCTTCCATGCGGAACCACCGGATCACTAAGTCCGTCTTTCGACCCTGCTCGACCTGTCCGTCTCGCAGTCAAGCTCCCTTGTGCCTTTACACTCTGCGAATGATTTCCAACCATTCTGAGGGAACCTTTGAGCGCCTCCGTTACTCTTTAGGAGGCGACCGCCCCAGTCAAACTGCCCGCCTGACACTGTCTCCCAAGCCGCTAAGGCTTGTGGGTTAGAAGTTCAATACAACCAGGGTAGTATCCCACCGACGCCTCCCCCGAAGCTGGCGCTCCGGGTTCTCTGGCTCCTACCTATCCTGTACAAGTTGCACCAAAATTCAATATCAGGCTACAGTAAAGCTCCACGGGGTCTTTCCGTCCTGTCGCGGGTAACCTGCATCTTCACAGGTACTATAATTTCACCGAGTCTCTCGTTGAGACAGTGCCCAGATCGTTACGCCTTTCGTGCGGGTCGGAACTTACCCGACAAGGAATTTCGCTACCTTAGGACCGTTATAGTTACGGCCGCCGTTTACTGGGGCTTCGGTTCGCACCTTCGCTTGCGCTAAGCACTCCCCTTAACCTTCCAGCACCGGGCAGGCGTCAGCCCCTATACGTCACCTTACGGTTTTGCAGAGACCTGTGTTTTTGCTAAACAGTCGCCTGGGCCTATTCACTGCGGCTCTCTCGGGCTGTAACACCCTACCAGAGCACCCCTTCTCCCGAAGTTACGGGGTCATTTTGCCGAGTTCCTTAACGAGAGTTCACTCGCTCACCTTAGAATTCTCTTCTCGCCTACCTGTGTCGGTTTGCGGTACGGGCACCTCCCGCCTCGCTAGAGGCTTTTCTTGGCAGTGTGAAATCAGGGACTCTGAGGTAAACCTCTTGCCATCACTGCTTGATGTACATAGAAACGGGATTTGCCTCGTTTCTCGTCTCACAACTTGGACGTGCACAACCAACGGCACGCTCACCCTATCCTTCTGCGTCCCCCCATTACTCAAACGGCGGGGAGGTGGTACAGGAATATCAACCTGTTGTCCATCGTCTACGCCTATCGGCCTCGACTTAGGTCCCGACTAACCCTGAGCGGACGAGCCTTCCTCAGGAAACCTTAGGCATTCGGTGGACGGGATTCTCACCCGTCTTTCGTTACTCATACCGGCATTCTCACTTCTAAGCGCTCCACCAGTCCTTCCGGTCTGACTTCAACGCCCTTAGAACGCTCTCCTACCACGGACATCTACGATGTCCATCCACAGCTTCGGTAATCCGTTTAGCCCCGGTACATTTTCGGCGCAGTGTCACTCGACCAGTGAGCTATTACGCACTCTTTAAATGATGGCTGCTTCTAAGCCAACATCCTGGTTGTCTAAGCAACGCCACATCCTTTTCCACTTAACGGATATTTGGGGACCTTAGCTGGTGGTCTGGGCTGTTTCCCTCTTGACTACGGATCTTATCACTCGCAGTCTGACTCCCAAGCATAAATCACTGGCATTCGGAGTTTGTCTGAATTCGGTAACCCGGGATGGGCCCCTAGTCCAAACAGTGCTCTACCTCCAGGATTCTCTTCTTGAGGCTAGCCCTAAAGCTATTTCGGAGAGAACCAGCTATCTCCAGGTTCGATTGGAATTTCTCCGCTACCCACACCTCATCCCCGCACTTTTCAACGTGCGTGGGTTCGGGCCTCCAGTAAGTGTTACCTTACCTTCACCCTGGACATGGGTAGATCACCTGGTTTCGGGTCTACAACTGCATACTCATTCGCCCTATTCAGACTCGCTTTCGCTGCGGCTCCGGCTTCTCACCTTAACCTTGCATGCAATCGTAACTCGCCGGTTCATTCTACAAAAGGCACGCTATCACCCATTAACGGGCTCTAACTACTTGTAGGCACACGGTTTCAGGATCTATTTCACTCCCCTTCCGGGGTGCTTTTCACCTTTCCCTCACGGTACTGGTTCACTATCGGTCACTAGGGAGTATTTAGCCTTGGGAGATGGTCCTCCCGGATTCCGACGGAATTTCTCGTGTTCCGCCGTACTCAGGATCCACTCTGGAGGGAATGAACTTTCAGCTACGGGGCTATTACCCTGTCTTGCGGACCGTTCCAGGTCGCTTCGCTTAATCCATTCCTTTGTAACTCCGTATAGAGTGTCCTACAACCCCAGAAGGCAAGCCTTCTGGTTTGGGCTGATCCCGTTTCGCTCGCCGCTACTTGGGGAATCGCATTTGCTTTCTCTTCCTTCAGGTACTTAGATGTTTCAGTTCCCTGAGTCTGCCTTCTCATGTGCTATGTATTCACACATGGATACTGCTCCATTACGAACAGTGGGTTTCCCCATTCGGAAATCCCCGGATCACAGCTCACTTACAGCTCCCCGAGGCATATCGGTGTTAGTGCCGTCCTTCTTCGGCTCCTAGTGCCAAGGCATCCACCGTGCGCCCTTATTAACTTAACCACTGAATGGTCAAAAAAAATAAGTTGATCGCAAAGCGATCACGCTACTTGATGCTTGTTTCTTAATCAATGTCGATCTATCCAGTTTTCAAAGAACAAGTTTGAAAGTGCTCCGCAAGGAGTGAACCTTCAAAACTGAACGCAAAACGTCAACCCGATCCGTTAAGAATCGGTTCCGATATAATCCTTAGAAAGGAGGTGATCCAGCCGCACCTTCCGATACGGCTACCTTGTTACGACTTCACCCCAATCATCTGTCCCACCTTCGGCGGCTGGCTCCCGTAAGGGTTACCCCACCGACTTCGGGTGTTACAAACTCTCGTGGTGTGACGGGCGGTGTGTACAAGGCCCGGGAACGTATTCACCGCGGCATGCTGATCCGCGATTACTAGCGATTCCGGCTTCATGCAGGCGAGTTGCAGCCTGCAATCCGAACTGAGAACGGTTTTCTGGGATTGGCTCCCCCTCGCGGGTTTGCAGCCCTTTGTACCGTCCATTGTAGCACGTGTGTAGCCCAGGTCATAAGGGGCATGATGATTTGACGTCATCCCCACCTTCCTCCGGTTTGTCACCGGCAGTCACCTTAGAGTGCCCAACTGAATGCTGGCAACTAAGATCA